>CP102260.1:683000-1017000 GCA_025146925.1 [Bacteroides] pectinophilus | reverse complement strand
TGCGGAATGTCCTGATATTGATATCAATGCTGACTGCTGCCGAAGTCCTGTGTAGGAACTTCGCCGCGAACAGAAGATATCCGCACCATATGCTTGCCCCATGCTCTGCTATGTACTCTCTGCGACTGTCTGCCTCTGCAGTCTTCTGCCTCTTTAACCTTAATTCTTCTTTTTCATACAGTGCCTGCTCAGCGGTGAGCTTATTTATGACAAACCTGCCAAACTTTGCCCCCATGTCTGCATATGCCTTAAGGGCATCGTCCTCAAGGCTTAAGAATCTTCTTGCCTCTGACGGCTTCAGAAACTGTTCTGAACCGTCTGACGTATCTGTAATTTTGTAATAAAACATCCTGTACCTCCTGTTTTGTATGATATTAATTCTTTTTTCCGGCGGGGCTCTGACGTACACATGCATCACTCCCTGTCCTCTTCAAAAAATGTTATTCCCAAATCCTCACTTTTTGGCTTAAAGTCTAAATGCGGCGGGCTGTCGGACATGATGAAATTGCGGCCAAATATCGACATCCATTCCGCCATTGTATGCGTCCTTAAGAATGCCCTCTGTGCATCCTCCTCCAACTGCTGCCGGAGTTGTGCGTTATGGTGTACCGCTTCCGGTCCTTCTGTGTGGTGATGCAGGCACAGATACACCTTAAGGCCGTACTTTTCCGACAGCCTCCTGTTTGCCCTGCCAAAGATGACATGATGCTCCTGCAGGTTGTCCTGCCGGTCATATATGCCATGCAGCCTTGCACACAGGTAACAGCAGCCGTCCGCCTTATTCTGCATGATGCTTTTCATTGATTTTCAGATGCAGCCTGCGTATGTCATCCCTCATGCACTGCTGGTATGTGTGGTGCTGGTCTTCTGCCCGGACTGCTGCCGTCTTCTGTGCTATTGCCTGCCATTCGGCCGCATTTGCTATCAGGTCCCCGCGTGCTGACAGATAGCCGTTATTCTTCCAGCGTGGAAGGTATTCATTGACCGCCATGTTGAAGAACCTGTTCGGCGTGTAAAAAGTGACCTCGCATTTAGACTTTAAGCGGTTTACAGCCTCCGCCGCTGCCTGCACGTATGATGTGTTCTCCGTGCTGTCATCAAGTTCTGTATGCTTCGTGAGTGTCACAGGATCCTGTCCCGGCTGCATATGTACTTCCATGATAAATTCATAGACGCCTGATGCATGACGTGGTCCCCGCCATGTGCTCTCAACATAGATATTCACATGCTGCATCACTGCCTCCTTTCTGCTTTCGTTTTATTCGTATCTCCGTGTAGTGTATGTAACTGTAGCCGGTGTATGGATTAACACCGATACATATGGAATTCTTTTCAATGTAAAACCCCGGATGCGGCTTCGGACCGTCACGCAGTATCTTCCGGACAGTACGGCGTGAGTATTCTTTCTTCACCGGCTCCGGGCGGACAAGATTGCGTGATGAGCTGTACTTAATCAGCTTCCCCCTGTCAGACTCATCGAAGAGCGACATCTGCCCCTCTATCTCTTCCGGTTCCTTTACTATGTACTCCGCAAGGCTTTTGAACCCGCCGCACTCATATGTGCTTGTCCAGTTCACCCTGCCATGGATCCATAGCCTCTGTATAATCCTGTCAGCATCCGGTACACGGTTGGTCAGAAGATGTGTGTGGATGCCTCCCTGTGTTCCAAGTTCAATTCGGTATATGAACTTCAGCGGAACATTGAGCTTTTTATACCGGTCACGGAGCTTCCGCAGGAATCTTGTAAGGTCAGCCTGTACATCTTTTACTTCCTTACGTGTTCCTGCCGGATATTTGAGTGTGACCCACAGGTCACCTTCCCTGAAGTTTGCCTTGATGAGCCTCCTCATCCGTATCTCTTTGTTTCTCTGGTTCTGCCTCTTCACCTGCTCCGGTGTTGCCTTCCTGCGTGGTGCTCTCTTCTCACCCTTTGCACCATAGTTGCCGGCATACACAATATCTGTCTCTATGCTGTTGTCAAAAATCCATTCGTACTGTCTGTATGCCATGCCGTTGTCCTAACTTTAATATACTTATATAGTTATAAAAATGAGCCGCCCGGCCCCATGTTTATTGACTTTGCAGCTCCGCAATGGTATACTTTGGATGTATTGTGGTTTCCATTGCGGAACACTTGGGCTGATGCGTTTTGCCGAATGCATCAGCTCTTTTTAAATTCAACTCTTACAGGCATGCTGTGTTCATGCGTCATGTCGCGCTTTATGCACTCCTCATACGCTTTACAGACCCATTTATCAACAAATCTGCCTTCCTTTACCTCTTTATTCACATCTCCATGCACTCCGAACAGTTCTTCCCTGACCGTATTGTCAAGTTCAATGAAGCTTGCAACTATCACTGCCGTGTTATAACAGTACTTCGCCTTGTAATACTGTTTATCCTTCATTGCCTGCTCAAAAACGTCCGGGAGTCCCCGGAGCCTGTCCACTATCTGCTCACTTGTTAACACTGTCTGCCTCCTTTTATCCATGCAGGACATCAACTATCCTGCCATCCTCAATAACAAACTCAAATCCAAGCTCATTGAGCCTGTACAGGTCCTCCAGCGTGGCCGCGCCACCATAGATTAAATTAGTATCCATCTCTCTTCTCTCCTTTCAATATTTTCAGATTCAAAAGCCTTTTCTGTTGTCTTTTTCTCCTGCTCGTCCTATAATCGCCTTATCAGCCTCCGTGCTGAAATATAAACGAAAGGATGCATTCAAATGGCTATTTATAAAATCTCTGATCTTCTTTCTACTCTCCAAAGCAGCCAACACGATGGCTATGAATACGTTGATTTGAGCCTGATTGAAGCTGATGAAGATTCTGATGAATCTTTAGTGCTCAATTACATCGTAGATTCACTTGAAGGTAGTGAAGATTTTGTCGATTCTGTAGAGCTTCCACCTAATTACTCCATTATCGATAAAACTGACAACTGATTTCATAACAAATTCTCGTTCTAGTGCGGCGTTCCTCCTTATGGATTGCCGCACTTATCTTTCTTAAAAGTCTGCGGGCGTTCACCTGATTCTCTGCCTCAGTTTCAATCCTTAATGTCAAATCGCCGCTCTGTTCTCTGCTTCTGACTTTTAGTCTTTCAGCAGTGCCTTCGTGAATTTCTATCATTTCCTGCTCATCTCCTCTTCGACCCTGATAAGGAATCTCGCTGTTGCCTCCTCAAATGCCTTGCGGCGTTTAGCTCTCTCCTCATCTGATATATCCGGAGTGTTCAGCACTACAGTACAACCTTCAAGTTCTATTACTCTCTCCATGCCGTTCTCCTTTCATGTTCTGCTGTATCCTATGCGGTACAGCGTGTCTGTGTTACTCGCCTTACCTTCACCTTAATATTTTTCTTTCATCAGGTAATAGCTTTCATCTTCTGTGCATAGCCCAAAATATTCATCTGTGCGGGTGAAATGCAAATCCAATCCGTAGAATGTTCTGAGCCCCTGCTTATAAACATCCAGCCTGGCCATTAGCTCATTTATTGCTTTGCTCGCTTTCCTTATTTCCTGGAAATTATGGTTTCCACACTTTGCTCTTTCTTCAAGTGCAATATTCAGGGCTTTCACTGTGCATTCAAGTTCTGCTCCGAATTCGGTTTTGAAAAATTCCTTTTTATTCATTGTCATGGCTTATTCCTTCATTCAGTTCTGACAGATGTTCTTGAATTTGATGAGTAAGATTTTCAACCACTCTGTCTGCATCTACTTTTCCGGAGGCTGGCATTCTGATAATTGCCGGCTTCCGGTATATCTTCTTTACCCTCTTGCTTTCATCCTTAAAAGCTACTTTTTCTGTTCTTTTCTGCATCCTTTCACCCTCCTTTCTGCTTTGTGTGAATTTAATTCACGTATTATGGTAAAAAAATTTCGTCTCTTTCTTTTCGTGTGAGTCGTAATACTCTTGTGAGCGAGACAATTTCTGATGCATAAAAGTTGCCAGTTTTCATTCTATTGTACAACGTTTCTCTTAGGATTCCGGACTTGTCAGCTATGGCCGATACAGTCATTCCAGATTCTTCCATTTTCTTTTTTAACAGTTCCACATTTGCCAAAATTATAACCTCCCTTCCGTGAACTAAATTCACTATATCACCGCTGTGAATTTCTGTCAACACTTTTTAATAATTTTGTTGAATTATTTTACACATCATGCTATTATGTACTTACAATCAGATGGAAGGAGTTCTGCTTATGCTCAACTTATATAAAAACATCAGGGAACGACGTATTGAGCTTAAAATGTCTCAAGATACGTTAGCCGAACTTACTGGATATCGAGACAGGTCTTCTATTGCTAAAATTGAAAAAGGCGAGGTAGATATTTCAGAATCAAAAATCAGAGAATTTGCTAAAGCATTAAAAGTATCACCCGGTGAACTAATGGGATGGGATGAACATAATTCACAAACTGAACATACGCCGCAAGGCCACAAAGGAGTTGTAATCAACGTCCTTGGCCGCGTAGCAGCCGGCATACCAATAGAGGCTACAACCGATATTATAGACACCGAAGAGATTCCTGAAGAGATGGCTAAAACAGGCGACTTCTTTGCTCTTAAGATAAAAGGCAACTCAATGGAGCCTCGTATTATGGACGGTGATGTCGTAATTGTCCGCAAACAGGATGAAGCCGAGAATGGCGATGTTATTATTGCTATGGTGAATGGTGATGATGCCACCTGCAAGCGCCTGAGAAAATACAAGGACGGCATTGAGCTTATATCAAACAATCCTTCATACAAGCCTATGTTCTTCTCTGATATGGACGTGCAGACAAAGCCCGTCAGAATTATCGGTAAGGTTGTTGAGCTGAGAGGGAAGTTCTGATATTCGTTATTTATGAGGTATAAATGTGCATACTACGATGAGTCATTCTGGCTTACACAGAAAGCTATGGGAGAATTGTTTGGGGTTAAACCGGTGCAATTTCCTGTATATAATTAATGGTGATTTTGATAAAAAAATATCCGTCGAATTAATTGAAACCTTAGCACATAAAGAATAAAGGGAGAATCTTATGAACACAAAAAACAAATGGTACTTAAGCACTTGGTTTATTGCACTTTTATGTGCATTTTGGTTTCTTATCATTCCGCCTATTATAGGTATTATTCTTCTTATCATAAAGGCTGTAAATGATAAGCAACAACAAAAACTATTTACTCAGACACTTATTCAGAATAATCAATTGTTACAAGAAAATTCTGAAATGAGAAGAACTTGTGATGAAATTGGTACAACTGAATATATAGAAACAAAGAGAATGATTGAGCAAATGGAGCAAGAATCCGCTGTAAAAATTGCATCTGCAGAAAGTAATGCAAATGCAAATCTTGCTTTGCTTAATAATGAAATACAAAGCAATAATGTCTTAATCGATAAATTAAGGACGGAAATAAGTGAACTGCAACAACAAGATGACAAACTAAAAAGGTCTGTTGCTTCTCAGCAACATAAAATATCACGTTGCAACGAACTGTACAAAAGTTGTTCATATGCATTTGATAACTTTTTAGCATTGCAAATTCCTTATAATAATTGCTTATTAAGCGCCAAAGATTTAGAAGATATTGAAGAAATTTCCCCATCAGTAACACTTAAGTTACATTGTATGGATGTAAAGAGTTTAAGAAAAGCTTATAAGGATAACGAAAAACTTATAGACAATCTTCTGCAGCAATATTCAAATAGATACACTACTAAAGCTAATAAATCAATTTATGACTTAATGGTTATAGCATTAAGAGCGGAATTACAGAATGTTTTATATGCATTAAAATATGAAAAACTTGATACATCAATTGAACATGTAAAAAATATCTCTGCAAAATATCTCAAAATTGCTGGTGAAGGCAATCAAACTATTGCCGGAACGCTTACAAAGTTCATAGGAGAAATCGAATATCTTTTTATTAATGCAGTTAAAATAGAATACAATTACTATGTTAAACGTGAACAAGCTAAACAAGAGCAAATGGCTCTTAAAGAACAAATGCGCCAAGAAGTCGAAGAACGCAAAGCCCTCGAACAAGAGAAAAAACGTATTTTACGAGAGGAACAAAAGTTCAACACCGAAATCAGTAAATTACAAGATACTATATCTTCTGCAACCGATTCATCCGAAATTGATAAACTTAAAGCAAGGATTCTTGAACTACAATTACAATTAGGCGAAGTTGTTGTAAAAAAACATGAAATTACTAATCTGCAAAATGGTAAGGCTGGTACTGTTTATATAATCAGTAACTTAGGTTCCTTTGGTGAAGATATCTTTAAAGTGGGTATGACACGTAGACTTGAGCCTCAGGATAGAATCAATGAACTAGGAAATGCGAGTGTTCCATTCAAATTCGATGTACACAGCTTTATATTTTCTCAAGATGCTGTTGCTCTTGAAAATAAAATGCATGAAATTCTTAATGACAGACGTGTAAATAAAGTTAATATGCGCAAAGAATTTTTCAAGATATCTATAGATGAACTTGAAAAAATAGTTGAGGAAATAGAGCCAACAGCAGAATTTAATAAAACAATGATTGCCGGTGAATACCATCAATCACTTTCATCTGACTCGAATTATACTAATTCATATTCTATTGATGATGAAGATGATGAAGAATAGTAACTGTTGCTTTTTCATATGTAGAACATTAGCAAATAGGGTAATATAATAAAAGCCCCTGTGCTACCAACACAAGAGCTTTACCGATATCTACCAAGCCGGAGCCTGATACAATACCCAAACACATTGCATATTGTATCATATAATGCGCCCGGCTTGCAAGTAGGCGTATTTTTTATACCCTTTTTTCATACTTTTAAGAAGGAGGATGCAATATGAACAGTTATGATATCTCATTCAGGCCGGAAGAGGTTATACAGTATCTTCGTAAGTCCCGTTCTGATGACCCTAACATGACAATTGAAGAGGTGCTTGAGAAGCATGAGCACATGCTGCGTGACTTTGCAGTTAATCACTTCGGTGCTCCGGTACCTGATTGCAACGTGTACAGGGAAGTGGCATCCTCCGAGACTATAGACGGCCGCCCAGAGATGCTCCGTCTGCTCCGTGCCATTGAATCACCGGATATACGTGCCGTTCTTGTTGTTGATGTGCAGCGTCTGAGCCGTGGTGACCTTGAAGATGCCGGAAGGCTTATGAAGCTCTTAAGATACACTAATACGCAGGTAATAACTCCCATGAAGACATATGACTTAAGGGATGAGTGGGACCGTGATATATTTGAACGTGAGCTTAAGCGTGGCAACGAATACCTTGAATACTTTAAGAAGATACAGGCGCGTGGGCGCCTGCAGTCTGTTCAGGAGGGTAACTATCTCGGCTCAAAGCCTCCATACGGATATGACAGGGCTGTAATCCGCATTGGCAAGAAGAACTGCCCTACCCTTGCAGTCAATAAGGAGCAGGCTGACGTAGTGCGCCTTATATATGAGCTGTATGTCAACAAAGACTGGGGCGCACAGCGTATTGCCAACCACCTTGACAGCCTTGGGATACATCCGCTGCACAATGCTCATTGGAACCCTGCCGTTATTAAGGATATTCTCCGCAACTATCATTACATTGGCAAGGTTGTATGGAACCGGCGCAAGACAATAACTGTTGTTGATAATCAGGAGGTCTATAAGACACGCCCCTGGAATGAGAACATGCTTATATTCGATGGACGCCATGAAGCTATCATAAGTGAAGAGCTGTTCCACGCCGCACTTGCCAGACAGGGACGTTCCCACCGGTGCCGCCCCGATACCAGGGTGTCCAACGTGTTTGCATCCATCCTGCACTGCTCCTGCGGCTACAGCATGAGCCTGCGGCATGATGGGCGCGGCAGCCTGCGTCTGTCATGTGATGACCAGCGGCATTGTAAGAGCGGAAGCATTGGCTATGAAGAGCTGATTGATTATATCTGTAAGGTGCTTACTGCTTACATAGATGATTTTAAGATTAAGGTTAAGCATGATAATGCTAACGAAGTGGATATACACAGAGCGCTTGTCACGGACCTTGAGGCGCGGCTTACAGCGCTTGAAGCCAAGGAAGTAAAGCAATGGGAAGTATACTCAATGGAAGGTATGCCGCGGGCTATATTCGATAAGCTCAACAAGCATGTCAAAGAAGATAAAGCAGAGGTTGAGCGTGCTCTTAAGCAGGCAAGAAAGGATTCGCCGGATCCGGTTGACTACCGGGAGCGTATAGCGAAGTTTGGTGACGCACTTAATGCATTGCAGAATCCTGCCGCAAGTGCTGAGATTAAGAATCAGTATCTTAAGGCGATAATAAATGACATGATATATACCCGTCCTGGTGCCGTAAGGCTGACGGCGGATAATTGTTCAGATTATGGTATAAATTATAGAGATATGGCTAAAAGAGGTGGATGGTATTCTCCTCCGTTCAGGCTTGAGATTAAGTTCAGATTCTGAAATCAGGTAAAAAAAGGCCTTCAATCCCAGCAGCAGAGCCACAGTTATCATTGTGGCGCCGGTTCTTCCGTGCCTATATCAGTCAATATTCCCGCCACTTCCCTGTATGGCATTGTGTATCTCTGTGACAGATATCGCATTGATGCTCCAAGTTCACCGTCAGGGCCGCCGTACTGGCTTATTACCATAGCTGCCATCGCCGGGTCAGGATTCTTGATATTTACAGGGTATTCAAGTCTTTTTTCATAATTCCACATATCTAACAGCCCTCCACTTCCCAAGGCATAGGTGTTGCCACCCAGCTCCAGTAGTTGTCATTCATAACATTTGTATTAAGAAGCGGTCCGTATTCTCTTGAATACATCTCCATGACATGGCTGTAGCGTCTCTTTATCTGATTATAATAGTTAAGGGCATCAGCGTCAGACGGGTGCGTATCGAGATAAAGCACTGTCTCAACAATTGCAAAGCCAAGCTGATATATCTCATTCATAAGTGTCTGGTGGTCAGGTACCGGCATCGGCCTTCTCTCAGGTCCCGGTCCGCCGGCAGGCATCATCTGGGGATTACCATTATTCCCCGTCATCATGCTGCCATCATTACATGTTCCCGGACATGTCTGGCATGAAGGCTGGCACTGTGGCTGTACTGCCGGCTGCGGCATCGGCTGGCGGTCCTGTCTGTACTGCACGTTGCGGCGGTTCATATTAGAATTCATCATATTACCTGCCACCTCCCATAAATGGTTTGTACAGAGTTTTAAATAACGTACCGCAGCGAAGTGCTTCATCAAGAGCAAACAGGCTGTTCCATTCCTGCCACGGCACATATGCCATAGCAAGCGGAGCTGATGGTGGAATCTGTTGTCTTTCCATAAAAAAATCTCCATATTGTTTTCTATACTATTCTATGGAGATTTGTGGAAATTGTTCGTATTTAAATGTAGTCTGATATATATGGGCTTCTTATTCTGTAATCATTTTTCCCCTGAATAATATCAGTTCTCCTGAATTGCCTCCTTGAGAGTTCTCCATCCGAGCACTGCGCATTTTACACGGGCAGGCATATGAGCTATATCCTTAAGTGCAGAAGCTTCTTCAAGGCTGTCAATCTCCTCCTCTGTTGCCTCGCCCTTTATCATCTTCATGAATATCTCGCCCATCTTAAGAGCCTCTTCCTTCTTCCTGCCGATAACCATTCCAAGCATGATATCTGCAGAAGCCTGTGATATTGCACATCCGTCGCCTACAAAGGCTCCGTCAGTTATAACATCACCATCAACCTTAAGCTTAAGCCATATATCATCTCCGCAGCTTGGATTAACTCCTTCAAGTACGATATCCGCATCAGGAAGGTCATGCTTGAATTCAGGACGTATGTTGTGCTCCGTCAGTATCTCGTTATAAAAACTTCTATTCTCCATATCCCATTCTCTCCCTTACGCTTGCAACACTCTTAACAAATGCATCAGCCTCTTCCTCAGTATTATAGAACATAAAGCTTGCTCTTGTTGTTGAATTAACGCCAAGATATGCAAGCAGCGGCTGTGCGCAGTGATGTCCGGCACGTACTGCTATACCGTCGGCAATAAGCACCTCACTTACATCATGCGGATGTACATTATCAATTGCAAATGTAATAATGCCTGTGTGCTCTTCCGCCCTATCCGAACCAAATATATGAACATGCGGAATATTCTTCATTCCTTCAAGAGCACGCCGGGTAACAGCAAGTTCTCTCTCCTGCATATAATCAAATCCTACCGACTGAATATACTTAATTGCAGCATCAAGCCCTGCTGCACCTGCTGCATTGACAGTACCGGCTTCAAACTTATGCGGAAGCTCGGCAAACTTGGCACCGTCTCTTGTAACTGAGTCAATCATCTCTCCGCCTGATAAGAACGGAGGCATCTTATCAAGCAGTTCCCTGCGTCCGTATAGGACACCAATTCCCATAGGCCCCATAAGCTTGTGACCTGAGAATGCAAAGAAATCTGCCCCAAGTGCCCTGACATCAATTGCCATATGCGGTGTACTCTGAGCTCCGTCAACTACCATAACCGCACCCTTAGCATGTGCAAGTGCAGCCACCTCTGCTATCGGATTCTCACGTCCGAGCACATTAGATACATGTGTCATTGCAACAAGCTTTGTCTTATCCGTTATAAGTGCGGCCACCTTATCAAGATCAACGCTTCCATCCTGCTCGCACTCAATAAACTTAAGAGCGGCACCGGTCTGTCTTGATACCATCTGCCATGGGAGAAGGTTGCTGTGATGCTCCATTATTGAGACAACTATCTCATCGCCGGCGCTGATATTAGTAAGACCATAGCTGTATGCTACAAGGTTGAGTCCTTCTGTTGTATTGCGTGTAAATATAATCTCTTCTGTTGAGGATGCATTTATAAAATTCTTAACAGTAACTCTTGCATTCTCATATATATCAGTTGCCTCCACGCTGAGCGGATATGAACCGCGCAGTGGATTGGCATTATGATTTCTGTAAAAATCCATCTCCGCATCTATAACGGACTGCGGACGCTGCGATGTTGCCGCATTATCAATATATATTGTCCTGTCCTGCATAAGAAGCGGAAAGTCCTGACGATAATCATATGAATTATTCGTCATATCCAAGCACCTCCTTAAGACCGTCACTTATGATATTCTGTGTTTCTTCATCCTCCGTCATTCTTGAAAGCCTGTCGATTGAAGCTCTTGCCATGATATTCTCTGCATGCTCCCTGTCAATTCCCCTGCTTTCAAAGTAAAACAGCGTATCATCATCAAGCTCACCGATTGTAGCTCCGTGATTACCTACAACATTTTCCTCAGCACACAGTATAAGCGGAATCGTCTTATTCTGCACATCATCACCAAGCATAAGCACTGTCTCCTGCTCATTGCCTACAGCATTAACGGCACCCCTCTTAAAGTCAATCGTGCCTCTGAATACCTTCTTAGATGCGTCCTTAAGCGCTCCGCCGGCATTAATCTCACTCTCCGTCTCTCTGCCTGTATGATTAGCAACAACATTGATGTCTATTTTCTGCTCATGCTGTCCTATATATCCTATATCAGCCTTCAGGCTGCTCTTCTCACCTGAAAGTTCAAAGCGGCTGTCTGAGTATACATCGCCCTTGCCAAGGAATACCTGAATAAGCTCAACTCTAGCGCCTTTTGCACATTCACCCTTTATCTCGTTATATAATACGGCATTCTCTTCGGTATGCTGTGTCTGTACAAGACGCACAACCGAATTCTCATGTGCAATAATCTCTGTATGGACCGCAAGATTATACCTTGTGCCATAATTCATGAATACCGTAAGCTCTCCGCCTGTCATGGCTTCCAGCCTTATATTTTTATTACTGTATTCGTCAACTGTATTAACATGAATCCTCACAGGCGCATGCTTCTCTGCCTTTGCTGCCGTTACCGTCTGTGATTCAAGTTCAACTGTATTGCTTCTGTCCCATGGAAGCTTTGTTTCGTTAACATCAAGCCAGTACCATGTCTTGGCAGGCAGTCTGTTGATAATTATATTTTCATTGTTTGTCATATCAGCCAATACTTCCTTTCATCTCAAGACGTATAAGATTATTCATCTCAACGGCATACTCAAGTGGCAGCTCCTTAGAAACATTGTCAGCGAATCCACTTACGATAAGTGCTCTTGCATCCTCTTCACTCATGCCTCTTGACATAAGATAGAACACCGCATCATCACTTATACTTCCAATCTTGGCTTCATGTCCGACCGCTGCGTCCTTAGTACGGATGTCCATAGCCGGAATTGTATCAGACCTTGACTCTGAATCAAGCATAAGTGACTGGCATGATACCGCAGACTTTGCATTAGATGCATTCTTCTGCACAACAACACTGCTTCGGAATGTACTTATTCCACCGCTCTTGCTTATTGAACGTGTATTCATATATGAACTTGTATCCGGTGCCGCATGGATTACCTTGGCACCCGTATCAAGGTTCTGTCCTTCACCGGCGAATGTTACACCGGTGAACTCCATCTTAGAACCCCTTCCCTTGAGAATACTCATAGGATAGAGATAACTTACATGTGAACCAAATGAGCCTGACACCCATTCAATCGTACCGCCCTCTTCTACAAGTGCACGCTTTGTATTAAGGTTGTACATATTCTTAGACCAGTTCTCAATTGTCGAGTATCTGAGCTTTGCATCCTTTTTAACAAAAAGCTCAACGCATCCCGCATGCAGGTTGGCAACATTATACTTAGGTGCTGAACATCCCTCGATAAAGTGAAGGCTTGCTCCTTCATCAACAATTATAAGTGTATGCTCAAACTGTCCTGCACCCTTGGCATTAAGTCTGAAATATGACTGAAGAGGTATTGAAACATCAACGCCCTTCGGTACATATACAAATGAGCCGCCAGACCACACAGCTCCGTGAAGTGCCGCGAACTTATGGTCTCTGGGTGTTACAAGCTTCATAAAGTACTCATGTACCATATCGGCATATTCACCCTTAAGCGCGCTCTCCATATCAGTATAGATTACGCCCTGTGCTGCAACCTCATCCTTTACATTGTGGTATACAAGCTCTGAATCATACTGTGCACCGACACCTGCAAGTGACTTCCTCTCAGCCTGCGGAATACCAAGTCTTTCAAATGTATCCTTAATATCCTGTGGCACATCTTTCCAGTCACCCTGCATCTTTGTGTTAGGTCTTACATACGTTGCAATATGCTCCATATCAAGACCTTCAATTGAAGGACCCCAGTCAGGTATCTTCATGCCATTATATATCTCGAGTGACTTCAGTCTGAACTCATGCATCCATTCCGGGTCATTCTTCTCTTTTGATATCTTATCAACTATCTCAGGTGTAAGTCCTGCTTCGATTCTATAAGCATCATGCTCTTTATCCCTGATATCATAGACACTTCTGTCTATATCATCTACATGACTCTTTTCTTTCATTCCAATACTCCAATCCAGCGTATTATAATAATCTGCAATAATCAGATCAGATAATGCCGGGCAAAAGCCCCAACTATATATTCTATATATTATTTACGCCTTTATATCTTCAAATCCATTTTCATTAATCTCATCAACGAGTGATGCATCGCCTTCTCTTGCAATCTTTCCTTCTTCCATTACATGTGTTACATCAACATGAAGTGACTCAAGGATTCGTGTACTGTGTGTTATAATGAGGAGGCTTCCCCTGCATTGCTCCTTGTAAATACTTATGCCCTTTGATACTGTGCGAACAGCGTCAACATCAAGACCTGAATCTGTCTCATCAAGGATTGCAAGTGACGGTTCAAGCATAAGCATCTGAAGAATCTCAGCCTTCTTCTTCTCACCGCCTGAGAATCCGACATTAAGATCTCTCTCTGCATAAGATTCATCCATTGAAAGAAGTTCCATTGTCTGTGCAAGCTTCTTCTTATAATCCCAGAGGCGTACTCTCTTGCCTGTCTTCTGCTCAAGTGCGCTTCTGATAAATGCACTCAGTGTAACTCCGGGTACTTCCAGCGGATTCTGAAATGAAAGGAATATGCCCTTCTTAGCTCTCTCATTGACAGGCATATTGGTAATGTCCTCGCCATTGAATATTATCTGTCCTTCTGATATTGAATATCTTGGATTGCCCGTAACCGCATATCCGAGAGTTGACTTACCGGTTCCGTTAGGCCCCATAAGTACATGCGTCTCATCTTCACCTATAGTAAGGTTAACACCATGAAGAATCTCTTTATCTTCGATGTTAACGTGTAAATTCTTTACCTCTAATAATGATTTGCCAGCCATATAATCCTCCTGCTATATATTATTAATTATTGTCGTGTGATGCAGTACAATGCTGCATACTGCTGCCTGACACCAGATCTGCGAGCGTATGTCCGTCAAGATACTCATTAATCGCATCTCCAAGTCCCTTCCAGAACGGCAGTGTATAACACTCATTCGTAAGGTCGCACTTCTTCGTATCAGGAGCAAGACATGCAACCGGTGCAAGGTCGCCCTCAGTCAGCCTGAGTATATCTCCGACCCTGTATTCCTCCGGTGACTTTATCAGGCAGTAACCGCCACCTTTGCCACTTGCACTCCTGACCATATGTCCCTTGGACAGTATAGTCATTATACTTTCCAGATATTTTAAGGAGATACCCTGTCTGGCCGATATTTCCTTCAACGGAATAAAATCTCCCGTTCCATGCTGCGCCAGATCAGTCATAACCCTCAGGGCATATCTGCCCTTAGTCGATATCATCATACTCTACTCCAATCGCATTTGCGGTATTTATTGCGTATATGAATTGTATCGCCTATTTACCTACTATGTCAATAGGTGAATAGCATGTATTTATTTCTGTACAATTTTTCTCAACCAGATAATTAATTATATATATTTTTTCATATGATTATATTGATTATATCATTTATATACCCGTACATATTATTACAATAAAATAGCCATGACATCCTTTGTTTGATTAGGTGTCACAGCTATTTTAATATTATTTTATTATTTACCTTAAATATCCACACTCTTTTCTCATCTTCCAATAATTCTTAATTTATGGTATCATTAATTATTGCTGTCTATCGTTTGCGATAGTCAGGGGTAAATAATGTATTAGAAAGAGGAAAACAATGAAACAAAGAGAAACCTTTGCATCAAGACTTGGCTTCATCCTTGTATCCGCCGGATGCGCCATAGGTCTTGGAAACGTATGGAAGTTTCCCTATATCTGTGGCCAATACGGGGGTGCCGCATTTATAGTTATCTATCTGGTATTTCTTGCCATCCTGGGACTTCCTATCTTAGTGTGCGAATTTACCATAGGCCGCGCAAGCCGCGGAAGCATGGCCGTCGCACTTGATACTCTCGAGAAGAAAGGGACACGCTGGCACCGCCTTAAGTGGGGCTGCATGGCAGGTTCATATCTTCTTATGATGTTCTACACACTTGTCGGCGGATGGATGCTGTGCTATATGTGGAAATATGTTTCCGGTCAGATTGTCGGACTTGACACGGTACAGATTGCCGGTTCCTTCTCAGACATGCTCCAGTCACCTGTACAGATGACCGGATGGATGATTGCAGCCGTTGTTATTTCATTTGGAATATGTGCGCTTGGTCTTCAGAACGGAGTAGAGAAAATCACAAAAGTGATGATGATGATTCTTATTGTTATTATGATAGTACTTGCGCTGCACTCCCTTGTGCTTCCGGGTGCGTCAGAGGGTGTAAGATTCTATCTTGTTCCTGATTTTAATAATATGAAAGATTACGGAATCGGCAATGTTGTATTTGCGGCAATGTCACACGCATTCTTCACACTCAGCGTAGGTATCGGTTCAATGGAGATATTCGGAAGCTACCTTAACAAAGAGCGCAGTCTGTTAAGTGAATCAATAAATGTTGTGCTTCTTGACACATTTGTTGCTCTTACAGCAGGCTTTATCATTATTCCGGCATGCTTTGCATACGGTGTACAGCCTGATGCCGGTCCGTCACTCCTGTTCATTACACTGCCTAATGTGTTCAATCACATGGCAGGAGGCAGAATCTGGGGATGTGCTTTCTTTATATTTATGTCATTTGCTGCACTTTCAACGATAATTGCAGTATTTGAAAGTATAATATCATTCTATATAGATCTTGGCGGATGGACACGTTCACAGGCCGTTAAGTTCAATATTATACTTATAATAATATTATCAATTCCGGCAGTACTCGGTTATAATGTCCTGTCAGGGATTCAGCCGATTGGAGCCAACTCTACGATAATGGATCTTGAAGATTTCCTTGTATCGTACAATCTCCTTCCTCTCGGAAGCCTCATGAGCGTGCTGTTCTGTACACATAACAACGGGTGGGGCTGGAACAGCTTTATTACCGAAGCTAACACAGGACTCGGAATGAAATTTCCTGTATGGATAAGATTTTACATGACTTACATACTTCCGCTTATTATCGTAGTCATCTACCTAAAGGGCTACTATGATACATTTGCCGGACAGGGTACGGCAGTACTTACAGGCTGGATGATATTTGCACTCCTGCTTGTCGGAATAATAATCTATACAGCATTTGCAAAAATCAGGAAAGGAAATTAATTATGACATCAAGAGAAAATTTCAGTTCAAGACTTGGTTTCATCCTCGTATCAGCAGGATGCGCCATCGGTCTTGGCAATGTGTGGAAGTTCCCGTATATCTGCGGACAATACGGGGGTGCGGCATTTATCGCCATTTATCTTGTATTTCTTGCTATACTCGGTCTCCCGATTATAATATGTGAATTTGCGGTAGGACGCGGAAGCGGTCACGGCATGGCTGTTGCATTTGACATACTTGAAGCAAAAGGTTCACGCTGGCACTGGCTTAAGTGGATCAGCATACTCGGCTGTTATCTGCTTATGATGTTCTACACAATGGTCGGCGGATGGATGATAGGTTATGTATTCAAGACAGCTTCCGGACAGCTTACCAATGTCACTCCTTCAGCAGTTGCAGATACATTTTCAGCAATGCTTGCATCTCCGGGTGAGATGACATTCTGGATGATAATTACAGTACTTCTTTCATTTGGTGTATGTGCCCTCGGTCTCCAGAAGGGTGTTGAAAAGATTACAAAGGTAATGATGACGATTCTCATGGTGCTCATGCTTATCCTTGCCATTCATTCACTTGTGCTTCCGGGCGCAGGTGCGGGCGTTAAGTTCTATCTCGTACCTGATTTCCAGCTTGTAAAGGAAGCCGGCATCGGCAATGTTGTATTTGCCGCAATGTCACATGCATTCTTTACACTTAGTATCGGTATCGGTGCCATGGCAATATTCGGAAGCTACCTCAATAAGGAACGCACACTGCTTGGTGAATCAATAAATATCGTTCTGCTCGATACATTTGTTGCACTTATGGCAGGCTTTATAATTATTCCGGCATGCTTTGCCTATGGTGTACAGCCGGGTGCCGGTCCGTCTCTTCTATTTATTACACTGCCTAACGTATTCGACAATATGGCAGGCGGTAATATATGGGGCTGTTCTTTCTTCATATTTATGTCATTTGCAGCATTATCAACAATTATCGCTGTATTTGAAAATATTATATCCTTCTTCATTGATATGGGTGGATGGGAACGCCGCAAAGCAGTCTGTTTCAATATTGTACTTATAATAATACTCTCAATGCCTGCTGTACTCGGCTTTAACATATTATCAGGATTTCAGCCGCTTGGAGACGGTTCAACATTAATGGACCTTGAAGATTTTCTTGTTTCATATAATCTTCTTCCTCTCGGAAGCCTCGTATTCGTGCTCTTCTGTACACGCAGCAATGGATGGGGCTGGAACAGCTTCATCAGTGAGGCCGATACCGGTAAAGGACTTAAGCTTTCAGGTGCCTCTGCACTTCGTACTTACATGAGCTACATACTGCCGGCAATAATCATATTTATCTATCTCAAAGGTTACTACGATACATTCTCATCAAGAACTCTTCCCGTTCTCATCGGATGGATGGCATTCGCTGTAATTCTTGTAGGATTGATAATGTTCATTACATTTTCAAAGAGCCGCAAAGAAAAGGCATAAATTTCGCAGAGCCATATCTGACATCCGGCTCGCGGCTCTTACGGCACTTTGTGCCTTCGGAATTGAGATTAGTATAAAAAATATCCCCATGTGTGGCTTAACATTCTACTTAGCTTCACCACACATGGGGATATTCTATTCTATTATTCCTGCTTTACTTCAGATTCTTTCTTACCTGTGTAACTCTGGAACCTGCGTTCTCTGCATCCTTAACAAAACTTACAAGGCGCTCAGATACACTTACTACCTTATCTGTTGCCTGTGTGCATCCGTCTACTGTCTTCTTGAGGTCTTCCATCTTATCTGTTGTTATCTTTGCACTCTCAGCATTCTGATCAGCAAATTCAGTAAGTGACTCAATACCCGCACCAATCTCGTCACTGCTGTTCTTAAGGTCATTAACCTCAGTTCCGATTCCTGATATTGCATTGCCAACCTGTCCTACCTCGTTATTCAGTGTCTTGAATATCTCTTCCGTCTCTTTAATCTTATTGTTCTGCTCCACAACAGCCTCTGATACTCTCTCCGTTATCTGTACGCTGACATCTGAATTACCGATAAGATCAGTAACAAGTGTATTAATCTTCTGCGTTGACTCTCTTGACTGGTCTGCAAGAACCCTTATCTGTTCTGCAACTACCGCAAAGCCCTTACCGTTCTCTCCCGCTCTTGCTGCTTCAATCGAAGCATTAAGTGCAAGAAGATTGGTCTGGCTCGATATATCCGCTATTATCTCTGTAACCGTCTGAATCTGCTGTGCAGACTGATTAGTAAGATCTGCCTGCTTTCTTACATCCTCAATTGCTTCCTTACACTGGACACTTATCTCGATAAGCTTATTAATAATCTCTTCAGCATTGCTGTTGCATTCTTCCATCTTATCTGCACTTACGGTAAGTGCATTGACATTATCCGATATTCCGCTGATTGACCGGCTTATCTCATCAATTCTGTCCTTAATCCTGTTAGTCTTGTCAGCCTGTGCTATTGTATTCTTTGCAATAAGGCTGACTGACTCATTAGTCATTCCAAGAGAATTCTGCATGTCCGTAAATATTGCATTGAACTCTTCAGAAACTTCTCCGAGTTCCTTAGTTGCGACATTGATTCCTCCTACAATCCCCGCAAATGATGATGCTGCTTTTCTTATTGTCCTGACTAATTCACCAAGGCTGTCATCACGTCTTGCAAGCTTATCTGCTTTCTGTGCAAACTTACTGTTCTCTGCCTGTCCTGTTCCGTCAGATGCTGCCTTAATCTGGTCGACAATTGACTTAGCCATAAGAATTACAAGAATTGCTACTGCTGCGATTAATACTGTCTGAAGTATGAATGCAATAAGTGTGTTAATAATTCCTTTCTCAAGAAGCTCTAACACAATCACCTGCCACAATATCATAACTGTGAGGACAACTATTGCCGGTGCAACTGCCTTTGCTATTCTGGATCCTTTGTTAGAATTCATATCTGCCTCCATTCCGTGCATTCTCATCTGCACATTCTAATTATATTTTGTAATCCTAATGTTACTTTGCTTCCTTTTTAAGTGATGCCGGTGTTGAATCATGCCGGATATTCTTACCATATATAAGATAAAGAATTACTCCTACAAAAAGCATGCCTCCGACAATATTGCCAAGAGTTACAGGAATTGAGCTGTTAATAAAGAAGTGCTTCCAGTCAACAACCGACATCTGCTCATATGTGTATCCGTACTCCGCTGCTGCCCTGGCTGCATACTTTTCATTGCCCAGTGCGAATATTCCTGCCGGAATATAATACATATTGGCTACACAGTGCTCATATCCGCTTACAACAAATGCCATTATCGGAAAGAATATAGCCCATACCTTGCCTGCGATATCCTTGGCTGCCGCTGCCATAAGTACCGCAGCACACACAAATATGTTGCACATAATTCCCGAACAGAATGCCTGCCCGAAGGACATATTAACCTTCCCCATCGCAACCTTGATTGTATACGCTCCAAGAAGTCCGTCAGTGTAATTGTACTGACCGCTGAGCGATACAAGAAGTGCTATCACCATCGCTCCTATAAGATTGCTTATGTATACAACAACCAGAACCCTTATCATTGCAGTAACCTTATATCTCTTATCAATAAAGCCAAGTATCAGAAGGCAGTCACCGGTAAAAAGTTCTCCACCGATAAATACTATCATCATAAGTCCTACCGGGAATACTACGCCGCCCAGAAGCCTTGCCAGTCCTACGTTACTTATCGCATGCATTGCCACACTGCTTGCTGCAGCGCCTCCGGCAATAAACATTCCTGCAAATATTCCAAGAAGTACCATTCTTACAAAAGGCATATTAACTCTGTCAACTTCTGCCCTTATGTTGCCTTCCACTACCTGTGGTGGAAAATCCATATTCATGTTAGCCATTTTTCCTGTTCCTTTTCTTTATGTATTTGTCCGCTAATATGTTGAATTATATCCTAATTATGCCATATTTTCAAGCAAAAAGCGGCACCTCCAACAATTCTGCCGGAGTAATGCCGCCTTTATAATACTACATATTAAGTTCTAATAATGCATACAGAACAATCTACTGCTTTTGTTCCGATTATTCTGCTGCTGCCTCACCGTCTGCTGATTCTTCATCTGTCTCAGGAACATCATTATGAACTGCTGTTACCGTTACAACAGGAGCTTCGAGGTCTGTATGAATCTCTACATCCTTATCAGCCGCAATATCAAGATCCTTAACTCTGATTGTATCACCAATCTTCATCTGGCTTACATCAACCTTAACTGAATCTACGATTGCTGACGGATATGCTTTATATGAAACTTCATTCAGGAGCTGCTGTACGACACCTTCGGCAACCTTATCATGGTTAACCAGTATTACCTCAGCTACAGAATGTACCATCTCATTGCTTACCAATGCCTGAAAACTAATCTCCTCGACTATACCCTTGAGTGGATTAAATGCAATATCCTTAATAAGAACATCATACTGTTCTCCGTCAACATCAAGCATAATCTGACTGCCCTTATGGTCTGTCTTCATCATACGCTCCACATCAACCTTCTGCATCTTTACAGGTATTGACTCTGCTAATTCTCTGCCAAATACATTGCCCGTAACAAATCCTTCGCGTCTTAATCTCTTTGCCTTAACATCCAAACTTCTCTTTTCAGCTTTTAAAGTATTCATTTACCTTTTCCTCCAAAAATCTGATTTGCTTAGCAGCCTTCAACTTATATCTTATGGCTGTACACCATATCGCTATAGGCAGGTTTTGTTAAGTATTGCTTTTTCTTGTTACGCGTATATTATAGCGCCTAGTTGCTAAACAGATTAACCAAATTTTAAGAAATTTTGACGTTATTTTTGTCTATTTTGACAACATATGCATGACTGAGTACATGGCATTGGCACCATCCGAAGCCGCAGTTATTACCTGTCTGAGATTCTTGGTTCTTGCATCACCTGCAGCAAAAAGCCCACTGCATGATGTTACACCATCTTCTCCTGCAACAACATATCCGCTGTCATCCAGCACATCAAAGCCTTCAAGCAGTGAAGTCTGCGGAATCATGCCAACAGCAACAAAGATTCCGTCAATATCAACATGGGCACCATTGCTTAAGTCTGCACCTGACACCTTTTTATCACCCGTAATCTGCTCTATCCTTGCATTGGTTATAATCTCGATATCTGCCTTTTCCTTAAGCCTGGCAAGTGTTGATGCCGAACCGCGGAAGCCGTCACGTCTGTGGATAAGATATACTTTACGGCATATATCAGAAAGGTACAGTGCATCATCAAGCGCTGTGTCTCCACCTCCAACTACTGCCACATTTTTATCCCTGTAAAATGCCCCATCGCAGACTGCACAGTAAGAAACACCTTTTCCCTGAAATACACTTTCGGAGTCTATTCCAAGACTGCGATGCCTGCATCCTGCCGCATAGAGTACTGTCTGAGCTTCAAGTGTGCTTCCGTCATCGCATGTGCATACCCAGCTGCCTTTGCTGTTATCAAGCTTTACAATCTCTCTTTCAATGAATTCCACGCCAAGTGATTCTGCATGGCTGCGGAAGCTCTCTCCAAGAGAATATCCGTCTACTCCGGGCATTCCCGGATAATTATCAACTCTGCTGCTGTCGGCTATCTGACCTGTACCCATATATTCTTTTTCAACAACAACTGCATTAAGTCCTGCACGCTTTGCATATATTGAGGCTGTAAGCCCTGCCGGACCACTGCCTATAATAATAACATCTAACATATAACAAGCTCTTCCTTCGTTGATTCATTTCCTTCAATGTGGAATGAATTAAGTACCGGATTACCGGCATCCATAAGTGACAGAATCATATAGCTTGCCTTGCTGTCATACGCAAGTCTCTTATCTTCTTCTGAAGGTCTTGACGGAGACTCCGGATGAGAATGCCAGTTACCGAGCGGAACAAGGCCTGATGCTCTCATATCTTTAACTGCCGCAAGCTGTTCTTTCGGATCAAGTGTAAAATGCTCATTAGAATGGTCAATATTGGTAAGAATATACACCTTCCCAACGGTCTTACTGCCATTATCTATTGTTCCTGCAATGAGTCCGCATGCCTCTTCAGGCACAACAGACTTTGCATGTTCAAGAATCAGATCATAATCTGACTTTTTCATTGATATCATGAATTACCTCATTTCTGCAGGCTGTCACATTAGTGGTCTGTGCACTCTACCTGCTCATAATCGATAAGCTCTGTAATTGTAGGGTGGTCACCGCATACTGCGCATCCTGATGTATCTGATGGCAGCTTAATCTTATGGAATTCCTGATTAATTGCATCATAAGTAAGAAGGTATCCTGTAAGAAGCTTTCCAACTCCAAGAATATACTTAATTGCCTCCATTGCCTGCAGACTTCCGATAACACCGCCCATTGCGCCGATAACGCCTGCCTGCTTGCATGTAGGCACTGCATCCTTTGGTGGTGGATTCTTGAATACACAACGGTAGCATGGTCCTTCTCCAGGAACATAGGTCATAAGCTGACCCTTGAATCTGATGATTCCTGCATGTGAAAAAGGCTTCTTAGCCATTACACAGGCATCATTAATAAGGAACTTTGCAGGGAAATTATCTGTACCGTCAATTATGAAATCATAGTCCCTGATAAGGTCCATAATATTCTCACTTGTGACAAACTCTCTGTATGTATTGACAGTTACATCAGGATTCATTGCATTCATTGTCTCTTTTGCGGACTTAACCTTCGCCTTGCCGACATCTGCTGTCTGATGTATTATCTGTCTCTGAAGATTGCTCAAGTCTACTTCATCGGCATCTACGATTCCGATTGTTCCTACGCCTGCTGCCGCAAGATACATTGCTGCAGGTGCTCCAAGTCCGCCGGCACCTATTATAAGCACCTTGGCATTAAGAAGCTTTCTCTGTCCCTTGGCACCTACCTCTTTGAGAATAATGTGCCTTGAATATCTTTCAATCTGCTCATCAGTTAACGCCATAGCTTCCACCTCCCATGAAGTAAAGGAATTCTACACTGTCACCATCCTTAAGAACTGTGCTGTCCTTATCTGCACTTGCAACAAATTCCTCATTAATTGATACTGTAACATACTCAGGCTGTTCAACATTCTCAAGTTCGATAAGCTCCGGTAATGTAAGTCCGTCTTTTACTTCTTTTGCTGTTCCTGAAACTGTGATCTTCATAATCTCCTCATTTCTGCCTCTGCGGCTTAATATTTTGCTTTATTTGTGCGCTAAAATGAAGTGCGCTTAACATACCATGTACGCTTAATACCTCGTATGTTTATTTAACATTGTCATCTATCCATGCATTCAGTGCATCTTTTCTTACTGCACCTGACTGTCTTGCAACCTCTGCCCCGCCCTTAAACAGCAGCAGTGTAGGAACTGACTGTACGTCATACTGTTCTGCAAGCTCTGTATCAAAATTAATATTGACTTTATACACTGACAGGCTGCCTTCTCTCTCATCCTCAACATCACCTACTACAGGAGACATTCTCTTGCATGGCACACAACTGTCTGAATAAAAATCAACCAGAACCGGAAGTGAACTTCCGAGCACCTTATCATCAAAATCTGCTTTACTTACTCTAGCTGCCATATGTACCTCTCTTATGCTTCGTCATCAACCTTTTTAACTATCAGATTATATGTGCCATCCTCATTATTAACCAGCTTAAGTATCTGATGTCCCTCTTCCTTAATGCTTCTCGGAACATTCTGTACCGGCTCGCCGTCATTCATTCGAATTGCAATAACTTCGCCGTCCTCAAGCTCATCAAGAGCAACCTTTGCCTTTACAAATGTAAGCGGGCATACCTTATCTGTTATATCCACCTGATCATCTATCTTAATTCCTGCTATTTCCATATATTCTCCTTTCCTGCCTTTTCCGGCATACAAGCCTGTGTATATGCACAGCTTTTCAGATTACTTTCCTTCGTATGCTGCCTGTATTCTCTTTCTGAATTCATCTTCACCCACACGCTGGAGAAGGAGTCTGAATCTCTCACCCGGATTAGCATTCTCCTCAAAGAATCCGATTGCTGCATCTGTTACCCTGAAAAGTGTCTCTTCATCCTTAATCATAGGAAGAAGCTGTTCCCCCTTGTAAATCCTGTTACCAAACAGACCACCGAACGATACGATGAATCCGCTCTCAGTATCCCATGCATCTGTAGGACATGCCTTAGCACAGCGTCCACAATTATTGCACTTTGACTTATCCAGAATTATCTCGCTTCCTGTAAATGTTATTGCCTGCTCACGGCATGCCTTTTCACACACACCGCAGTTGATACATTTGTCTGAGACCCAGTTTACTTCCATTCCGCCCTTGATACCGATATCATTCTCCTCAGCCTTAAGGCAGTTATTCTGACATCCTGTAACACCGAACTTGAACTTATGCGGAAGCTCCCTTCCGAAATAATGCTCATCAAGCTTCTTGGCAAGCTCATATGTATCAATACAGCCGCTCGGACAGATCTCACGTCCCTGACATGCTGTTATGGTTCTTACTCTCGGACCGCATACTCCCGGATTAACACCTCCGTCTGCAAGCTTGCTGCGAACCTCTTCAATATCCTTAAAATTAATGAAAGGAATCTCAATGCCCTGTCTTGATGTCATGTGAATATAGCCCTTGCCATATTTTTCTGCTACTTCTGCAACAGTCTTTATATTCTCCGCAGTAAGATTACCTCCGACAGTCTGAAGTCTCAGAGAGAAATAGCCTTTCTGCTTCTGTCTCATGAAACCGCCTTTTTTTAATGCTGCATAATCAATGTTAGCCATTGTTGTATCCTCCATGTCATAAATATTAATATGTTGTACCGGATTTGTTCTGTATTCTACAGATTCTCAACTGAATCAACTGCCTGTCTGAAATCCTCAATCAAATCTTCGATATCCTCGATGCCGACACTTATTCTTATCAGGTCATCAAATACGCCTGCTGTCTTCTTCTCCTCTTCACTGCTGTGTACGTTAAGCGTCGATTCAGGATGGATTACAAGTGTCTTTGTATCGCCGATATTGGAAACTATCAGTGGAAGCTTAAGCGCATCTATTATACCGAACGCTTTTTCCTTACTTCCTGTCCTTATCGTGATTATTCCGCCGTAACCGTTATCGCCAAACTGCTTTGCTGCTATATCATGCCATCTGCTGTCTGTAAGTCCGGGGTAATTAACTGTTATATCCTTATAATTCTCAGTAAAGAACTGTGCAAGCTTTGCCGCATTGCTGCAAACACGCTCCATTCGAAGTCCCAGAGTCTCCATTCCCAGACTATTGTAGAATGCGTTCTGCGGTGACAGACATGCACCTGTATTCCTGAATAATCCGTTACGAAGCTTCGCCGTATATGCAAATGGACCAAACTTCTTAAATTCCTTCATTCCCGGATATCTGTCTTCATCCCACTTGAATCTTCCCGCATCGGTAATCACACCTGATATCGCGCTGCTGTTTGCATTGATATACTTGGATGTTGAATTGACTACCACATCGGCACCAAGCTTAAGAGGCTGTACCAGATATGCCGTCGCAACGGTATTATCCATAATAAGCGGCACACCGTTATCATGTGCAAGCTTGGCAAGTGCTTCTATATCAGTAACATCAAGTCTTGGATTACCTATCGTCTCCGCAAAATAAAGCCTTGTATGCTCATTCGTTGCTGCCCTGAATTCCTCAAGATTGTTATTCTCAACGTATCTTGTTGTTATTCCAAAGCTTTCAAGATCCCTGAACAGATCAATGCTTCCGCCATACAGGCTGGCACTTGATACTATCTCATCGCCGGCTCTTAATATATTGCAAAACGCATTATACAGGGCTGCCATACCTGACGCACATGCCACGCTGGCAATACCTCCCTCCAATGCCGTCATTCTCTTCTCGAATGCATCAACTGTCGGGTTGCTTATTCTCGTATATGAGAATCCCGGAGCCTGATTATGAAATATTTTCTCCAGCTTGACTGCTGAATCATGTTCAAATGCACTTGACTGATATATAGGAGTAAGCGTGGCTCCCGTTGCCTTATCTCCTCTGAAGTCACCATGCAGTAATGCAGTATTAAATCTCATGTGATGCCCCTTTTTATATAAATCCTATCAAATTACTATGATAAATATAATACACTTATTTTTCCAATTGTCAACTACAAATTCATATAATTTATATTATTTTAGTATGAATTAGCATAAACAGGGCGTTTGAGGGTAATATTTTTTTATTACGGTCTTCTTGTGCTATGCTTTTTTATATGATAAAATGCAGTTTGAAAGGATATATTTCATATGATATTTAATACAAAACACAAAAAGCTATCTATATTTATTTTGCTGATTTTTATTCTGCTTATATCTATGTTCCTGAGTATTCTCCTTGGAAGTGTAAGGCTTGAGCCGGGTGAGGTTATATCGTGCCTGACCGGACGCGATGCATCTTCTGTTGCTTCCGTTCTTATATACGGCATAAGGCTGCCACGCATGTTTGCAGCTCTTCTTGCGGGAATGGGGCTTTCGTGTGCAGGCGTAATCCTTCAGAGTGTTATGAATAACTCACTTGCAAGCCCTAATACAATAGGTGTGAATTCAGGTGCGGGCTTTGCCGTCATGGCCGGACTTCTTATCATGCATGGAAGCGCAGCATATTCCTCCGTATTTGCATTTGCCGGAGCACTTATAACGACACTTCTTGTATTTGCGATTGCATACATGGGCGACCAGTCGAGAACAACCATTATTCTTGCAGGTATAACTATATCCTCCCTTCTCGGCGCGGGAATTAATACAATAAAGCTTATTGATAACGAGATAACTCTTAATATTACAACTTTTATGATAGGCACGCTTAACGGTGTTACAGCCCGTGCCATAAGACTTCCCGCTATAGGAATTATTGCAGCGGTAATAATAGCTATGTTTTTTGGACGTGCCATCAATATTCTCAATCTGGGAGAAGACATTGCACGTTCTCTTGGACTTAATGTTACAGTAACACGTTTTATCCTGCTTACGCTCTCAAGTATCATGGCAGGCTGTGTTGTAAGCTATGCGGGGCTTCTCAGCTTTGTAGGTCTTATTGTACCGCACATCGGACGCAGGCTGTTCGGCAATGATGCGCGCATACTGCTGCCATGCAGTGCGCTTCTCGGCGCAGTATTTGTTATTCTGTGTGACCTGGCAGGCCGCGTAATCGCTGCTCCTTATGAACTTCCGGCAGGAATAATCATGTCCTTTGTCGGCGGTCCGTTCTTTTTATATCTGCTTCTGCGCAGGAAAGGAGGCCGTAGAGTAAATGCTTAGATTCGACAATCTGAATGTATCATACAGGCACGAAGAGATATTACACGGAATCACCGAACAGATTCCTACAGGGTGCATAACGACAATTCTCGGTCCTAACGGCTGCGGCAAGACAACGCTCATATCATCAATAAACGGCAGCTCAGACGTAACAGGCGGAAGAATACTACTTGATGACACTGATATATTGAAGCTTTCATACAAAGAACGCGCCCGGCTTATCGCATTTCTTCCACAGATAAGGCAGATAATTCCTGCTCTCCCGGTAAAGACTCTCGTTGAGCACGGGCGCTTCCCTCATCTGGGATTTGCACGCAAAAAGTCAGCCGAGGATATCAGGATTGTAGATGAAGTTATGCATTTTACAGGGATAGATAAGTACAGAGATATGTATGCCAATACACTGTCAGGCGGAATCAGGCAGCGCGTGTTCTTTGCAATGATACTGGCGCAGGACTGTGACACCATCATTCTTGATGAACCTACAACATACCTTGATATTGAAGGACAGCGCATATTTTATAATATGATTCTCGAGCTGAAAGAAAAAGGGAAGACGATTCTGCTCGTCCTCCACGATATATCAAAAGCACTGTCCATATCTGATAAGATAATTGTAATGAATAATTCTGAGATTGTATTCGGCGGCACTCCCGCCGGCTGCATAGAAAGCCACATACTTGAAGACGTATTTCACGCACAATGCCGCGAACTTCACGACGAAGAGGGGACTTATTACCTTTTCACGTAATAATCCCCATCTTACCCTTCATGCAGGGAATCAGCACACTATATAACCACACTTTCGACATTGCGGTATATACCATTCACCTGTGTATATGTTCTGTCACCTTCTTTAACAAACATCCTGTCTATAAACACTTTCACCTTATCTCCCGGTGCTACAAGTGTCTGGTTTGTCTGACGGTATGCAGTTATTGTATTGCCATGCAGCCATAATTTTAATTCAATTATATTCCCTTTGAATGTAACATCCGTAACTACCGCTGTTTCTGCTGTTGCCTGGTACTGAAGCCTTTTATCGGCACGTGTGACATTAACTGCTTCTGGTCTTATAAATGCTCCATCACCTTCTTTAATATCTTCAAAGCCCTTGAACTCTCTGTAATTTTCCACTTTTACATTCTCTCCGATAAAGCCTGCCGCAAAAGGCGTCTGCGGATTATTATAAATATCAATCGGAGTACCTGTCTGCTCCACGCGCCCCGCGTTCGTGAGGATTATCTGGTCAGATAATTCGATAGCCTCCTCCTGGTCATGTGTAACAAATATGCTTGTTATTCCAACTTCATTAATAAGTTCTCTCAGCCAGCTTCTTAATTCCTTTCTGACCTTGGCATCAATTGCTGCAAAAGGCTCATCCAGCAGAAGCAGCTGCGGCTGCGCTGCTATCGCCCTTGCGAATGCAACTCTTTGCCTCTGCCCGCCTGACAACTGGCGCGGATATCTCTTTTCCAGTCCTTTAAGACCAACCAGCTCTATCAGCTCATCAACACGGTTTTTTATATCGGCCTTACTCCATTTTTCAATCCTTAAACCGAATGCAATATTCTCAAACACTGTCTTGTACCTGAAAAGTGCATAGTTCTGAAACACAAGACCGATACCTATTTCGGACGGCTTAATGTCATTAACCCTTCTTCCGTCAATGATAATATCGCCGGAATCGGCATTCTCAAGACCTGCAAGCATCTTAAGTATTGTTGTCTTGCCACTTCCGCTGGGACCTAAGAGTGCTGCAAGGCTTCCTTTTTTTACCGCAAAGCTTATATTTTTTGATGCTTCATAGCTGCCGAAGCGTTTGTTGACATTTTTCAATTCAACATATGTATCATTTTCTACTGCCTTTAATGTCATAAGTCATTTCTCCTCCCGCGATATTCAAGTATATTTCTTATAACAAGAATTACCAGAGCCATCACCACAAGTATTGCCGACATTGCAAACGCTCCCGTAAAATCGAATGCCTGATATGTTACTTCAATATGAAGCGGCATCGTATTGGTCCTGCCTCTAAGATGTCCTGACAGGATTGACACTGCCCCGAACTCGCCCATTGCCCTTGCAGAGCAGAGAACTATTCCATACATCAGCGCCCATTTTATATCAGGCAGCGTTATCTGCGTGAATATCCTGAAAAATCCCGCTCCCATCAGTGCCGCGGCCTCTTCCTCGTCTGTTCCCGCTGCTGTCATAACAGGAATAAGTTCCCTTGATATGAATGGAAATGTCACAAATATTGTTGCCAGCACTATGCCCGGAACTGCAAATATTATCTTAATTCCAAGAGATGTAAGCAATGGGTACAATATACTGTTTCTTCCAAATGTCAGGACAAATATAAGTCCCGCTATTATCGGTGATATCGTAAGCGGCAGATCTATAAGAGCCGAGAGTACTTTCTTAACCCTGAATCTGTATTTTGTAATCACCCATGCCGCAAATATTCCGAATATCGTATTAACCGTAACGGTTATCAGTGTAACCTCAACCGTAAGCAATATTGATTTTACCGCATATCTGTCAATGACAGCCTTAAGGCATTTTATCATACCGACTGCCGTAATGTCATTGGCACAGTAAAATGCCGTCGGACGTTCCTCGCTTTTCAATACATTTTCCATGACCTCATAACCATGGCTCTCTGTCTGGTCAGTGTCAAATATCAGTTCCGGAAGCACTTCTATGTCATGCTTTCTCATCGCCTCCATGTATCCTTCAAAACGCGCTTCATTGCGTATATTGCCTACATATGCAATATTGCTGTGTCCAAGCTTCAGCAGATGTTCAATTGCCATAGATGCTATCTTTCTTCCATCACAGAGCACCTCGTCCACCTCGTAATTTGTAGAATTACGATTGACTGATACAACATTTTTGAATGCTGCCTTCAGCTTTTTAAGTGCATCCTTAGAACACCGCCCTATTATTATAAGTCCGTCACATCTGTCACCGGTCTGCTCATACATCTCATCCGCCAGCCTGTCAGCCTTCTCCCTTGCCGCCCTTCTGTCATCCGAGAATGTTGAATTGTACCATACTCTCGACAATATGCAGGAATTCTTATGTATCTCTGACTCAATAACTCTCAGAAGTTCATCAAAAAAAGGGTCGGAATGTGAACTGTCAGACCTTGTAAGAAGAATATTAATGTAATAATTCTTCGGTCCGTCAGCATTACCGCCCTTTTTAAGACTTCTTGCAGCTTCATTGGGTACATAATTTATCTCAACCGCTGCCTTCCATATCCTGTCACGCAGCTTGGAATCCTGGCATTTGTAATCGGGATTATTGAGCACACGCGACACTGTAGATACCGAGGCTCCCGTCATCTGTGCGATTTTCTTAATTGACATGTGACCTCCATTCTCCACCCCACAGCCGGAAGAAAACACACACCGGCTTGTGCTGTAAGCGGGCATTTTGCAGCCGCCGGCACGTAAGGCGCCGTATTTTGTCGCCTTACATGTCCGCTGCGGCTGCAACCAAGCGCAGGCGTGCCCGTGTCAGCATAAGTCTGTGTGGGGATTCCCCGCTGACAGCAGCAATGCTTTATCCATACTTAGTTCCAGATTTCGTCCTTAAATACTATCTTTCTGTATGTCTCAAATGTGAGCCACTTATTGAAGAACCCGCTGCTTATGCTGTCCTTCTGCTGTGCAAGTTCCTCTGCGAATGCAGCATATGAAGCTTCATCATTAACTTTAACCTCAAAGCCTCGTCCGTTAATCACAGGTACTCCTGAATACTTGTAATCTGCAAGCTCTCCGATACTCTCAACCTTACGATCACGAACCTTAACGGCAACCTTGTCACGGAGCACAACAACGTCAAAGCTGTCAGGATAGCTGTAGCTCTCACCATTAACAGGAATCTCGTCACCAACCGTATATGTTCTTCCTGAAGGTCTTACCTTGTTGATTGTCATACTGTCAAGATTGTAGTAGAACTCCTCAAAGATATCACCGTTTGCCTTAAGCGAACCATATACAAATGCAGTCTTAAGATCCCTGCTGTCATCTACAGAAGGCTTCTCGACTACGCCACATGCTGATGTCATGTTGGTAATTCTGTCTATAAGTATAAGCTCTCCGAGTGTCTTATGCTTCTTGAACTCATCGAGTACAATTTCTTCCTGAAGAGAGATATCACATACTGCTATCTCATTCTTCTTAAGGCTATTGGCAGGAATATATGCGCCTGTATTAACATCAATCTTATACTGGATATTCTTAAGAATTGCAGGCATCTGCTTAGTACCGAGCTTTACGATGTAGTCTGTTCCCGGTGTAAGCTCCTTGTCATCCATCCACAGGATTGTAGCTGTAAATGATTTGCTTATAGGAAGCTTATTACCCGCAGCAAGCACACAGCCTCTTGATACATCCACTTCCCTGTCGAGCTGGATTGTAACAGGCTGACCCATGAATGCATGGTCTGAGTCCCTGTCACCTACAAGAATGCTCTTAACATGAGCGCGCTCATTGCTTGGAAGTGTTATAATCTCATCACCTGTCTTAATCTCTCCTGATTCAATCTGCCCCTGGAAGCCTCTGTATGTATGGTCAGGACGGCATACTCTCTGTACAGGCATGTAGAAGCCCTCTTCCTGCTTCTTCTCGGTAACATCAATATTCTCAAGATATGGAAGAAGCGCCTCTCCCTTATACCAAGGTATGTTCTCTGACTTCGTTGTTACGTTGTCACCTTCTGTAGCCGATACCGGAATAATGTAGATGCTCTCAAGCTTAAGTTCATCTGCAAGCTCTTCAACCTGTTTTTTTATCTCATTGAATCTGTTCTCATCATATCCGACAAGATCCATCTTATTAACCGCGAATACAAAGTACTTAATACCCATAAGTGCACAGATTCTTGCATGTCTTCTTGTCTGAACGAGAACACCCTGCTTGGCATCAATAAGGATTACCGCGAGGTCTGCAAATGAAGCACCTACAGCCATGTTACGTGTGTACTCCTCATGTCCCGGAGTATCAGCAACGATAAAGCTTCTGTTATCTGTTGTGAAATATCTGTAAGCTACGTCAATTGTAATTCCCTGCTCTCTCTCAGCCATAAGTCCGTCAAGAAGGAGTGAATAATCTATTGCACCGCCACGGCTTCCGACCTTACTGTCAAGCTCCAGTGCCTTCTCCTGATCTGCATATAAAAGCTTTGAATCATACAAAATATGTCCGATAAGTGTTGACTTGCCGTCATCCACGCTTCCGCATGTTATAAATTTTAATAAGCTTCTCATCCTAGAAATAACCCTCCCTTTTTCTTCTCTCCATGCTGCCTGCCGCCTCATTATCAATAACTCTTGTAGTTCTCTCAGATGATACTGCAGAAAGTGTCTCGTCTATAATCTCATCAAGTGTCCTGGCTGTTGACTCAACGCCGCCTGTAAGCGGATAGCATCCGAGCGTACGGAATCTTACACTCTTCATCTCAATCTTTTCGTCCGGCCTTAACTTCATTCTGTCATCATCAACCATGATAATATTACCGTCACGGTATACAACCGGTCTTACATCTGCAAAATAGAGAGGTACTATCTCTATATTCTCTCTCTTTATATACTGCCAGATGTCTGTCTCAGTCCAATTAGAGATAGGAAATACTCTTATGCTCTCACCCTTGTGAATCTTTGAATTGTAGAGCTTCCACATCTCAGGTCTCTGATTCTTAGGATCCCACGCATGATTCTCGTTACGGAATGAGAAGATTCTCTCCTTGGCTCTTGACTTCTCCTCATCTCTTCGTCCACCGCCGAATGCTGCCGTGAAGCCATACTTATTAAGTGCCTGCTTCAATGCCTGTGTCTTCATGATGTCGGTATATGCTGAGCCGTGGTCAAAAGGATTTATTCCCTGCTTAACTCCGTCTTCGTTGATATACTCAAGCATCTCTATGCCAAGCTTCTTAGCCTGCTCATCGCGGAACTTTATCATCTCCTTGAACTTCCATGTTGTATTAACATGTAAGAATGGGAATGGCGGTTTCTCAGGATAGAATGCCTTCATTGCAAGATGAAGCATTACTGAGCTGTCCTTTCCGATTGAATAGAGCATTACAGGCTTCTCACACTCTGCCGCAACTTCACGGATTATGTATATTGCCTCTGCCTCCAGCTGATCCAAATGTGATAACTTTTCCATTAATAATTCCTCCCTGCGAAGTATAATTTAATATTTATTAGATTCTTTCTTATCAATAACTATTGTCTCTGTGCTTCCGTCTGTCTTATGGATATTCCAGTTAAGAAACTGTCCCTTGGAATTAACTGTCATGACACTTCCCATTCCTCCCATATCAGCTCCAAGATAGAGACCTATCGCATCAAAGTGGCATTCCTTAATACATGAGCAGCAGCCCCAGCAGCAGTGACAATATTGTTGAATAAGCCGCACATCTGTAACTCTCAGAATCTGCAATCGTCCCCGGTGTTCTGAATGATATAATGCAAAGTACCGCAATCAGTGCGATAAATATAAGCATTCCGATTTGTTTCTTCTTCATATCTTTCTCCAATCTTTGAATACTTAACTATCTTACTGTCAAACCGGAGAAAATACAATACCCAAAACAAATATTTATTGGCATTTATAATGCATTTTTAACAGTATTTCCACTGCTCCGATGCGAGCTGCATATCCACCATATGTCTGTATATTCCGTTCTGCGCCTTAAGCTGCTTTGGAGTGCCCTGCTCAGCCACAGTTCCACCTTTAAGAACAACTATTCTGTCAACCCCATCTACAGTTCTCATTCGGTGCGCAATTATAAGAACAGTCTTATCACTGATCAGCTTTGATATTGATTCCTGAATTGCCGATTCATTATCTACATCAAGTGATGCTGTGGCTTCATCCATAAGTATGATTGGTGCATTCTTAAGAAATGCTCTTGCAATTGATATTCTCTGTCTCTCACCGCCCGAAAGCTCCGATCCATTCTCGCCTATCATCGTATTCCAGCCATCCGGAAGCTTCTCAACAAAATCAATACAGTTGGCAAGTCTTGCCGCATTCATTACCTCTTCGTCAGCTGCATCCTTCTTACCTATACGGATATTCTCCATTACAGTGTTATTGAACAGTGTTACATCCTGGAAAACAATTGAATACAGCGACAGAAGTTTCTCAGGGTCAATCTCAGATACATTCATTCCACCGACAGTAATCCTGCCTCCATCATTGTCCCAGAATCTTGCAGCAAGCCTTGATATCGTTGTCTTACCGCCTCCTGACGGGCCGATAAGTGCCGTAACCTCTCCCTGCTTCGCCGTAAAGCTGACATCCTTCAGTATCTGCTCACCCTTCTTATACGCAAATGAAACATGATCAAAAGTAATATCATATCCTTTATTATCAAGGATTTCTTTTCCTGTCTGCTCATCATGCGAAAGTATCTCATCCATTCTCTCACAGTTCTTATTAATGCTTATTATTGCTGACAGATTCTGGAGTGAAATCTGCAACGGTTCATACATTCTCGTAACCACAAGAAGGAACATAAAAAATGTAAGTACGCTGATTTCACCCTTTACAAGCAGCGAACCTCCGACAACACAGACCGTTCCGATACCGATTTTGAGAATCATCTGTGCCGAGCACACAAATGCCGCATTGGCAAATTCCGCTACAATCGCATGTTTCTCAACGTTTTTAATCTTTACATTAAGACCGGACATATATTCTTCCGTCATATTGTTGGAACGCAGATCCCTGATTGTCTCAAGCCCCTCCTGTATGCCGTCAAGACATGCAAGTCTGTATTCAATAGTCTTATTATGTGCCTTATCCATTACCTTTTTTGAATAAAGAACTATAAAAAATGCAATCGGGACAACCCATACAGCCGCAAGTGCCATACGCCATTCAAAGAAGAACAGACTTATTACAATTACTGTCGTTGATGCAAATGCTCCCACAAGCTCAGGAATCCAGTGTGAGCTTGCCGTCTCTATAAGCGCACAGTCTGACATAATTGTGTTGGTAAGGTCTGAAAGATCCTTCTTGCCAAAAAACGATAAAGGAAGCTTTCTCAGCTTCTCTGCCAGCATTCTTCGTCTTACACCGCTCTCTACATATGTAGAAAGGAAGGTTGACCTGTACTGGAATAATGTTGTAAGTATTATAAGCACAAGTACTGCGACAGTACCGGCGATAAAGAACATTTTCTTATCCTGCGGCAGGCTTCCTTCAATCAGGTATGAAGAAAGCACATACAAAAGTCCAACCGGAAGCATCAATACAAGATTGGCGATTGTAACCGCAGCAAATGCGCGCATCATATCATGAGCACCCTTATCCGAAAGAGCATATTTATGCTTAAGCTTTTCTGTCATGATTTTTCACCGTTCCTTCCCACCTGCCAGTTAACAGATTTGTTATATTCATTCCACATGTGTGTATATATTCCGTTCTTTGCCGTAAGCTCATCATGTGTTCCGCTCTCTGCTATCCTGCCGTCTTTAAGTACATATATGCAGTCTGCATCTGTCACTGTTGACAGTCTGTGTGCAATCATAATTACGGTCTTATCTTTGGCAAGATTCTCAAACGCTTTCTGCACAAGCCTCTCATTATCAGGATCTGCAAATGCTGTTGCCTCGTCAAGTATCAGTACCGGTGCATTTTTAAGAAAAGCTCTTGCAATTGAAAGTCTCTGTGCCTCTCCGCCCGATACATATATTCCATTTGAACCTATTACGGTATTGACGCCATCCGGAAATTTCTCAATTATGTCCATGCACTGTGCAGCCTGAAGTGCTTTCATAACCTCATCATCACCGGCATATGGCCTTCCCATTCTTACATTTTCAAGGATACTCATCTTAAGAAGCTTACTGTCCTGAAATACATACGAAACCTGATTCATAAGCTCTTTTGCGTCAATATCCTTTACATCAGCATCTCCAAGCCTGATGCTTCCCGACTTAACATCCCAGAATCTTGCAATAAGCGAAGCAAGTGTTGTCTTACCGCCTCCGGACGGACCTACCAGCGCCACATGCTCTCCCGCCTTTACATGCATCGTTATTCCGTCAATTGCATTATCCTTGGACTCATCATACGCAAATGTTACGTTTTCAATGCTTATTGAAGAATCCTTCGGAATGCTTTTTTTGTCTGACTGTGGAAGCGGTGATACTGCAAATATTCCATCCATTCTGTTAAGTGCATCCTCAACAATCATCTGTGACTCGCCTGCATACGCAACCTTCATTAACGTTGTTGTAAGCGTTGATGTAATAAGTATGTAGAAAATAAGATTAAGTGCAAACTGTGTTGTTATCTGATTGCCGCCAAGCGTATAAGCTGCTATAATCAGTGCCGCAAATATTCCGTTAGATGCTGTTGTAAAGCCTGTCATAGGAAGCATCATGCTTTTAGTATAGTCAAGTGTCCATTTCTCATAATCGTCTATCGCCGCCTTAAAGCGTTTAAATGAAAATACGGTCTGTCCGAATGTCTTTACGACCGGAATTCCGCGTACATACTCAACTGCCTCTGCCGACATTGTTTCAAGCGAATTCTGGTACTGCTTCATATCCTCAGCCATCTTAGGGCCCATCATCAGTGTTCCCATCAGTATAAATGCAATAGCCGCCGGTATAAGACTAATAAGTCCGAGTCTCCAGTCAAATACCATCATCATTACAAGCAGTCCTACGGGTGTGGCGGCCGACACTGCCTTATCAGGCAGGTTATGTGCGATAAATGTCTCTGTTGCCGCACTTGAATCGTTAACAACCTTGCGTATCTTACCCGTTCCCTGAGACTCGACATATCCCAACGGAAGCTTCATGATATGTTCCATCATGCTTACTCTCATATTGGACTGCACACGGAATGCCGCCTTATGTGAGCACATAAGCGCCGCTATGTATGCCGCCATTGCCAGCAGGGCAAAGCCTACAGCCTTCCATCCATATGCTGTTATATGCGTTGCGTTGGCATAATCAGGTTTTACCTCCAGTATTTCCTTTATGATGCGCCACACATCATAAAAAGGAACAAGTGCAATCCATGCACTGAGAACTGCAAGAATCCATGACAGATACACCAGATATTTATGTTCTCCGGCTATGTCCATGAGTCTTGACAGAGCGCTTTGTTTTTTTGTTTTCATAGTCCTCTCCTTTACTATTATTTTTGTTGTGCTGATAAAATATATCAATAAGTTAGTTGTGTCTAACCTATTATCATTTTTTTAGGCAGCATTGCTACTGCCTTCTTTTATATATCTGATATCACATAATCCCAAATACAGCCTTCCAGCCCGCACTGTTAAACAGCCTTACATTCTCCATGAATTCACATGCCTGCTCAAAGCTTTTGCCATGTTCAATAAGCTCACAAATATACTGCCATCCGTTTCTGCAATATACATGGATGAAAAATTCATCGACTTTATGACTGCCATCTGAATATTGCTTTGCAAACTCCAGGTAATACTCCTCTTCAATCCGTGCAAGCTCATCGAAGTAACCTTCGTACTCTGTACCTTCCGAGTGACAGAATATCAGCCTGAACTCATCCAAATGCTTATATACATATTCAAGCACACTGTAAGTTCCTCTCTCGCCTTCATGCACAGCCTTGTCAACATCATGTGAGTCTGCCGCTTTGCTGACACTGTCAAGATATATCTCCATAAGTCCGTCTGCGGCGTCCTTTACAATCGCAGTAAACAGGCCGCTCTTATCTCCGAAGCGTGTATATATTGAATTGGTGCTTACTCCGCTGTCTGACGATATTCTTCTTAGACTTGCATCGTGAAAACCATGTTCAAGGAATTCCTTCTTTGCGCTCGCTATAAGCTTTTCCGTAACACCTGCTGCCTCTTTTCTCATATATGGTATTCCCTTTCAGTATGCGTGAGTATTTCTCCGCAGTCAAAATAATGCTACCGCAAACCTTTCAGCATAACGGCGCCTATATAATGGCATTAACGTAACGCCGTTATAATAACAGTGTTATTTTATGTTTAAAAGTTACTGTTGTCAACGCAAAGAGTGCTTAGTGATATTTTTTATCATGTATGTATAAGTAGTTATATAAGTAATTATTGGAGCATAAAAATAGCCATATGGATCGTTAGTCCAAATGGCTTATAAAAATATATTATTTTAATCTATTGTGAAGAACTGTCTCTGTTTCTGTTATTAAATCTGTCTTTTTCTTATAAATAAGTATCCATGATGCCTGATTCTTTGAATAATCCATCTTTTCTTCTGGAAAAAACGAACGACAGATATATTTATCTCCATCATCATTTGATAAAAATAAATTTCTGCTTTCCATTTTATTTTCCATAAGATAATCAGCCTCAATCATTGAATACATCTACCATGTTTATAAATCCTCCATGTTAGAATCAGCAACCCCAAACTTATTTACAAAATCCTCATAGCCATTTACCCAATCAAACTTGGTATCATCGGATACAGCTTTGAAGTGAAGTTCTCCGCAATGAATCTTGTTCTTTTCCACATCAGTCAGGTCAGCCCATGTCTTACCTGCTTTTGTTTCAACGATGAAATATATTCCGATTGATGGGTCTTTCAAAGCCTCCTTACGACATACTACCGCCCAGTCAGGGCTGTAATTACCATATGGTGTATCTATTACAAATCCACCCTTTTTCAGCTTTGTAAAAAGTAAAACATTCTCATTATTCTCCAGCTTATGAGCAAACTTTGACTCACCTTCACTATCAAGCTTGTAATATTCATTCATCGCAGAACTTCTGTCAGATTTTGCTTTGAACACTCTCCATTCCTGCTCGAAATCTGCCTCTGTAATGGTATCAAGCTCAAAGATATTTCGCTCATCTAATTCATATCCGTTTATCACTTCATAAGAAGTAATATTGGAAGCCTTTGTATCATTAAGAATTCCTTTGATTAACTGAGTCACTTCATCCAAAATATCCTGATTATTAAGCAACTCACGTTTAGTAACTCCCTGCAAAATCTTGAAAATTGCAAGTCTAGGTAACATTGTATGATACATTATAAAATTTGCAATTTCAAAATCAGATTTTGGATCAGAAGTAATTTCCACTTCCAGCTCCTTATCGCCATAAGCTAACTCTTCCATTACAAACATCTGCGATGTATTAAATTTTGCTCTACCCGTTTCAACCTTGTATTCATTCTTTGCTTTCTTGAATAATAAAGACTGATTAATCTGAAAAGTACAGTCATCTATAAACTTGTCCTTGTCAATCTTAAATTTATAAATAGAACGCTGCATAAGATTCTTGCGAAGTCCAAGATATATCTTTTCAAACTCACCTTGCGTCACATAGGCTCTAACACCATTATCATATGGAGCATTATCACCATTTGTAATCTCAATCTTTCTGGTACCTTTCTGAACCATCAGTTCCTTGAACTGTTGCTTAATCAGTTGTGCATGCTCATTCAAGGTATCATCAACAAACACCATATTATCCAGAGTTTTTGTTATCTGCTGTGAAGAACCCTTCAGCACATTGTCTGTATTCATCACTCCGACAGACACCAGTTCTTCCTTAAGTGTATCCACCAGTTTAGGACTGATTTTCTCCTCTGGCATTCCTGCCGATTTTAATGTTTCAATCAAAATATCAGCAGTAACCTCATCCTTGACAAAATGCATATTATCATTGAAATCCTTCTGAAGTGCAGATGCAAAATGGTCATAATAATCATTTGCTATTACAGTCAATTCATTAATTCTACGATCAATACAACGATTACCTGTGTTGTCAACCGGCAATCTTAATCCTCGACCAATCTCCTGTTTTTTAGCAATATCAGAACCGCCAGCTTTTAACGTACAAAGTGTAAACACGTTTGGATTATCCCATCCTTCTCTCAATGCAGAATGTGAAAAGATAAACGCAAGAGGTTCCTCAAATGAAATCAATTCATCCTTCTTTTCAAGAATAAGACTGATACCTCTATCAATATCTTCTTGTGACTTTGCCTTTAGTTTCACATCGCTATCGTCTAAAGATGAATCCCAACCTTCAACATCTACCGCATTATTCTTCTTGTCTCTGGCAAAATATCCCTCTCTTACAGCCTGTACGTTCATGTAGTCTGGAAAATATTCTTTATTCATTTCCAGCTCATGCGCATGAGTTGTTACATACTTTTTGTACTCTTCATCAAAAATACGCAGATACTCGCCTCTTCCATCAGGAGCTGAATCATCACGCACCTTATCTACAGCATCGATAAAGAATAATGTTAAAGCCTTGATTTTCCTACCTGAACGAATAATGTTGAGCTGTTTTGTGAAATGGTTCTGTATCGCTAATCTTATTTGAATTCGCACAGCCTCATTCTTCTCTATCTCATGATTACTGTGTCCAAGCTCCAGACCAAAGAATCCTTCCTTAGTAGCAACTGACAATGGCTTTAATTTATGAGGTTCCTCTGCAATGCGATAATCCTTATACTGAGATAAACCACCCGATAATTCTTCAAGAGATGCTCCGCCACCTACATTGAAAGTTTTAAATCTGATTGTTCCACCTTGATCTTGCGAAAATATCTCAATCTTTGCTTTCAAATCGGAAGTAAATGCAAGATATCTGACATATGGATAATCCTTTGGAATCACCCCATAGACTGTCTTAACAACAATCTTTTTAACTAAATCCTTCTGATATGCTGCATAGGAATCCAGTTTATAAATCTGATTGTATAACTGCTTGTGCGTAGCAGAATAACGCAAAGTAAAAAGTGGCTTTAATTCTTCAATAGCAACTAAAGATTTTGACTTTTTCTTTGCAGTACCTTCAATCTTTTGTGGCTCGTCAATAATTACAATCGGCTTGATATATTTGATATCTTCCCAAAGATTTTGCTCATACTCATCTGTTTTCCTAAGTATATTTGTATCTTTATTAAATGCCTGAATATTTAACACACAAATGCTTAAATCATTACTCTCAACTAACTTTGAACTGATTTGCTTTGGGTTTTTACTGTCATAAATAAAGCTATGCTTACCAATATCAATGTTGTAAAGTCTCTTGAAATGGTCAGCTAATTCCATTTGATATTGGTATCAGCAGTTCTAAATACTTTAAACCCAATATCTATATCTGCATCTGGATGCTCTGATTTTATTTTATCTCCTGCTCTACGAATGCGTTCTTTTCCAATTTCGCAAATATTCGTATACCCACTTTTATATGCCTCTGTCTTCTCATCACATAATTCTGGCAGTTGAACTAATCCAAAAAACAATTGAGCGTTATTTTCAATATTATACTCAAATACCGCTTGAGCCGTAGTTGCTGCACCTGAAAAGAAATCCAAAACAATATCCCCGTTATTCAAGTCTAACATATTCATTATTTGTTTGATTAAAAAAACTGGCTTTGAATAGTCAAAAACTCCTGCTTTTCCTAACAGCCTCTTTACTTCCTCCGTACCATTTTGATAATTTATTTCACTCTCATCCCAAATACTTTTTGCCTTAGTCCTTCTTGTTTCACCTCTACTAAGATAATCTTTTTGAAATATATCCCATTCAAGCTCTCCTTGCCTAGAGACTTGCCTTCCTATTATCTGATCACTGTTTAATAATATTTTATCTTTACTCCATCTCCAAGTTCCATCTTCCATAGTCGATGGCTGAATTGGAAGTGCTTCTTCTGGAAATTCATAATTCTTTTTCAATGACACTCCCCCTGTATTAGGATTGACATATATAGGGAAATAAAGATTAGGCCTCTCACTCCTTCTCCAAAATCCTCCTCTCATTCTCAATCCGAGTAAACGATATTTTCCTCCAGCATCTTCATACTTATATTCTGATAACATATTCTCAGATAAAGCATGACCTATTATATTTACATCATTCCTACTTTTTGCAAATAGCACGAGATATTCATGCAAACTTGCCAATTCTGCTGTAGACATGGAACCTCGTGGATTGCTTTTTACTACTATAGATCCGATATAATTCTGCTCCCCAAAAACTTCTTTACATAATTTAATTAAATTTTCAAATTCATGCTCATCAATACTAATCGAGATAATTCCATCATCACTCAATAAATCTTTTGCAATCTTTAATCTTGAATATAACATACTTAGCCATTTAGCATGATATTTATTTGTCGATGCACTATTAATCACATATTTTTCGCCAACTACACTTATGGTGCCTTCTACTATATTGCTTTCACTCTCACTCATTTCAAATGAATCATTATAAACAAAATCATTTCCAGTATTATATGGTGGATCTATATAAATCATCTTGATGGCACCATAATAATTCTGTCTAAGTAGCTTCAACACTTCCAGATTATCCCCTTCAATATAGAGGTTCTCTGTAGTATCTGCATCCTTACTATCCTCTGGAATAAATTTTAGTGTTCTTCCAATAACATCTTCCTGAGCAATCCTTTTTGCATTCTTTTTTCCTGCCCAAGTAAGCTCATACTTTTCGCTTCCTACTTCCTCATACTGTCCAAGTTCTTCTTTTAAGGCTTCAAAATCAACCTCTCCATCCTTTACAACAGATGGGAATAACTGAGCAAGTTTCTTTACATTATCTCCAACGATATCATTAATCTGCTGTGGTACTTTATTATTCATATTTTATATTCTCCATTCGTAATATATCAAAATTACTCTACTTTTAAATACTCCACCATTTTATTTGTAATCTTCTCGATAGCACACTCTATTTCATTCTTAACAATACTAATTTCATTATTTATTTTATCTTCAGACAATTCTTTATTCGGTTCTTGTAGGCAACTATCACACATTTTTTTAAAATTACTGATACACGTTCCAATTGAATTTTTATATTTTTCAATATCTATTTCCAAATTCATTGCTTTATTATAACAATCAAGCTCATAATACACAGAAAGACTTTTTATATTTAATTCACTTAATCGTCCCATTACCAAATTATATATTTCAACTTTTTTATCTGTATCACGAGTTATCAAACATTTATCGACTAGTCTTGTGACAGATATAACCCCATTTTCCATTTCAGTTAAATATTCAATTTCTCTTTTTAAATAATCAATCTGTATTTCAATTTGTTTTTGTTTCCAGTCTCTTTTTCTTGCATAATGTTCTGCCACATACACACCAAATATAGCAACCCCAATTGGTATTATTGCATCTGCAAACACGTTCCATACACAGCTAATCATCCTGTACACCTCCAAGTTCTGTTAATTGACATATTTCTGTTTTAATCTCTTTATTGAGTTTCATCTTTTCGGCATTAGTAACTGCTGTTTTTAATCTACCCCTGGACGTTACCAGCTCTACATATTTCTGGCATATTCTTGCAGTTCTGTCAGCATCATACCAACTATTGCCATCCAACAATTTGTCTGTGTGGATATAGGCTTTCTCATTAACAACCATATATGCTTTATAAAACCACTCTTTGTAAAGCTGTACTTTGTCTATCTTATTCTTTACTGTGGCATAATTCATATATGCCATAAGTCTATCCCTGTTACTGTCAGGAATACCTAGCATATATTTATCTGTAAGCAGCATCTGCTCTACAACAATTTGCATATCATCAATCTGGCTAAGTCGCTTTATTGCCATTGAATAAACTTCATCATTTGTATCATGCATATGAATCACACATAAAGGTTTTATAAGGTTCTGATAAGTGGATGCAAGAAAATTTGCATCCTTAATGTTTATCACTTCAATATCATAAAACTGTATGACCTGACAACGATACTCTTCATTGTTTACGGATGGAATCTCTTCTCCAGCAATCTGATAATCAAGCCTTACAGACTCAATAGCATCTTTTATTCTCTTTTTGTCATTAGGCTTTAAAGCCTTCGGAATAAAATCTTTTAAAGCCACATCAACATTTACTCTATATGTATCTGGCAATCCAAACATAATACTCTCTTTCCTTAAATGCCCTGTACAACTTTTCCTTCAGAAAAAGTTATGAATTTATTATTATCCCAAATAGCTATATTCTTTTTTCCAGTGTAATGTGAAATATATAGCATTCCTGATGCTTTTATATTCTCTTTTATTAATCTAACCAATTTCCTTGAAATAACATATTCGTTTTCTGAATATTCCGGCAATGTCAATATTCTTTGTATTTCAACAAAAATCATTTTATATGTACCATCGTTAAACTGATTATTTGCATATCCTTCAAGTTCATTATTTGAGTATGGTGAAAAATCTAATAGTCTTATATTCTTATTTAAAACGCAATATGATAAAGAAATATAACTATCTTTAACCGTTTTTATTTCCTTTAAAGCCGTATTTTGATCTTCTGCAACATACAGAACCTGCTCATTTTTATCATTCGCTCTACCTTCTGAAATATATCTTGCAGGTGCTACCCCAGATTGTTCAGAATCATATCCTCTTATTGGTATTCCAACCTCATTATATATAATATTTTCATCATTATTTTGTATTTCCCTTGCCCTATACCATTTTTCCTTCTTCGGTGTTACAATATCACATTTCTTAAGAGTACTAACGATGTTTGCAATATTATTTTCCTTATTTTGACCATTTAAAGACTCAAACTTAAACTGCATTATTTGAAGTTCTGCTAAAAGCGCTTCACATGTATTAATATTCATTATTTGCTCCTATATTTATTCAACCACCAAGAATGAAATCAATTCAAAATCATCAGCAGTTTCATCGGCAAAGGCATTATTAAATCCGCCAAAATCAAACATAAGCTGAGTAGCCTTTGACTCCTCTTCGCCCTTGATTGATTTTATCGCTTTATTAAGCAGGTCTGAATAGAACTGCATATCCTTGGCATTATTGGTGCGTACAAAGAATTTTTGAAATAGTTCCATGACAGGTTTGCTCTTGCCATAGCATAGCTTACGGAACTGCTTTACCACTTCCCTAGCCTGTCCATTTCCAAAGAGTACCTCTCCATCATTTCTCATATATATGAGGTAATATGGATACAAAGAGCTGTCAGATTTAGGCTTATTTGCATCGTTGCGATGCTTGAAGCAGAATAGTACCCCAGCATTATCTCCGTCTGTTACAGAATACACACCTTTTGGAACTTTCTTAATCTCTGGTACATTTTGAATGTATTCCGACAACTCATTCAAATACTCATTCATGTTCAAATCAGTAAGAGAAATATTGTCGTTTGCATCCTCTATATCAATAACTTCATCCTTCAGTCGTTCGAGCTGACGCTTTCTGAAATTGAAATCATTCATCTCAGGAGTAAGCACGTCTTCATCACCAGTAGATACCAAATTCAATGTTGTCATTTTTCCTTTGACTCGTGCTTCAAGTCCAAGATACTCATTCAACTCCATGTTAGGGAAGAAATTTATCATTTGGATATTTGTATTCTTACTTCCTATACGGTCAATACGACCAAATCTCTGTATCAAAGATACTGGGTTCCACTGAATATCAAAGTTAATTACAGTGTCGCAATCCTGTAAGTTCTGACCTTCTGAAATACAATCTGTTCCAATCAATAAATCAATTTGCTCTTCTGCAGGTATCTCTTTTTTCATCTTCGATACTGGCGAGAACGCACATAATACTGAATTGAAATCACTGTCAACATTCCTGTTATTAGTAACAACTCTCTTGCCTGTAATGCAAGCTGAATATACCCCTAAGTCCTTCATATGTTCTGAAAGACTGTTATACAAATAATCTGCTGTATCCGCAAACGCCGTAAATATAATAACCTTGCGATTGCCAGCATTGTATGGAGTTTCTCTGACCTTTCTTTCCAAAATGCCCATAAGATCTTGAAGCTTCTGGTCTCTCTGCTCATCAAGGATACGCTTTGCACTTTTATGAATCTCAGCAATAATATATTTATCGCTGGCTAAGTCTTCCAAGTAGTCATCCACTCTTAAATGTTTGACATCTATCTCATATTTTCCTTCAATATATACATCCTCTGAATCGTTGTCATCAAAATCTGCATCTTCCTCAGATACATTCCCGCTTCCTTTCAACAATAATTGTTCTGTACGCTCAATTCTTTCTAACAGTCTACGGAGCGTTTCTTCAAAGGAATACACAGAACTTTCCAAACGCTTAAACAGATTGAATCTATGAAGAATAATCATACCATTCGCCTGTGTATCGAAGTTCATGTCTCCACCATGCTTACCTTTGAGGGAATACTTTTCAATGTACAGCTTCTTGTATTCTTCCTTGATGTACCTTGTAGGCGTATAAACACTGAGAATCAAGGCTTCAAGAAGCTCATTGGTCTCTCTGAAATGTAAAAGTTCCTTCTTTGTATCAATATCGCTATTATATGTATCTGGTTTGTTCTTCTCCGGGAACTGACCTACTCCCTTATCACCATAATAACTGGTAATATGCTTTCTGCTTCGTGATATCGTCATAAGTTCCAGCAACTTATAGAAATCTGATGGCAGACTATCCAACAACTGGTCTTTCTGATGATGTGGAATCTTTTCCCATGCATTGATACTTGCTGAAGTCCTACGCAAAAGATTTTCAACACTCGTGATGCCCTGTTCTTCAAATGCAGAATCTGTATCTCTTGTAATAATGCTTATCTGATTTTTCAAATCTACCAAGCTATTATTTACAGGAGTAGCTGACAACATCAGCACCTTTGTATTATTATTTCCATGCTTAATAACATCCTGCATTAATCTTGCATATCGTGTCATTATCAGCTGGTCGTTATCATCATATCTGTCATTTCTATTACGGAAATTATGTGACTCGTCAATAACTACAAGGTCATATAATCCCCAGTCAAACTTTTTGAGATCTTGTCCTGATCTTGACATTCCGCTATATCTGGACAAATCAGTATGCAACATAATTCTGTAATTAAATGTCTCATGTAAAAATGAATCCTTATAATCTCCTCTGAAAGAATTCCAGTTGTCATAGAGTTTTGCAGGAGTCAGTACAAGAACTCTGTTCATTCCGATTTCAAAATACTTTATAATCGCCAGAGCCTCAAACGTCTTACCAAGACCTACTGAATCTGCAATAATGCATCCACCATAAGTATTGAGCTTACGAATTGCAGATACTACGCAATCCTTTTGGAAATCATATAATGCATTCCAAATCTCTGTCTTTTTAAATCTGACACTGTCTCTTTCAAAACGCTCTACCCCGGCATCAAGCTGATTACCAAACAACTCATTCAATGTAAAATAATACAGAAACTCTGGAGCATGCTCCTTATATACATATTGCAAACTCGCAAGCAATTCATCCTTGTAATCTACAGACACCTGTTCATTGAACCAAATCTTCTTAAAGGTTTCTAAAGCTGCCAGAATCTGCTCCTTATCAGCACTACCATTTAATATCGTGTCAAAGTTAATATTACTGAAAGCATCTCTGCTGCTTTTCTTTGAAACTTCGAGCGAGGAGCTACCCTGAATCATAAAGTCATCATCTATTATCAAGATATTTCCACCTATGCGAATACCTGCATTGACCTTACGAATATTAACGTGCTTCTCGATAAAATCATGCATACTCCTAGCTTTGGAAAAATGCTGTAACTTGTTTTTCTCTGTAATATCATAAGCATTAAACAGTACATCTGTAGGATTAATCTCAAATTCGTGAGCTATCTCTGACTGATGTGGCAGGAACTTCACATCACGAATAACAAAATTAATCTCTTTCACATTCTGCAGGTTCTTCTCAAGCAAGGAGAATACTGATATCGTCAGCTTGTCATTTACAATATTCACTATTGCATCCTTCTTGTTCTGGAGAACTTCATTAATTTTCTGTATCATCTGCTCATTGGAACTTATCGCATTCATATATCAGCCAACTCCTTACTAAACACTCCCCCGGTCCATCGGTGTTCTGATTAAGTATTACAAATCAGTTGTAAAACAGCTTATAGTTTATTATTATCTGTAATATGTATTAAATATATAAATCTTAATATAATTGTATCACAAATCATTAACGATTTCATCTGTATCATAAATTTCTTACAACACACAATATATTTTATACGTTATACAAAATATTTCATTTAAAATATTGTTACCAACATAAAAAGACGTCCCCCAACACCACCCGGTATCAAAGTCCGTCTTTCAATATTCTTATATAATATTTAGTTTTCACCCATCTTCGCCAGCTTGGCAGCCTGGTCAGCCGCAATACATGCGTCAATGATTTCCTGAATGTCACCATCCATAATCTTATCAAGCTTATAAAGTGTAAGACCTATTCTGTGGTCTGTAACTCGTCCCTGTGGGAAGTTGTAGGTTCTTATCTTCTCAGAACGGTCACCCGTTCCAATCTGGCTTCGTCTGGCATCAGCCTCTGCGTCATGTGCCTTCTGGCATTCCATATCATACAGCTTTGCCCTTAAGAGTGCAAATGCCTTCTCCTTGTTCTGAATCTGTGACTTCTCTGTCTGGCTGTAGATGACAATTCCTGTAGGATAGTGAGTAAGACGCACAGCCGAGTCGGTTGTATTTACACACTGGCCACCATTACCTGAAGCACGCATAACATCTATACGGATATCCTTCTCATCAATCTGGACATCAACTTCCTCTGCCTCTGGCATAACCGCTACAGTCGCCGTAGATGTATGGATACGTCCGCCAGATTCAGTCTCAGGTACACGCTGTACACGGTGAACGCCGCTCTCATACTTAAGCACTGAGTATGCACCCTGTCCCTTTACCATGAATTCAATTTCCTTCATACCGCCGATACCGGTCTCGTCAGAGTTGACAACCTCAACCTTCCATCTGCGGCTCTCAGCGTAATGAGTATACATGCGGAAAAGCTCCGCAGCAAAAAGTGCTGCCTCATCACCGCCTGCGCCGGCACGGATCTCAACGATTATATCTTTATCATCATTAGGGTCCTTAGGAAGGAGCAGTATCTTAAGCTCGTTCTCAAGCTCTTCTGCGCGCTTCTTAGAATCATTAAGCTCTTCCTTGGCAAGCTCCTTAAGTTCCTCGTCGTTCTCCTCGTCAAGCATCGTAAGACTATCCTCTATATTCTGCTTGCATGACTTGTATTCATTATAGGCATTAACAATAGGTGTAATGTCATTCTGCTCTTTCATCAAATCACGAAATCTCTTCTGATCATTAACTACATCAGGATTACTCAGCTCGAGCGTGATATCCTCATAACGATGTACAAGATCTTCCAATCTTCCAAATATCTCCATACTAATCTCCATTCCTGCCCGTCTTTCCGGGCATCTCAAGTTTGTGTGCAAGCACAAATCTTGCGATTGAAAAAATTCTGTTTTTTCAATCTAATATCCATTCTGCAGGCTCTTATAATCTCTGACCCATAACCACACGGTCAAGACCTGCAAGGTCTTTTATAACTTTTATATTACTATAACCATATTCTGACATTATATCACTGACATCATGCGCCTGCGTGCAGCCAATCTCATACAGCAGCCATCCGCCTGACTTAATGTAATTCATGGACTGCTGTGTTATCTCCCTGTAAAAGTGCAGTCCATCCTCTAATCCGTCTAGTGCTATATACGGATCATGAATTCTCACCTCTTCAGTGAGTGTCTCAATCTCTCCGGTAGCAATATACGGAGGATTCGACACTATTACATCAAACAATTCATCATCATTAACATTTATATCAGAGAAAATGTTGCTTTTTACAAATGTAACATCATCTGCCCCAAGCTTTTCCCTGTTACCCGAGGCGACCTTAAGCGCAGCCTCAGATATATCTGCTCCTAAAGCACGTCCGAGCTTCTTCTCCAGAGCAAGCGTTATTATAATGCAGCCGGATCCTGTACACATATCGAGTACTGAATCTTTGGCATTAATTACTTTTAACGCCTCTGATACAAGCACCTCTGTGTCCTGACGCGGAACCAGCACATCACTGTTTACATTAAAGCCGCGTCCGTAGAACCATGCCTGCCCTGTAATATGCTGCAACGGGATATGCGATGAACGTCTGTCAATAACAGCGTCATAACGCTCAGCTATATCTTCGGGGACTGATTTGCTCCCATTAAGGATATATGCAGTCCTGTCCATTCCTGTAATATACTCCAGCAGTGCAAAGCTGTCATACTCCGCATCCGTAATTCCGGCATCTGCAAGTATTGCGGCACCATTATGACACATCTGTCTGTATGTCAGCTTCGGTGCGGTACTATCTGTCATCTCTGCCTACTTCCGTATGCCTCTGCTTGAATATAGGCATCTCTATGCCAATCTCTTCTTCCTCTTCTTCATCATCGACAAACTCAATACCGTCGGAATCCTGCTTGTCATCATCATCATCATCATCAGAATCGGCTTCATCCGCATCTGCATCAGCTTCATCCGCATCAGTTTCATCTGCATCATCCGGCTCGTAATCATCATCCAGCATCTCTATTCCATCATCCGATTCATCTTCGTATTCATCTGATTCATAATCTTCCGGCTCGTCATCATTTTCACCAGACTCATCTTCGTACGCATCTTCAGCTTCATCCACGACTTCATCTTCAAGATAACCTTCAGCATCAAGCTCCTCTGCTTCCTGTCCATCATCTGCAATCTCGTTAATCTCTGCCTCTGAATATGCAGTACCGTCTTCATCCTCATAGTAAAATGCTTCCGGTGGAATCTGATCATCCGGTACACCATCGTAGTACTCATCAAGGAATTCTTTCCAGTCAAATACAGCCTCGACTGCCTTTATTCCAACTTCAATCATGGAATCATCAGGTTCTCTTGTAGTCAGCTTCTGAAGCCACAGTCCCGGCTTGCTGACTATCATAACTGCCTTACTGTCACTGCTTCCTGCCCATCTGATTACTTCATAAGAAACACCGGCAATTACAGGCACAAGGAGAACTCTTACTGCTATCTGTAAAAATGGATTAGGCATCCGGATGAATATAAAAAATATTACACTAATAAACATTACAAGGAATATAAAGCTTGTACCACATCTCTTATGTTCCTTAGAGCTTGCACGTACATTATCCACTGTCAGTGCCATTCCATGTTCGATGCAGTTGATACATTTGTGTTCTGCACCATGATACATAAATGTACGCTTTATATCACTCATAAGCGATATAAGCAATATGTATATAATGAATATAAGCACTCTTACAAGTCCCTCTATAAGATTAAGCACCCACTGTGATACTATGAACTTTGCAAGAAGTCTGGATATATAATATGGTGCAACCATGAAAAGGGCAATTGCAAGAATAACAGAAAAGAGGATTGTGATTGTCATAATTACCGAATCAAGCTTTTCCCTGAATATGGCCTTTGCCACGTTATCCGCCCTGGTAGGCTCCTGTTCCTTGGGATCTTCGTAAAAACTTGAAGAATAAGTAAGTGAAGACATTCCAAGCACCAGTGAATCAACAAAACTTACCACGCCTCTTATAATAGGAACATTGCAGATCTTACTACGGTTCCTGTCAGACTTGCACTGCCTTGTTACTACATCTATTTCATTATCCGGCTTACGCACAGCTATTGCATACTTATCTTTATTACGCATCATAACACCCTCAAGGACTGCCTGACCGCCAATTCCAGATAGCTTCATGAAACCTCCTGTCTGGTTCAACCGAACCATACGCTAAAAGTAATTTGCCTTATCGTAAAAAAGGTTGAGATTATACAATCTCAACCCTATCACCATCAACTTCTTGTGCAAATTACTTGCTCTCAACACCATACTTCTTGTTGAACTTATCGATACGTCCACGTGCTGAAGCAGCCTTCTGCTGTCCTGTATAATAAGGATGACACTTAGAGCAAACTTCTACGTGAATCTCAGGCTTTGTTGAACCTGTTACGAACTCGTTGCCGCAGTTGCAGACAACCTTTGCCTGATAGTACTCTGGATGGATTCCTTCTCTCATTACTTTCACCTCTTACTCTACTGATAATTCATAGTTAATAACAAATTTATCATAAAAATTGGACTAACCAATCTTATTTCTGATAAACAGCTTTTAAAGTATATCATACCCAAATTATTAATGCAATATATTTTTCAGGAAAATTAGAAAATTTTATTTTTCTTTACTCTCTCAACGAATTCTGCATTATTCTTCGTATGCAGGAACAGATCAAGAATTCTCTCCGCCGCCTCATCCGCACGCATTCCACTGAGAGCTTTTCTTGCTATCTCCATAGCCTGATATTCATCATGTGATAACAGAAGGTCATCCCTTCTTGTGCTTGATTTTGCTATATCAATTGCAGGAAATATTCTCTTCTCCGACAGCTTACGGTCAAGTACAAGCTCCATGTTGCCGGTTCCCTTGAATTCCTCGAATATAACATCGTCCATCTTGCTTCCCGTATCCACAAGCGCCGTTGCAAGTATAGTAAGGCTTCCACCTTCTCTCATATTACGTGCCGCACCGAAGAATCTCTTAGGCATATGGAGTGCTGCCGGATCAAGTCCGCCTGACAGTGTTCGTCCGCTTGCCTGTATTGTAAGATTATATGCTCTTGCAAGTCTTGTTATACTGTCAAGCAGGATAATTACATCTTTCTTCTGCTCTACAAGTCTCTTGGCACGTTCTATAACCATCTCAGATACTCTTCTGTGTCTCTCCGGAAGCTCGTCAAATGTTGAATATATGACATCAACATGCTCGCCTTCTATTGATTCCTTAATATCCGTTACTTCCTCAGGACGTTCATCAATAAGAAGGATAATAAGATACATATCCGGATTATTAACTGTAATTGCCTTGGCAATCTGCTTAAGGAGTGTTGTCTTACCTGCCTTAGGCTGTGATACAATCATACCTCTCTGTCCCATTCCTATAGGAGATATAAGGTCTACTATTCTCATCGCTACTGAATTGGAATTAGGCTCGAGGTGGATCCTCTTATTAGGGAAAATAGGTGTCAGCGATTCAAATGCCGGTCTTGCCATGTTGACCTCAGGTCGAAGTCCATTAACTTTATCAATCTGATAGATGGCACTGAACTTTTCTCCTGAATTCTTGGCACGCTTCGGTCCCTGTACTATATCTCCTGTCTTAAGTCCGAATCTGCGGATCTGTGATGGTGCAACATATACATCATTCTCACCCGGAAGATAATTCTCGCATCTGATAAAACCAAATCCTTCAGGCATAACTTCAAGAATACCGTTAGCATCAGGTCCTTCTTCCCTGATTGCCGTCTTCTCATACGCCTGCTGTCTTTCCTGTACGTTATCTATCTTCTTATCTTTCTCTTCCTGCTTCAATGTTCCGTCAGCTTCACTTGCAGCAATAATTGCATCGATAAGTTCATTCTTACGCATAGAACTTATTCCTTTGATATTCTTGTCTTTGGCTATATCACGAAGAGCAGCCAATGACAAAGTCATTAATTTTTCTCTCATAATTTTAATCTCCATTATTATATAAATTGTTTTCAGCACAAAAATAACTAACCAAATAAATCTGAATTAACCGGACATAATATCTCTTCTAAATCAAATTACATTATCAAACGTATATTTAAAATAATCTTTACCTGGGGATTTTTTGAAAAGTGTCATTGAATAAAATAGATTCATTTACTCTTGTATTATACAGCCTCATCTTCCAAATGTAAAGGAATTTATAATTTGATTGCTTGTTTGCTGTCATTGTGATATCATAAAAAAATAGGCTGTTAAGCCGGAATATTTATAATAAGTAGTAAATAACAATAACACAATAAGTAATTAAGAAAGGCTGGTAATAACCAATGACAGTTAATGAACAGGCTCTTAAGTTACACGAAGAGTGGAATGGGAAGATTGAGACTACAAGCAAATGCAAAATTGCATCAAGAGAGGATCTTGCACTTGCATATACTCCCGGCGTTGCCGAACCGTGTAAGGTGATAGCAAAAGACAAGGAAGCTGCATATAAGTACACTATCAAGTCCAATACAATTGCTGTCGTATCTGATGGCAGTGCCGTTCTCGGACTCGGCAACATAGGTCCTTACGCAGCAATGCCTGTTATGGAAGGTAAAGCTGTTCTTTTCAAAGAGTTCGGTGGAGTCAATGCCGTTCCAATCTGTCTTGATACTCAGGACACTGAAGAGATTATCAGGACTGTAGCTGCAATAGCTCCCGGATTTGGTGGTATCAACCTTGAAGATATATCTGCTCCACGCTGCTTTGAGATTGAGACACGTCTTAAGGAGATGCTTGATATTCCTGTATTCCATGATGACCAGCACGGAACAGCAATTGTTGTTCTCGCAGGTATAATCAATGCGCTTAAGGTTACCGGCAAGAATAAGGAAGAGTGCCAGGTTGTTGTCAATGGTGCAGGTTCTGCCGGCGTTGCAATCACTAAGCTTCTTCTCACCTATGGATTCAGGAATGTGACCATGTGCGATAAGAGCGGCATCTTAAGCAAGGGCAGCGAAGGTCTTAACTGGATGCAGGAATCAATGATGGATGTTACCAACCTTACACATAAGACAGGTACTCTTGCCGACGCACTTAAGGGTGCTGATATATTTGTCGGTGTATCTGCTCCTAATATCGTAACTGCTGATATGGTAGCTTCAATGAACCACGATGCTATCCTCTTTGCAATGGCTAATCCTGTTCCTGAGATTATGCCTGATGTGGCCAAGGCTGCCGGTGCAAGAGTTGTCGGAACAGGCCGAAGCGATTTCCCTAACCAGGTTAACAACGTAGTTGCTTTTCCGGGAATATTCAAGGGTGCGCTTGAAGGACGTGCAAAGCAGATTACAGAAAAGATGAAGCTTGCAGCAGCTAATGCAATTGCAGGTCTTGTAGCTGACAATGAGCTCAGTGATGTAAACATCCTTCCTGAGGCTTTTGACCCTCGTGTTGCAGATGTTGTATCCAGGGCTGTAATGGATAACATTGAAGACTAATGCTCCCTCATTATTATTCGTTAAATGAATATCTGCTTAATACATTTGGCAGTAAAATGTATAAATTAGCCCTGAACGCCCGGATGACATGTCCGAATCGTGATGGGCTAATTGACACGAGAGGCTGCATCTTCTGCAGTGCCGGAGGGTCAGGCGATTTTGCCGGGAATGCACCTACTGTCACAGAGCAGATTGAAGCCGGCATAAGCCAGGTGTCGGGCAAATATCACGGTGACGATTACATTGCGTATTTTCAGGCATATACCAATACATATGCACCTGTCGAATATCTTCGCAATGTATACATGGAGGCTGCACTTAACAGCCATATCCGTATAATTTCGATTGCAACAAGACCCGACTGCCTTGATGATGGGATATGCAGGCTTCTTGCTGATATTAATTCCATCAAACCCATCTGGATTGAACTTGGTCTCCAGACAACCAACTGTAATTCTGTGCGTTATATAAGACGCGGATATAAGAATGAGTGCTTTGCAGATGCCATCATGCGCCTCAGGCATTTTCATTCCTGTGAACATATAATCGCACATATGATAATAGGTCTTCCCGGAGAGACTACAGCTGACATGCTTGCCACTGCTTCGTATATATCCCGGTATGCAGACGGAATAAAGCTCCAGCTTCTTCATATTCTCAAGGGCACTGACCTTGCTGATGACTATGCTGCGCAGCATTTTCACCTTCCGGAGCTTGATGAGTATATTGATATACTCGAGGAGATTATCAAAAGACTTCCGCCAGGCATGGTGGTACACAGACTGACCGGTGACGGTCCAAAGAAGCTTCTCATTGCTCCGATGTGGAGTGCAGATAAAAAACATGTTCTTAACACGATAAACCAAAGATTTATGAATGACTGCCTGATACAGGGTTCATTATATAGAAAGTGAGATTAACAACTATGCCTTCTGATTCGATGACGCTATATAAACTTATGATTTTGTATATGTTAAGCAGAGTTAACTTTCCGCTGAATAATAATCAGATTTCGGAATTCATGCTCTCTAATAACTACACTGATTATTTTACACTTCAGGAAGTTCTTAATGACCTGACAGAGTCCAACTTTATAGCCGCCGATGTATACCGCAACACTACGCAGTATCATCTTACAGAGGAAGGCACTGACACAATTGCATTTTTCAACACACGTATCTCTAACGCAATCAAGGATGATATCGAGCAGTATCTTACCGATAACAAATACGAACTCAAGAATGAGGTTGGCACTATCGCCGACTTTTACCGCTCAACCAATCAGGACTACATCGTTCACTGCCAAGTAAAAGAAGGAGACTCAACCCTTATTGAGCTGAGTCTCTCTGTGCCTCTTGAAGAACAGGCTAACGCCATGTGTTCCAAATGGAAAGACGCCAGTCAGGAAATATATGATTTTATAATGCACAAGCTTATGTAATATCCGGGATTCTATTCCAAAGGTGCAAGTACAGACCTGTACAGTCTTTCACACCCGAACTCTTCAGCCGTGCCGTACATCTCATCCAGTTGCGCGAAGTTCTCATCTGAATGTTCAACTTCGCGTGAATAAAGATGTGTTATCTCAATCTGGTCTGTAAGCTGCATTGTGTAATCTTTTTTTATAAATCTTACAACATCCATCTCAACAACCATAAGATATCCTGTAACCGCAAGCTTAACTTTGCCAAGCAGGTCATAATCATAGACCGCCTTAAGGAAATATCTGAAAATGTAATATACCATTACATGCTCATACTGCATGTTACACTCAGGATATGAAGCCCAGAACCTTCTCACAGAACTTATGTAGTTCTTAACATCAGTCAATGAAGCATCAACGGCATCGTGCATGCGTCCAAAGCTGTCTCTGTCTGCCGCTATAAACTCATGAAACTCACCCTTAACCATCTCCATGCTGTCAAATATAGCAAGCAGACTACCGGTATGCTTATAATATCCGCATGCATTCGGCATACTCTTTTTCTTAGCCCCCGACCAATCTGTATATTTGCGTCTGAGCTTTGCAATGACCTCATCAAACTTCTCAGTCCTCACATCTGCATAGATGTCATCACCTGGAACAGTGTACATTGCATTAATCTCATGAATATATGAATATCTGTGTACATTAATGCTCTTCTGCAGCTTCTCAGCGTAATGCATAAGTACCGCTATTCTCTCTCTGATATCATACGCACGGTTCTGTACAATTGCATAAGCAACTCTGCGCGACTGCATAAGTGCAAAATAAAATTCTGGTTCTATATCGTTATACGATGTAAGTGGCTTGCCATCCTCCATTGTCTCAAAGCCGGCTTTGCCTTCATAAGTAAGTATCAGATTAGCAGCAGTCTTACATGACAATGCTATTCCCATCTCACGTATATTGCCATATTCCTCCACAAATCTCGGATACATCGCACATGTCTCACACAGCTTATCCTCTCCAAGTTCCGTATAAAGGTCACAAAGACCTGTTGCATTAAGGAATGGACAGTCTTTATCAGGTTTTAAGATAAAATGGCATCCGCCTTCTCTTGACATTACAGAAGCGAGCCTTTTACCGAACTCGCCTCCAACTGTCTCATAATATGCATATGCTTCTTCATCAACATCAACTTCCCATCCGGCACAGCATGTATCCGTACAGTCCTTGTCAATGCATCTGAATTCTTTGTAATAATCAGGTACTCTAAGCTTCATCTGCTTCCTCGTCAAACGGTCTGTTAAGTTCTTCTGTTCCTTCAAGTACAAATCTTCCGTCAGCAATTATCTGTACCTTACTTCCGTCAGACATAACAGCACTTATCTCGCCAATCTCATCATACGGTATTGTAATATCCGTGTGACAGTTAAAATACGCCTTCTCCGGCTCTGTCTTACGCAAAAGAGTTATCTCATTATCGCGTGATATAATCTCTTTACCGTCCGGATTATAGACAGCAACATCCTCCGCCCATGTATAACACGTGTCGCCCACGGCAAAATGCGGTCCCATCTTCTCAACTATAAGGATAGGGAGCTTGCCGACAATATCATATCTGTTGGCCATGACATACGCCGTCGTATTAGTTCCTATTGCGAACTCTCCAATTGGGAGTGTATCATGATTAAAGAGAATGTTCTCACGGATGTAACTCTTATTCTTATTGATTGCATTACCTTCGTCATCTACATCTATCGAATTGTCAAAGTTGTCACATACGTAATCCTCTACCATTCCATCCCTGAACTTAAGTGTAAGGTTCTTATAGAGAAGCCCGTTAAGGTAGACACGGCTCACATTAAGTGTTCCTTCAGTTCCCTTAAGTCTTGGTGATGTAAATACTTCTCCAAGCGGAATGTTCACATCGGCAAGGCAGTTCTCAAATATCGTCTGCTTTGCAGGATCCCCGATTGGCATAAGACTAACCTTCATATCTGTCTTATTGCCATTACAGCCCTTAACAACAACATGCTGCGCTTTATCCAGAACATCAATTATGCTCTGCTGTATACGCTTATATTTGTCATAATCAAGAGTATTGATTCTGACCGTTTCTGCAAATATCTTTCTGTATTCATCAATCGTATCTGCAATCTCAGGAATCGGATAGGCAATAATCGTAAAACTGCGTTCTTCTCCCTTTATATATTCATTTACAAGTCTGCCGGATTCACTGTCATACTTAACAGAAAGCTTCTGCTGCCTCTCATCAAGCTTAAGCGCTTCCTTTTTATTCACAGGAGCGAACGGCTTCTCACCAAACACTTCTATTACAGCAGGTCCTGCAAATGCAGCTGCCTCTGTCTTATACTTTTCATAAGCTGCCTTAAGCGCACCAAGCTTTCTTACCACAAAATCATTATCAAGATACAGCGCATTATCAAATCTGTGGTCATAATCCATCTGCTTATTAGGGCTTGTTGAGTAATAACCAATCTTTGCATTCATGCGTTTGTTAATCGTGTTGACTGCTGCCCTGTATATGCTCGGCTTAAGTCCCATCTTTTCAAACTGAAGTATTGCAGCCTTTACAACACGTTCAAATCCGATGCAGTATCTTATATTGACAATGCTCTTCCTGGTAAGATCCTTATTGCCAATGACAAAGCCGATTCTAAAGCCTTCCGTATAAGTTGATGCCATTGCATCAATCTCTTCCTGTGAAAGCGAATTAAGATACTTTGCAGTCTCAATCTCATTGTCTGTTATATACTCACCGAATCTGTAGAGATATCTCAGGTCACTTAAATCCGAATTCATTATTATATCTACTGCAAATGACTTCGTAACATCGAGCTGCTCAGCAACACGCTCCTCAATCGTAACATCACTGTAATCACTTACATACCAGTATACTGTATCATATATTTCTTTATATTTTGGACGGACATCAGCAGTAAACAGGCAGTATATCTCCACAAAAAGTTCAACGGCCGCTGTCATGTCAGCCATTCTCTTCTCATACGCATACACAATAAGACCTCTTAATTCAACGTACAGGAATGAAAGTATTCTTCCGTACAGCTCGCCCATTACGCTTACGGCATATGCCGGATTGGCAAAGCTTGTCTCATAGTTCTCGTCAGCCACATCACTGTAAAGCTTCCTGTTGAGCATCTCAAGCTCTTCCATGCTCATCTTATCAATGACATTGCCATCTATCAGCGACTTAAGTTCATCCATCTTCATAATGAACTTCGCAACATTTCTAAAGTATGACACAAACTCTCCGCTTATCTCCCTGTCACATACCTCAATAATATCCTTCACGCGATCAACAGCAAGCTCATATCTCTCTTCCAGATTGTCATTATACATAAACTACCATTCCCTTCAAAACACTATATTCCCATAAGCAGCACTGCAATCATAAATATTGCAATCATACCGCACAGGAGTGAGCCGGCCTTAGAAAGTGAATAAAACTTATCCTCTTCCCTGAAACTGATAAGTCCTATACCGCATCCTACGCATGACAACAGCAGGCTGCACAATGCCAGACTTCCGACATATGCCCCTGCATGTCCCTGCACCAGAAACGACAGACGTATCCCATATATCAGTATTGCTAATGCTCCAAGCCCCATCAATGTTGAAATAGTTCCGCCCAATGACTGCTGCTTATCTGAGAATTTATATCTTTTAAATAATCTCATTTCAACCACCGTTTTTACACATCTTAATCAGGCGATACAGGACATATCCGACAGCACCGCCCAATGTGTTAAGAATTATATCATCAACGTCGCAGCTTCCCACACGTGTAATAAGCTGCACAAGTTCTATTGCTGCGCTGAATGCCGCCGAATAAATAACGGCTGCTATAAAGCCCGGCTTTTTACTGCTCATGGATATAAGTGCCATGCCAAAAGGTACAAATGCTGCAATATTACCAAAAAGATTAAGCAATACTGCCTTCGTTCCTATTATGTCCCTGTAGGCAATAAATCGCTTAATCTCTCTTAGTGGTTCAAGATTGTATCTGTAACTCTCAGCAGGCATTCTGTCCAGCAATTCCGCAAAAAACAGAAAATATACCATAACAGCAATATAGGCAATGAATATAATCCACTTAACAATGTTCCTGCCTCTTTTACTGCTCATAGACTCTCCCAATATATATATTTACAGAATCAGAAAAGTCTGTCTGACTTATGTGCAAGCAGTCTGGCTCCATTGACTATAAGCACAATACCCGTTGCCACTCCCGCTACAATAGCAATTATTCCACACACAAGATTAGCAGCCCCGACTGACTTCATCTTCTTAAAAAGCTTCTCATCCATAATATATATGCTCCTTATTGTACACCATACTCTCTGTAATATGCATCTATTGCAGCCTTAATCTCATCATCAATCACAACTCTGCCCTGACATGGACGATTATAAAGGTGCTCTACCACATCTTCCATTGTAACTATCGCATTAGCCTCAAATCCGTACTTCTCGCGAATCTCATCAAGCGCACTCTTAACTCCTCCGAGCCCCTTCTCCATACGGTTAAGTGAAACCATAAGTCCGACTATCTCTACGTCAGCAGCACCTCTTACCTTAGGTACTGTCTCCTCCATTGACTTACCTGAAGTAGTAACATCCTCAATCATGACAACTCTGTCGCCGTCCTTAAGGCTGCTCCCTAAGAAATTACCCTTATCAGCACCATGGTCCTTAGCTTCCTTACGGTCTGAGCAGTAACGTACTTCCTTGTTGTAAAGTTTGCTATATGCAACAGCTGTAACTACACTTATAGGAATTCCCTTATAGGCCGGTCCGAAAAGCACATCAAAATCATCGCCATATGTCTCATGAATAGCCTTGGCATAATACTCACCAAGTCTCATAAGCTGTGATCCCGTAACATAAGCTCCTGCATTCATAAAAAACGGAGACTTACGTCCGCTCTTCAGTGTAAACTCTCCAAACTTTAACACATCACTCTCTACCATGAATTCTATAAATTCCTGCTTATACTGTTCCATTTTATCTTAAAACCTCCTGTTTATAAGGCTTTCACGCCTTTATTATTGTCTCAAATTGCTTTACTACACACTTTTTACACACTTTACACCGCTTCCATCTTCCTCATCTCGTCAAACAAGGTATCATCTGTTACGTGACAATACAAATCCATTGTCAGCTGTAAGGAGCCATGTCCGAGAAGCTTCTGCACGCTCTTAGGCTGCATTCCGTTCTCGATTGCCCTTGTTGCAAAGGTGTGACGGAAACAATGAGGAGAGAACCTCTCAAATTCCGGGTGTTCCTTCTGAATTCGTCTCGTTGTTACATCCATACATTCCTGTACGATGAACTGCTGTGTAGGTCGATTGTTTCTGGTTACGAAAACCAGATTCTTGTATTCGTCCTGTGCTGTTTGTGCGTTCTTAAGCAGAATCTCCTGCCCGCGAACTCTTTGTTTTTTCAGAGCTTCCATAGCTCTTGTTGTTAAGGGAATGGTTCGCTTGCTGTTATGCGTCTTGGTATCATGCCATTCAAAGACATATTTGCCATCCTTGCGGAAATAGCATAAGGAACGTCTGACGTGTACAACCTTCTTTTCAAAGTCTACATCAGACCACTGAAGCCCCATCAACTCACCAATACGCATTCCTGTGTCGATTGCCACTACATATAAATTGTAGTAGAATGTGTCCTTCGCATAGCTAAAAAAAAGCTCCGTTTCACCTACCGTTAATACTCTACGTTCTTTCTTAACCTCTTTAGAAATCACAGTATTGATCTGCTTAGCAGAATTTTTGATAAGTAAATCAGAGTCTATTGCTTTCTCCAGCATATCGACCAGTATCTTTTTCGAATTCTTACGCTCATTGTCTGTTTCCAGTTCGTTAATCGCCTGCTGCATAATCAGTAAATTCAAGGATGTGAGTTTTCTCCATCCCAGAGCCTTCTGTATTCTGCGATAATGACCTGCGTATGTCTCCTTGGTGGAGTCTCTGCAATTCTTCTTGCAGGTATCCATCCAGATTTCATACCATTCGTCAAGCGTTACGTCCTTCGCAACAACATTGAGTGCCTTTTCATCCTCATACTGTTCGTTTCTAAGCTTCTGTCTTACCTCATTCAGCGTCTTTGCGTAAACCGTCTGCTTCTTGCCAAAACGATTCACGAATCTTCCCTGATAAAGACCATCCTTTCTCTGTGATAAGCCTTTACCTAATTCTTTACCATTAAGGGATTTACCCATTTATGCCTCCTTCCTAAGTGTAGAATAGGAAGGATTCCAAATATCGTCCCTATTCTACCATAAAACCTTACAATTATCAATCCGTTTCAAAAATTGAATTCTCATTTTGAAACTCCTCCGTGTTCTTATTTATGAAAGAATCTGATTCAGTAACCAGTGGTCTAATCTGCCCTTATGAGCATATAGTCTGTTACCGATTCTTACCGTGAAACCATTGGCCGGATTGGAAAGCAATTCTCTTGCTTTCGTCTGTCCAATACCAAGGTACTCACACATTTCCTTTACATTTAATAACGCTCTTGTATCAAGTTCTGTTTTCATGGTAGTCCTGCCTCCTCTCGTAATATTCTCATTAACCACCTTCTTTCCTACCCGCAATAAGCGGTTCCTAAAGTAAGATTGTTCCAGTACTCTTAGTTTGGTTTTCTACGTATCCACTGTCTGGATTCTTTAGCACCGATTTCTCACTACTGAAACCTGCCTGTGGGCCTCTCCTGCGCGAGATCATCTCCCACCCTTGACGGAAGTGTCTGTTCTTTGCTCCGCTTAAATTGCTTTAAGTATCATCGCAAAGTCCGTTGACTGTGAATACAACTCATGAAGTTTTCAATGTACAGTTAAAACATTTCGATATTCTTGTAGAACATAAGTTTGTTTTGTGTTATGATTGTTGTAGCCGATTTGCTTCATTTCTGATGCCGCCCGGCTACGTTTTGTAAGTTAATTGTAGTAAAATATAGAGAATAAAATAATTGACGGTCACTTGACCGCGACTTGACATAGAAACTTTTCAAAGAATGAAAATATAGAAAGACAGATAAGATAGATAGCGGGATTGATAAATCCTCTCTGAAAGGAGCACACAGATGAGAAACAGACTGACCTTCGCCAATGTGATTGGTGTATTATTGGAAAATAAAAAGAAAACCTACCCGCAGCACCAGCTTGTACGCAGTCTGTTCTCTGCATATCTGGATGATACTCTGACAGCTTCGGAATTAATCGCAGATGACACGACGATGTACAGCCGCTGGTGCAATGGCGCCCGCCCGATTCCTATAGATATCCTAAAGACTTATGAAGATGAGGATGAATGGGATACGATGGAGGATGATTTCAGAGATAAGATTATTCCGAACCTGTTGAACGAAGCACAGGCTCGAATCCAGATGGAGGAATTGATTACAGACAGTATAAAAACCATCGGGCAGGAAATGGCTGATGCACTGATTCAGGAGCCGGATAATGCAGCCTTTTTCTGCTCTGTGGTAAGATATGCGATTTTGAATGACCATAGCACAGGTGCGCTCTATTCTCCCGACCTTTCGGAAGTGATTCTTTGCAATAAGCTTCCCTCCTGCAATCAGGCATTCATTGGACGAAAGGATGAGATAAAAGCAATCGCATCCCATCTTTCCAATCAATCCGTCTTATTCATTACTGGTATGGCAGGCATTGGAAAAAGCGAAGTTGCCAAAGCCTATGCACAGACGAACCGTAAAAAGTACACCAATATCATTTATCTGTATTACACCGGTGATTTGAGAAAAGACATCGCAAACCTTACATTTGCAGATGATTCCGTAGAAATGAATGAGGAAGTCCGTTTTCAGAATCACTATAAGGTGATGCAGAGACTCCACACAGATACACTGCTGATTCTAGACAACTTCAATGTGCTTCCAAAGGACGAACCCTTCTTAAAGGAACTGATGAAGAATGATATGCAGCTATTGATTACCAGCAGATGCAAACTTAAGAATTATGATTCTATAGAAATAAAGGAATTGGATAAAGAAAAAGAACTGACAGAACTGTTCTACAAGCATTGTCCTTCTGCAAAACGTGATCCGGACAGTGTGTCTGCCATTATAGAAGAAGTGAACTGTCATACCCTGACTGTCTGCATGGCTGCTCTTACCTTAGAAGCCAGCGGCATGGAACCGGAAGAATTGTTACAGGAGCTGCGTTCCTGCGGTATCGGGCAGAACATGGAAGAAATCGAGGTATTCAAGGATGATGAATTCTCCTATGCCAGTATGATAGGACACCTTCGCATGTTGATGAAGCTTAATAGATTAAATGAGGACAGTATTGATATCCTCCGTAACCTCTCACTCCTGCCGGTATCAGGAGTTTATAAAAGTGCGTTCAAAATGTGGCTGGAACTGGATTCTCTCAAAAATGTTAATGAGCTGATACGCTATGGCATTATCAGTGAAGATACCGAAAATAAGACGATTGCACTCCATCCTCTCATTCAGGAAGTGGCAATCGCAGAGACCATTCCAACCGTATCAGACTGCCATGTGATGTTAAATCACCTGCATTTGATTTGCCTTGCTCACGGTCTGGATGTAAAAAGACCGGTGACTGTCATGGAATGTCTGAAAAGCATCAACAGACACATCATCCTAGATAACAGGGCTTACTATCTACTGTTCTTACAGGATATGTACCCTTACTTTGACAAATATCTGGATACCGATTATCTGTCGGAGCTGGTAGAACGTATAGAATATGTGATGAATCTTATGAATGATTCGGGCAAGTCGGATGAAACGAGTAAATCGTATAATTCAGATAAATCAGGCACACCAGATATTACGCAAGAAACCAACCACATTTCTGCCTGTGACAAAGCATTATTATTAGATTACAAAGCACAGCTTCTGTTCCCACGCAAGGAATATGATAATGCCATTAAGAAATATAAAAAGGCGATTGCCCTCATGGAAAATTACCATAAGACCAATACTGCGGATGCCCGTTCCGCCAATCTGCTTTCAAACCTGCACAACAACCTCTCTACAGCTTATCTGTTCCGGAAGAAACTGGAAGAAGCCGTATCAGAACTCAAGACAGCTTTCACAGTACGCAGGGAATATGCCAGTCTTGGATTGATAGAGAATAATGATACCCTGCAGCAGACACTCTCACTTGCTAACATGCTGGTGCAGAATAAGGAATATGATTCTGCTCTGGAAATTATTGATTTCTGTGAATCCACCATTGATGAAGTTATGGGTAGAAATAACCTTGATTATGGTATGTGCGAGTTCTATCGTGGTGTCATTGCTTATACCCGTTCTCAGCCTGTGATAGCAGAACAGCACCTGCTTAACGCAGATGCCGTCTTTCATGCTGTTATGAACGAGAACCCTGATAATGATTATTCCAAAAGTACTGCTCGTTATTTGTATAGTTTGTATATGAGATGGGGAAAGAAAGAGCTTGCGGAGCAATATAAAAAAATACTAATCAGCACGCATTAGGTATTGCCATAAAAAATAGGTAGTTCAAATTGAACTACCTATTTTTATTTCTTCATGCTCTGGTGGCGTATTCTCTTCTCCGTTTCCAATAATCCAACATATTCTAAATGAATACTGCAAATTATCAATAATATTCATCTTGTTATCATTAGATAATACTGATTCAATATCACTATCATTTATCACACCCCAATCAATCCATTTATATCCATTATCTTCGTATGAACTAAATAAATAATTTTTACTATTCTTGCTCTGTGATAGTTCTCCACTAATTCTTAATATTTCATAAGAAAATATCTTCTTCTTCATAACTGCACATGATAGATTTCCATTCTCATTTATGAAAAACACTATATATTTATTGTCGAATCGAATTTCTTCCAAACATTCATTTGCAGTAGTTTGTGCTGTCATTCCTTTTTGTTCTTTCAAATATTCATATGGTGATTTCTGCTTCAATAAATATATAGTAACAATTAAAAACAGAAAAAAAATCATACAAACACAAAAAAATATTTTCTTTTGTTTCTTATTCATTCTCTTCACCTCATTCTTCATTTAATAATGTCTTATATCCCTGCCAATAGTCAACACTTCCGTCTGCGTATTCCTTGCGAATAATCGCATGGAAACGTCCTATCTGATACTTTCCTACTTTCATCTACCACCACTCTCCTTTATCGTTGTAGTGCCACCATTCGCCGCTTTCATATTCGATACAAAGATACCCGTCCTTATCTATCCAAACCTTTGCTAAGCCACCCTCGTTCCAATGCTCACACGCTTTTTTATGGGCTTCTTTGTTTCCCACTCCGCTTTTGGTCTGCCTTTTGCCACTGGCTTCTCTGAACCCTCGCTTGCTCCTGCACCTATAATCGACTTAAACGCCGCTTCTTGGTCAAATTTTGCCTTTCCTGCCATTACTCTCTACCTCTCCTTTCAAAAATTCCTCTATAAAGGCTTTATAGTCCTCTGATACGTTGGACTTCTCCGCATACTCAAATATATCTGTTCTGTTTGCCTGTGCTTCCTCTACCGCTACCGCTGACCGAATATAGGTCTTATATATCGGTGCAGAAATGTACTCGCTCAACTGTTCCGTAAGTTCCTTTATCTGCTTGCTGATGTTTGCTCTCGGATTGAACCTTGTAAACAGAATACCCGTTATCTTTACATTAGGATTGCAGTACCGCTGTACGCTCCTTACTGTTTCGTTAAGCTGGTTAATTCCTGTTGTGGCAAATATGCCCGCTGTGGTCGGTATCAGAATATCACCTGCCACCGTAAATGCGTTTACGGTCAACACACCCAAAGAGGGCGGCGTGTCTATAATGATATAATCATACTTTTCCGCTACGGGGGCAATAGCTTCTTTCAAACGGTGTTCTTTTCCCGTCTGTGATAACTCTTGCTCTGCTCCTACCAGCATAATGTTTGGTAATATATCATACCCGCCTTTCATACAAAAATCCATTAAAATTATAGCTCAAAATCATTTTATGTGCAATGGAGTTTTTCTTACCGAAAGTGAGTTTGAAAGGCAATCAAAGCCTTGTCATCTGCCACGCCCACGTCTACGAACCGGTGTGATTATCTGCTGTTCCGCTTGTGCTTTTAGCTGCTCCTCTGAAGAATGATTTCTGTTGTATTTCACACGATAATCATATTCCTCGGTAAAATCATCATATACAGACATCTTGTAACGCATACTCCGCATGGATTCTTCGGTATATCCCATTCTGTCCTGATACTTCTTTAGTTCTTCAATTCGGTCATCAGAAGGTGGCGGAAGAAGTTTAGCACGTTTTTCCAGAGAGAGCTTGCGGTATTCTGCTGGAGATGGAAACGGCTTATTTTGAACCGGCACCGTTGACGAATTGTTATCAAGTAATTCGTCTAACTCATCCTCATTATATGGTTCTGCGTCGGTTGAGTTATTTGTTGTGCCAAACTCAGTACTTACCGAGCCTGCGCCTGCATCAAGTCCCTGCCACTCTTTATTGAAGTCATCAAATGCAGCACCATAAAAGAAAGACTCGTCATTCTCCGGTATCTCATGTTTTTCCTGAAACTCGTCATATGCCTCATATACAGAAACATCCGGTTTTCTGGTCGGCTGTGACTCCTGTGTTGGTATCTGCTTTTTAGCCTTAGAAGCAGACTCCTTCACTTCCTCCTCATCCTCTTCCCATCTGGGATAATCCTTCATGGACTGACTGGAATGCTCGATGTCCTGCTCCTGCCTTGGATAATCAAACCAATCCTCTTTTTCCTTCTGTTTCATATACTCCCTGATGCCTGCAACCGTGAATCGCTTACCAAGCTTACTGCCTCGTACTGCCTTTACCTTGCCTCCATTACTGCTACGATAGGGAAGGGCATAGCTAATGGTATTACCTTTCAGCCTTACATTCATATGATAGGTTCTTTCTAACATATTCACCACATCATGAATGTTCTGCGTGGTCGGATCATTCATGGCAAGTCTGATATACACACGCATTTCATCCTTGAAAGAAAGTTTTCCCCTTTTCTGCATATGATTTTCCGCTAAGGTGCGTTCCTCCCTGGTCTTATCCGGATTGTAGAAGCTGTCACGGACAGAGTGTGTCAAGCCCCGGCTCCTGCACTGTTCTCCAAAATATTCCGACATTTCCACCAGCTCCTTCGGACCTCTCCGAAAGGAAGAACCATCCTTCTGATTACAGTTATTTACCAGAAAATGCACGTGAACATGCTCCGTATCCACATGAACCGCAAACAATACCTCAAATCCCTTTTTCCAGAAGAACTCACGAGCAAAGTCCTCTGCCATCTTGTAAGCCTCTGCATAAGTCAGCTTATCATTGTCCTCCGGATGAAAGGATATTGATAGCTTCTGTGCCAGAATGTCCCGCGGGAAGAACCGGCTATACTTCTTCTGATGCATTTTCCTTGTCATAAGGACACTGTTTGCAAAGTTATCCCGATTGCAGCCAAAAGCATTATATAACTCCGACTTTGTCTTGATAACACTGGAACTTAGCTGTTCCTTCTTCTTCCCCAGAATATAATCTGCAGCACTGTGAAGCTGTGCCACAGACTTGCATGGAGCATATTTTACATTGACATTTCCATATACTGCCATCTAACTCACCACCTTTTCATATAGTTTTAATACTGAGTCTTCCAACCGCCGGAATACTCTCTGGAACGGTTCAAATGCTGTCATGGATATCAAATCCGGATAGGCATTGATATTCCTTGCCAGCTGGTTGATATTGACTCCCTGCTTTTTCAGTTCGTAGCAGACCTCATTCATGACCTCCATAAACTGCTTTAATGTTGTCCCGTCAATCTGCCTGCCCTTGTTGCCCCGGAGCAGATAGTCGATGAAATCAGCGGAAGTCTTATATCCGCTCTCCTTCATCTGTGATTCAAATTCCTGTTTTACACGGTAATCCACACGAGAATAGATTACCTCGTCTCTTGTTCGTTTCCCCATAGTGTCCTCCTTCTTTTTATCTGTAAAAAAAGCCACAAAACTCATTGGTTGAATTGGCATTGCTGCCTTTTCTTCCAATTGTTTCATGGCTTCATTTTTTGGTATTTTCAGTTATTGTGTTTTGGCTACGATTGCACCGGATTATGGCTACATACTAATAGAAATTGTGGTCTGCACCGGTAAATTGCAGTGTCATGCCCCTGTTGTGGTTCTACTGTTGCTCTGCTTTGTAGCCATTTGGTTGCAGATGTTGTCTAAACTGTATCTGTTATAGCTATACTGTCCATAAGAACCGCTATCATCTGCATCCGTCTTGGTATTTCTTCGTAGCCTTTGTGTAAGCGATGCTTCGTCAGCAGGGCACATCATCCCCACAGGTCAGCCTGACGGAAAAAAGACTCCGTCAGACAGACAAAAGCAGCCCTTCGCTTACCGCTTCGGACTGCTTTTTTTCACATCTCTACTACTTATTGAAATCTTCTATTCCCTTTCCGATGTGGTGGGGATGATATAGGCAGGTAGTACCGCTGGCTTGCCAACTCGTCAAAAATAAAATCAGGGTCCCCTCCGGTACCCTGATTTTATTTCCGCCTCATTGTCTGCGCCATCGGTGCTACCTGCTCATGGGCTACGCCCCCGAGACCCCCAGACAGAAAGACACACCATCTACAAAGGGGATGGTGTGTCTTTCTGTCTTTACTGCAATTGTACCCGGGAATGTAGCCGATGTTTACTTGGATAATTGAATTGATTATCATCGGCTATATCCTTCTTGCTTCTACCCTCATTACAAAACAATAGAATTCTTTCTGTAATATCAGTCTGTTAGACTTGGGGGGGTGACTTGGGGGGGACTTGGGTGTTACCCACCCCAAGTCATTATCCCTCTTTATGATTCGTTTTCTTCTGTTTCTATATCCAGCCTCTGTAAAATATCATATATCACACCAGAATCGTTTAATAAGCTTATAGCAAAACATTTCTTTCCTGCATCTTTTAATGATGCACCAATGTGATACGCTTTTTTGTCATCAATGATTAAAAACCTGTCATGAAATACACCTGTGTAGTTCACTTCAAGTTTGGGATACTGTTGATTGAAAGTTTCAATATCTTTTTCTGACAATCTGGTTTTTCTAACTGTGTAAATCGTTACCGATACATTCTCTTTCTTCTTGGACAGAATATTTAAAGTTCCCACATCGACATAATTATCGACCAATACAAGACTTTTCGTTGCACTAGCTACCAGATCTATCAGTAAGCTAAACGCATCATATATCTGTCCATCAAAAAAGATTTTCTGCTGTGATTCTTCGTGGTCAGAAATATATGCAAATACTTTATCAAATTTCTCATTTGTTTCATTTTGATAAGTTATCTGTCTTTCTTCTATTGCATTCATGCGATCATACAAAAGTGACGTGTTTGCCATATATTTACGCATTTCAACAAATGTTTCCATTATCCTGATACTGACTTGTATTGCAATATCACTCCTCAGCACCGCAGAAAGCATTGCAATACCTTGTTCTGTAAAAACATATGGCAGATATCTTCTTCCACCTCTCCCTTCTTTTGAGGTCACAAATTGTGACCTCAAAGAGTCGTACTCTTCCTTTTTTAGTTGAAACCTGAAATTCTCAGGAAATCTTTCAATATTTCTTTTTACAGCCTGATTAAAAGTTTTTGTTTCAACTTGATACAAAATTGCCAAGTCACTATCGAGCATTACCTGTTTTCCTCTAATAACATATATAAGACTCTGAATATGACTCACTTCCATAACCCTATCCTTTACATCTGAATTTACGTCAATCAATTCACTATTATCTTTTGCCATCGAATCCTCCAATCCATTTTTGAAGTCGCAAATTGCGACTTCAAGTCTACAATCTGTGTACTCATTCTGAGGTCACAAACTGTGACCTCAAACAGTATCATCGTGTTCCTTCTTGTTTTGCTTCCCAAATTGCTGTTCATACATAATCTGATACTTTTTCAACCGTGGAATATACTCAGGAGGCTTTCTTCGACCCGCTTCCCACTCTTCCACCGTTCGAAGTGGTATCTGAACCTTTATCTCACACACTCATTGTGTGGTTAATTATATCATGCCACTTCTTCTTTTATCAATTGAAAATCAACACGAATCCATAATTTACACACCAAACGAGTAATCCAGAAACTCATTCTCTTCTGGCTCCGACAGTTCTTGCTTTACAACTTCTATCGGTTGTTCACTGCCCTGTATCGGTTCCGTAACTAGCTTTACCCCCACCGATGCCTCAGCTCCCGGATTTCCCTGCTGATACGGATAAGGCATTATCCCACCAGCCTGCAGTCCCGCCTGAAAAAATGCCTGCTGTTGCATCTGATACATGGCTGCAAGTGCCGGAAGATTTGAAAGAAGCTTCTGCTCCACAGTCTGCACCAGTCTGTCTGCAAAGGCATCTTCCTTTTCCCGACTCTCCAGATATGGATCGTTTTTCTTGGCAAGATGCCTTTCATAATAATCATTAATCGCAGCCACCACAAAAGCATTCTGCGACTTAAAGTCCTGTTCCACTTCAGCGGAATGCAGGCGTTCCCACGCCTGCACGCCTCCCTCATCCGTCATATTGAAACGGATGTTGTGATTCCTGTAGTGCTTTGTCATATTGCCTCACCTACCTTCTGCCTGCTCTTTCCTGATGTCTTAAAAGCATATAGCAGTAATACTCATAGCCCTTTGCATTAGCACGGATATCATTGTTAAAGACTGTATTTTCAGGATTGTACTCGCCGAAATTTTCAACCAGCCTTGCTCCGCCACCCATGAAGTAAACCTTCATCAGCTTCTCATTATATTCATGGTCACGAAGCTTCTGAAAAATCTCCTCCACATAGTCACAAATAGCCTTTTCCACGAGTGATGCATGGGGATCCGGCAGTTCAATCTTTCCGCTACGGAGAATATTATCAATTACATCATCCATAAGATTGTCTCCCGTTTTGTCCTGCACCATATTGTGAATCTTCTGAAAGCACTGGAACACACCAAGCTTCTCGGTCCATGCCTTGCTTTCCATTGGTCTACCGTTATTCAGATACATCAGATTCATGGTACCGTTTCCAATATCTGCAAGAAGCGTTACACCTGCAAAATCCTTCAGATTCTCTGTCACTGCCGAGTAACACTGCGGCATAACCGTACATCCTGCAAACTCAATACAATAAAGTCTGTCCTTATAGCCGACCTCCACACTGCTGTTTCTAAGCATATATCTCTTAAAGTCCTCCCTCTGTGCCTGCACCCATTTCAGAGGAAGCCCAACTGCAAGATGAATCCTTGCCCTGTTTACAGAGTCTGTCATTCCTCTTGCTTCCAGTTCCTTTACAATAGCCGCAAGTGTCAGCATATAATTGTCGTCATCAGTCTGCTTATCTGCCACAAAACCCTTTCTTCCCTCTCCAATGACATAATATCCACCATCGTACTCGATATAATCTCTGCTTAACACAGGTGCGCTGTCATACTTTGCAATTGCTGTCTTAAAGCATCTTCTGGCTGTTTTCATATTTCCGTAGCCATTATCCACACCGATAATCAGTGCTCCGTTCATACTGTATTCTCTAATCTTCTCTGTCATATAATCCTCTCTTTCTCCGGCATCTGTGCCGGTAACCAAAATAAAAAAGTCCATGCATCTGTATCTCTACAAACACATGGACGAATCAACTGCCACTCTTGATATTTAGCGTATCCTTCCTACGAATTACTACACACTTTACTACACACTTTTTTCATCAAATTACACCATTTTATGATAAGTTACGATAGTTTCCTCTCAAATTAAAAATGCCCTCAAAGCCTGTAAAATCAAGCATTTGAGGGCATTCACAAGGGTTAAGATAAAGGAGCAGGTAGGAAATCTATAAATTCACTTTTATATGCTTCCATTATATCCTAGAACCTCCTGTTTATGTGGCTTTGTGCCGTTATTGTTATTTTTTATGTAAATTATAAAAGCTTCCAAATATCGTTCACATTTTACCACAAAAATTTATTGGTTTCAATGTGTATTTGAACCTCAAGTGCAACCACCAGTGCCACCCATGCACGCTTATCAGTCAATCCTGAACACCGCTACCAGTTCGTTCAGCTCCTTATTCATCTTCTCAAGTTCAGATGCCTTATCATCAACAATCGATACTATACTGTTAAGCTCTTCTACGCTTGCCATAACCTCCTGGCTGCTTGCGGCATTCTCTTCAGAAATAGCCGACAGGTTAAGAACAGCTTCATTAATTACTTCCCGCTGATTGTTAATATCCGAAACTATATCATTAATCTCTTTTATCTGAGTTGTAGTCTCTGCAATACCGCTGTTTAATGTCTCAAAATCAGACTCTGTCTCACGTAACTTATCATTCTGTTCGCCAATATTAGCTGTTGTATTCTCCATCTTATCAATGATGAGCTTATAGTTCTCAATTAACGCCTGAAGACTGCATTCAATCTCAGAGCTGTTGGTAGAACTCTGGTCTGCAAGCTGCTTTATCTCACTTGCAACAACCGCAAAGCCTTTACCTGCCTCTCCTGCTCTTGCAGCCTCTATTGACGCATTAAGGGATAACAGGTTCGTCTGCTCTGCAATGTCTTGAATAATACTTAATGCAGAATATATTGATTTGATACTATTGTTGGTTATTTCTATCTGATTATTAACTTCTGTTACATCATTCATTATCGTCTGGTTCGTACTATGCAGTACAGACATAGTATCAACTACTTTATTCTGTGCTGCTGACATATTCTGTGCTGCTTCAGACAATTTGTCCCCATTATCTACGATTATTTCTATATCTTTACCCATGTTCTGTATAGATTCTGCAACCTTCTGCGTCTCATCAGCCTGATTCTGCGCACCTTCTGTAACATTACTTATTACGTTGGCAATTTCAGTCGTTGTACGGCTGAGATTCTGTGAGTTCCGGCTCAGCTCTGAAGATATATTTAAAGAACTCTGTGAAGATGTATTTATATTCGTTATCAAATCGCGTAACTTATTAATTGCCCTGTAAAGGATATTAGCAATCTCGGTATACTCATCGACATCATTCTTTATCTTATTATCATATTCAACACATAGGTCATTTTCATCCAGCGATTCTGCATAATCTGAGGCAACTGTAAGCTTCTTAAGTATCCGGCCTATCTGTAAAACAGCAATCGTTACAAATACTGCCATAATAATCACTATGCTGATTACCATGGCAACTACCTTCTTAATTATAATGCTCTGTGCCTTTGCCTTGGGAATTCCTGAAAATGCTGCTCCACGTAATTCATTATTCTGCACAAACGGAATATAGTATCCAAAATATTCTTCACCATTTACCAGAGCATCTTTCACATAGAGATTTGCTTTTGTTTTTATAAGCTGTTCTTCTATATGTGCATCCATCTTTGTGTTAAGCGCATTATCTATAGATGTCACAGTTCTTACATCGCCATTAAATATGGTAATCTCTGTGTCAGTTTCATCTGCATATGTATCTATCTGAGACTTCATCTCATCAGCATTCATTCCAAGACTTTCACTTATTATACGTGCACCATATGCCGCTGTCTTTAACTCCGTGCCTATCTCATCCTCAATCGTATTATACTGGCTGTATCCGGTGTAAATGCATGAGAACAGCGCAATCATTATACACGGGAATAAAATAAATGACAGTGTCTTTTCCTTAATTCCATATCTGTACTTCTTCTTTTTACTCTTCATAATTTTTACTCTCCTTATATATATTATTTATAAAGTATATTTTAACACTTATTGGATATTGTGCGCAAGGCTAAGTATGTTTTAGGACGAGCATTTTGGGACTGGCGAATGATATAAACATCACACAATCTAATGCTAACTTTAGGTCAAGTGTATTTTGAAAGAAGGTTTTTTATGTATACAATCGGTCAGGTCTCTGCAATGTTTGGTCTTCCTGTTTCTACATTAAGGTATTATGACAAGGAAGGCTTTTTCCCTAATCTGGAACGCAAGGGAAATATCCGTTATTTCAGCGATAATGAATTAGAAGCACTTCGTATTATTGAATGTCTGAAGAAATCCGGTCTTGAGATTAAAGATATAAAGCAATTTTTTTCTTGGTATCTGAAGGCAGCTCCAGCTATGAAAAAAGGAAAGCATTATTTGAAGCCAGAAAATCAGCTGTTGAAACTGAAATCCAGGAGCTTCAAAAAACTCTCTCCCTCTTAAAGTTTAAGTGCTGGTATTATAAAACAGCAACGAAAGATGGTAACGAAGATGCTATAAATGCCATGTTACCTGACAAGCTTCCAAAAAATATACAAGAGCTATATGACAAATGGCGCGGATGTAGATAAATAATAGCCAACAACGGCGAACCATTGAAAAAAGTTCGCTGTCACTGGGAGTATCCCAAAGTTTGTGTAAACCTCCAAACTGATGTAAGATAAAATTACTCAGTTTGGAGGTTATTTTTATGGCAAGAAGAAAAGACAGCCCACAAAAAGCAGCAATGAGAGAAATGATGCGTGACTATCTGAAAAATAATGATATCAGCATCAAAGATGGCACTGATGTTAACAGCATCATGCGTGACATGATGTCTGTCATTTTGGAAGGTGCTTTGGATGAAGAACTAGATGAAGAATTAGGATATTCCAAGTATGACTATCGGAACAAAGAAACAGACAATAGTAGAAATGGACATTCCAGCAAAACCATGCACACCAGTTATGGAGATATGGATGTAGCTATACCAAGGGATCGTAACGGTGATTATGAACCACAGCTGATTAAAAAATATCAGAATACCGTAACTCAGGACATGGAAGAAAAAATACTTTCCATGTATGCCAAGGGAATGACAACTGGAGACATTGAATCCCACATGCGTGAATTATACGATATTGATATTTCTGACAGCACAATCAGCCGGATCACAGACAAAATCCTGCCGATTGTAAAAGAATGGCAGGAACGCCCTTTGGAAGAAGTGTATGCTGTAGTATTTATGGATGCAATCCACTATCACGTCCGCAGTGAAGGACGTATTGTAAAACGTGCGGTTTACATTGCCCTTGGTATCGATATGAATGGGAAAAAAGATGTTCTTGGAATGTATGTTGGAGAAAACGAAAGTGCAAAGTTCTGGCTTTCTATCATGAATGGATTAAAAAACAGAGGCGTTGAGGATATCCTGATTGCATGCGTTGATGGTTTAAATGGATTTCCACAGGCAATCGAGGCTGTTTATCCAAAAACAGAGATTCAACAGTGTATCATCCATCAGATTCGTAATTCAACGAAGTTTGTTTCATACAAAGACATCAAAAAACTGATGGCTGATCTGAAGCTTGTATATGCAGCTCCAACGGAAGAAACAGCTTTAAATGAGTTAGAATTGTTCAAGGATAAATGGGATTCCAAGTACCCAAAAATCTATAAATCCTGGCATGATAACTGGGCAACACTGTCCACTTATTTCAAGTATCCAGAAGCTGTAAGACGTTTGATTTATACCACAAATGCCATTGAAGGATTCAACCGTCAGCTTCGGAAAGTGACCAAAAGCAAGACCGTTTTTCCGTCAGATGACAGCCTTTTGAAAATGCTGTATCTGGCAACCATGGATATCACGAAAAAATGGACCGGACACAGGCAGGACTGGGGACAGATCCATTCCCAGCTTGAAATTTATTTTGAAGAACGTCTGGCAGGACGGAACCTGTAAAGCAGTCAATTTTAGGCAGGTTTTATTGACATGCCAAAAAACTACTGTATAATGCAGATATGGGCAGAATCCGGAAAATCGGCTCTGCCCATTTGTAACTATTCACAAATCTTATATCAGTTTTTAACGTTTACACAAAACTTGAAACGGTCTCCCGTCACTCCACTTTTCACTCAATTCGTTATTAGATATAACCATCAATCATGTTTCCCAATGGTTCATCAGCCCAATAAATAAATACTGCTTCATATTCTTGAGAACCATAAATTCCATTGTGTCCATAGGACCCAGATTTCTCACTGTAAAATACACCTTCCAGTTTATATCTAATTGAAATATAGATATACTTATCGTCCGGTACATTTTCTATTAAAGCTTTAATATTGTCAGTCTCACTCTCTGACAAATCTGTCCTATCAAGAATCCCTCCTAAAAGTTTTTCAAACTCTAAAACACTTATACATCTCAATCTCGGAAATGGATCTTTCAACAAAACTATGTTATCCATATTCGAGCTAATTGGTAATTCACACACATAATTGATTTTAATATATCTTGATTTGTAAGAAATACTTTCGTAAAACAAACAAAAAATAAATGCAATAATTAGAATTACCATAGCTAATATAATCAGTTTACCACCTATACTTTTTTCACCCATTATCTACCTTTCCTCTTCATCCTCTGCAATGACAAGTTCACCATTTTCCAACCTATATCCATAAGGAGCAAATCTGCCATTCTATTTACCTTCTCTCGCCTTCTGCTCACGCCCAGCCATTGTCTGCACTCTGATATTTCCCCTCTCCATCTCTGCTACTGCAGCAATGATAGATATAGCAGTTTACCGTTTTCTTTGGGACTGTCAATTCCATCTTCAATATCATTCAGCATCCGCATAAATTCCTGATGACCTTTTATATTCTTACCGGAATGCCCCTCATCGGAATATTCTCCTACAATCTCCATATCCTGAAATTCAGCATATTCCCTAAGCTTGTCCTTCTGTGCATCCAAGCTGTAACCATCCACCTGAATTGCTGTTGATACACGAGTATATATGTAGCATTTTGTTTTCTTTTTCAATACATTCATGGAATATTTCCACATATCTGCTTCTTTCATTGCATGTATTCAGTTTTATATATTTGCAACTATATACTTTTATAGTAATCCTTATAGATTAAGCCACTACTCCATATCCATATTGCTTAGCTGCCTGATCTGGTCTCTCCTGCTATAAATAACTGCTGTTACCTGAACTCTGTTATTTTCATCATCAACCCAATAGTAAATCAGGAAATTTTTAACAACAATCTTGCGTACTCCCTCAGTCCTCCATGGCTCTTCATCAATCAAGGAATGTTTTTTCGGAAAACTTGACAACTTAGTAATCTCTGCTTTCATCTTGTCAAGCAGATTATCTGCTGCATCCGGTGCCATTGGAATTACTATTCTCCCATTTGTTTACAGCCGGTGTCGTCACGCCTAATCTGTTTGCCATCTCCTCCTGCGTCATACCAGCTTCTTTTCTATATTTTTTTATAACAACGCCTATATCCATTTGCTTCATCTCCTAAAAAATTCAAAAGCTTTTGTATACTCAGCATATCAGATTCATATAGATTGCACAATTGAACAGTGTTTAATTTCTATTCAATTTAATTAACCAATAGGAAATATTGCTAAAATACAGTTTAGATTTACCATACATACAAATTGGAAGTTATCTATTTCTCCTCTTCGTTAAGACCTAGTTCATTACATATTACTTGCTATCCCTGATACCTTATTCTTTCTACCAGCGTTTCCTTTTTCAGATTACTGCTTAAAACGCAGGAAAGTACAATCTGCAACAGACCGACCAAAAAAATCATAATAAAAATTGGTACGATTGGAACATGATAGATATTCATTCCAAATATTCCATTATGTTTTGCATAGGAAAAAAGTGCATAGCCGAGCGGCAGACCAATGACCAAAGCTACGCATATGGTACCAACCGTAAACATCATTCCCTGTAACTGCAGACATAAATTTAATTGTTTATTTGTCATACCCACAGCCTGTAATACACCATATTCCTGCTTTTTTGTCGTAATATTCATGATTATGGTGTTTGCCATATTCATAAAACCGATGAGTCCTACAACCGCCATAAACAGATAACAGCCAAGCTTCATCATGCTGCTTGCAAATTCGGCAGATTGTAACTGCGCATGATAAGTATCCATTTTTATATGCGAAGTATTAGAAATCAAAGTATTCAGACTTTGTTCTACAGATGCCACATCTTTTTTATCACAGTCCACCCACAGATAGCCATAGGCTGTTCCTCTCGGATTCATGGAACGATATACACCTTCCGGAATGACAAGATAAGTGTCCGCACTTACAAAAGATCCTGCAATCTTTCCCTGATAGGTATAGGTTCCACTTCCATTCTCAAAGTCAAATGCAATGGATTCACCCGGAGCATATCCGTCTTGTTCCATCCACGTCGACCAGCCAAAGAAAATATCACCATTCTTTACCGCCTGATCATAGTCCATAGAGCCAATATCCCCGTCTTGGCGCATAAAATCAAAATCATTTTCACTCACAATATCAGCCGGAAATCTTGTTCCGTTCAGATTTACAGAGACAATCTCTCTCGTCATGACATCTGTCACTCCCGGAATGCTTTTGATTTCTTCAATCAGCGAATCATTCAATGGATCATCCGTCAGAATCGTATCCAGATTATTCTCCGGATATCTTTCATCGTACTCAGCAGAATAGTCAAGCTGCAGTTCAAATTGTCCATGATTAACAGAAAGACGTGCTTCATGCTCCGTGTCAATATTTCCCACATAATTAGAGATAATCACAAACAATACGCAAGAAAAACCCATTGTGAGGATAGTACCAATAGTTCTTTTGGGATTACCCGTTACATTTGCCATTGCCATAGAAAACACGGTGACATTTTTTCTGCCATTTCGTTTTCCTTTTTTGTGTGTTTCTGCATTTTCTAAATACCGTGTTGCTTCGATAGGTGAAATCCGTGAAACAATTTTCATTGGTTTACGCAGCGCCAAAGCAACGGTAAAAAATGACACGAAAATACATAGAAGCATAACAGGCAGGGAAAACAGTGGCATCTGCTGATTTTGGACTCCCATAGAGCCAGTTCCGGTTGATACAAGTTTTCCCTGTTCTACCAGCCAGTTAAAACCGCATTTTGCAATCAGAAAGCCAAAAAGCAATCCAACCGGTATTGAAGAAATTGTCAAAAACATACCCTCTCTGAAGATCAGTTGTTTCATCTGCTTTTTTGTCGCTCCCAGAGCCTTGATTTTTCCATACTCCTGTATCTTGTTGGCAATACCGACCTGAAAAATATTATAAATGACCACAACAGAGAAAAGTACAATTGCAAGAATCAAAACCCCGCATACCGCAATCGTTTCATAACTCGGCTGCAAGACCCATTGCAAATAGAGATCATTGACTATAACGTTTTTTTCTTCGATCCCACAAGCTGCTGCAATCTGCTTTATAACCGAATCAATATTATTCATAGATACATTTGCAGAATCATTTAAAGTAAAATAAATATTATACTGTCTGTCATTCTCTGCGACATGCTCATCATAAAACTCCTGTGACCCGAAAGCAACATAAGATGCCTCGATGGTATACTCATCCCGATCATATAGGATTCCGCTGACAACAAATTCTTCCGGCTTATATTCTGACTGCATCCCTGCGCGGTAATCCAGTGTAACCGTATCTCCGATCTTTCTGCTCACTTAAAACTTAACCAACATATGGTAATTGAATCACAAACGTGCTTCCTTTTTTCTTTTTGCCGGAGGTTACCATGATTGTACCTGCGTGTTTTTCGATAATTTCTCTCGATAGAAAAAGTCCGATTCCTGTACCACTCTTTTCCATGACATCCTTGGAACTTCCTCTGTAAAATCGTTGAAAAATTTTGTGATACTCATTCTGCGGAATACCAATTCCCTGATCCTCAATTTCCATTCTTACAAGATCGTTTCTTTTTTGTAACCGGATAAATATTTTTGAACCATCCGGGCTGTACTTGATTGCATTATCCAGAACGTTGATCACAGCTTCACCAAGCCACCTTTTATCCTGCATAATCGTGCATGTTTCCAGTTCTTTTTCATAGTCAAAAACGAATTCAATTTCTTTCTCATCCGCTTTAGGATAAGTGCGGTTCACAGCAGATATGACAGTATCCATAAGCGGAAGTTTTTTCTTATTAATCTGAATCAGTCCAGTTTCCATCTTGGATATTTCAAGAAGCGACTGCAATAATGTCTCCAGTCCATCCAGAGCACTCCGACAACGGATACGAAACTCCTCCTGTTCTGTGGCACTTAAGTCATTCTGCATCAGCACACTAAAACATGTATCCAAAGCTGCAACCGGTGTCTTTAACTGGTGAGAGATATCGGAAACCATTTCTTTCGTGTTCTCCTTTTCTTCCCGTGCTTCTTCATTTAGCAACTGAATATGATGTCCGATTGCTTCAAGCTGGTCATTCAATTTTTCCAGTTCTGCTGGATTTTCCGTTTTCAGTAAATCATCAAATTTATTTTCACGGAATCTGATCAAAATTTCTTCCAACTGGTCTAAAATTTTCTGATGACACGCATCTTCTTTTTTCTTCCAATAAAGTAAAAAAGTCAAAAGAAGCACGCATATCACAGTGCTTACAGCACCGGTCACCATAACCTGATGCCGGAATTGCATATAAAATGCATTCCCTTTATTCCCCCAGTATCCATATTGCTCCAATAATCGCCTTCCCTGTTCGTTAGTTTCAATATCCTTATCCTTAAGCAATTCCGAAACAGCATCCAGCCCGGAAAATTCTTCCTTTGCAGCAATCTCTGTCATAAGATTCATTTTATATTTATAATCTTCATAAAACACATACGTGGTAAAGCAATTTAATATTGCAAACAATAATATGACAGGTAATACCAAGGAGAGCACTACTGTAATCTTCTTGCGATATCTCTTTGTCACTGCCTTACCTCCTGATTCCATATATACCCAAGGCCTCTGATATTCTTTATATAGACCGGTGCAGCCGGATTGTCTTCGATTTTCTCACGGAGTCTTCTGATATTGACAGCGATTGTATTTTCATCCACAAAATCCCCTTCCAGATCAAACACATTTTCCAGTATTTGTGTTTTTGAAAGAATCTGTTTCGGATTCTGAAGAAAAAAAGTCAGCATTTTCAACTCCGTTTTTGTCAGACTGATTTCACGACTCTTTATCAGGACTTTCATTTCTCCTGCGATAAATACGATATCTCCCGAAATCATCTTTCCGGCTTCCGTTTTCTCCTGTCTGCGGCGGAAATGTGCTTCTATTTTCAAAAGAAGTACCGAAAGACTAAACGGCTTTGTAATATAATCATCTGCCCCTGCTTCATATCCCATGACCTGATCCATCTCCTGATCTAGTGCTGTAAGACAAATAATGTATGTATTATAATTGCATCTCATCCACCTTACAAATTCCAGTCCATTCCCATCCGGAAGATTCACATCACAAATGGTAACATCCACATTATTATCACTTGCAATTCTTTTCGCTTTTTTCACTGATTCTGCTGAAAAAACCTCATATCCGGATTTTTTCAGTGAGAATGTAATTCCACGATTTAAATTTTCATCATCTTCAACCACGAGTATACCTGGCATAGCATCTGCACCTCTCTTTATTAACTATTCATCTTAAAATGCTTCAATGCCTCCACAATTGCGCTCTCTTTATCTCATCATATGTAGCCTTAGTCTCTGCAGATGTTATATCCATATCATCAAGTTCAATCGTGACATTAATGTAATCATCCGGCTTTTGTTTCAGTTGGGACAAAAGAACAACCGTCTCAAGTGTTGATAACTTTTCCAAGGAAACCATATGCTCATCCGATTTCTCTTTGTCCAAAGAAATCCCCTTGATTTGTGCTACTTCCTTGCCTTCTTTAATAATCGGTACTGCATCCGTACATTCTGAATACACTTCATCTATTCTATCATATTGAGCATCCAATCGTCTCTGTAAATCTGATATTTTTTTATCGTAATGAGTGTCCGTAACATCCAGATTATCCATCTGCTGTTCAAGGCGGGTTTTTATTGTCTTCGCCCTATGAAGACTTGCATTTAACACAGATAACTGTTTTTCCATATCCGTTGTATCGACTGTAGCTCCAATATTATCCTGAATGGCATCCTTAAATTTTCCTTCTTTTGTCATTGCTGTAATCAGCTTTGCAAGCATATCATCAATCTGTGACTGCTCGATATTGCGTCGGAAAGTACACTTGTGCCCGGTAGCATTCACGGTATTCTTGCAATAATAGTAATATCTGGTATTCCGGACAAAATATGTGCATGTTCCGGATCATGAACTTTTTCACGCCTGTAATTATTTTTTTAACGCTTTTCCTATGCAAGCTCCCCATTTTCCAGCCTATATCCATACGGAGCAAATCCGCCATTCCATTTACCTTCTCTCGCCTTCTGCTCACGCCCAGCCATTGTCTGCACCCTGATATTTTCCCGCTCCATCTCTGCTACTGCCGCAATGATAGATATAAGCAGTTTGCCGGCTTCTTTTGAGCTGTCAATTCCATCTTCCACGCAGATTAGGTTCACACCATAATCCTGCATAAGCTGTAAAGAGCTGAGTACATCCGCCGCATTTCTGCCAAATCGGGATAATTTAAATACAAGGACGAAATCAACTCCGTCCTTGCCATCTTCAATATCATTCAGCATACGCATAAAGTCCTGACGACCTTTTATATTCTTCCCGGAATGCCCTTCATCGGAATATTCTCCGACAATCTCCATATCCTGAAATTCTGCATATTTTTTTAGTTTGTCCTTCTGTGCATCCAAGCTGTAACCATCAACCTGAATTGCTGTTGATACACGAGTATATATGTAGCATTTTGTTTTCTTTTTCAATACATTCACTCCCCTCTATTGTGGTAAAATCAAAGTTGGATTTTTCAACAGTGTGGCAATCACAGGGGCATATTTAGATATTCCATAATCTTCAACAATACTGGTTATTCTAGCTCCTGCATCCTTTGATGAAGCCCCACATAAGAAAACCCTTTCATCAGCAGTTCCATAATCTAATACGATAAATCGATCATGAAATATACCGCCTGTCTTTTTCATTGACAAATTTACTGTTGGGTACTCCTTGCAGAAATCTGTAAATTCTATGTTGTGAAGTTTATTATTTCCAACATTATCACTGAATAAAATAATAGCTACTCCAGCCGGAGAATTCTTAAGGTGTACCAGCGTCCTTAAGCCAATATAATTGTCAACGACATATATTGACGACTTTGCCTGTTTATAAATGGACTCATATACCTCATCTGCACTACTGAATTTTGCATTAAACATGAGCCATTTTTCATCATCATCTGAAACAAAGCTGTTCATCATATCAGCCAACTCAGATTTTGTCACAACATCCTTCAAGCCTTCTGCAACATCTGAAATCTGCTTTTCAAGAGATATCATATCTGAGTTGATTTTGTTAATTTCTATTCTGTTGTTAGCAGTTTCCATGCTTAACTGAAGTATTTCCCGCTGACCTATTAAATCACGATTGAGATTTCACCTATTCTAAGGAATTTAATAACTGTTATATTTTGTTACTAAATTTCTCACGAGCCATTGAAAACACTAAGTTTGTGGTAGGTGAACTTTCCCTTAGACTTTCCCTTGTGTTATATCTTCCCACAGGTTTTTACGAACTCTGATAAGGGAAAAAGTAAGGGAAAGAAAATCTTATAAAACAGTATAACACAAAATAAAACTGACATGGTGAACTGATTGAAATGCTTCAATATTTTTTGATTTTAAGGAGACACAACATGAATACCATTTACGCAGAATACAATATGTATCACAACAGCATTGATATCTACACATCTGCCGGATATATGTTACGCATTGACTGTAATAAGGCAGAGGATGGACTAAAAACTACTCCCTGCTCACAATGTTCGTTAAATGCTCTTGCGATTGATGAGCCACTAGAGTATGTTAAGCTATATCTTGATGGAACTATGCAGATGTGGGTAGATGCAGAAGACGCATAAGAATAACACTCTGCATATACCACCATATATACAGAGGGGATAGCCAGCATTTCTTTCGTGCTAACTATCCCCTTTACTGAATATATATGCCGTAAGTCTTAACGCTGCATATTATTCATCATCTTTTTTCATGCGTACACTTAACAATGCAAGCAGACCTGCAAGTGAAGCAGCCAATAATGTCACCCAGAGCATTAGATGGCTGTTATCGCCAGTCTGAGGTGCTGTTATCTGCTGGCTGTCGTCTGTATTATTTCCACTGTTACTGTCATTAGTTTTCTTGTCATCAGGTACAGCTGCCGGATTACTATTTGGATTATCATTGCTGTTGTCCTTATTACCGTTGTTGTCTTTACTACCTTCATTATCTGATGTATTCTTGCTTACCTTAAAGCTTGTAACTGCTGAGCCATCTGCCCATACGATTTCAAATGAATGTGTTCCGACAGAAAGTGTTTTCAGGTAATCTGCCTTTAAGATAATAATCGTTGAACCTTCTTTTGCGATGTAGTTCTTTGCATCAATTATGCTTCCATCAACTTTTACGCTTTCAAATTTAGAAAATTCTCCATTTCCTCCGATAGTGATGGTTCTGTCTGTATTCTGCTTCCACTCACTGTCTGCACCAGATATAATTTTATAAGATGCCAGAGCTGCATTTACCTTTATTGTAATATCCTTTGTCTTTGTTACGCCATTCTTAGTATATGATACTGTCAGTATCTTATCTCCATCCGCTGACATATCTATTGCGAATACATTGGTTGTATAATCCTGCACAGGTTCACTGTATCCGTCTGCATAGTACACAGTGACTGCAAGGTCATCCACATTCAGGGTATCGCCTGCTGTATACGTGGTCTTTGTCTTTGATGCTTCAATCCGCTCAGGAGCAAGGGCTGTATTGTGGGTAATCTTCAAATTACCATTAGCCATTGTGATATCATAGTTGGCTGTCACATCCACACCTGCAGCATTTTCAATCTTCACACCACTTACGGAGATTGTTCCATTCTCTGTACGATCTGTTGTGCTTGGTGTAAGGGTTATTTCTTTAATGCTGTCACCTGTAATGAGTCCATCCTCTGATACGGTATACAGACTTTGGTTAATATCTTTACCCCAGACAATATCCTGTTCCTGTGCTGTTATGGTAACAGGCTTTTTATTTATGGTTACTGTCTTTGAACCCTCAACGGTAGTATAGTTATCCTTCGTAATCCGATAGTATACGGTATACGTACCTTCATTGCTAAAAGAAGGATTATCACTGCCGTAGGTTATGCCATCGGTGCTGTAGGTTACGGCTGCTCCTTCAGGATTGGTCACGCTCACGCTGATGCTGTGTGGCTGTCCGTCATAGGTTGTGCTGTAATCCGTTGCCGTATACAGGATGGTTCCGTTATCTACCGTAAGAGTAACTGTTTTCTCTCCTGCCGCAAAGATTCCGTTTGCTACAGTACTTACCTTAATCTTAAAGGTTCCTGTCTGGGTTACGGTAAGTGTTGTACCCGAAAGCGTGCCTTTTCCGGTTCCGCCATTCGTTCCAGTAACAAGTGTATACATTGCAGCTCCTGCATTATTGTCGATGCTAAAATACTGTGATACATCAACGGTTTCACCTGTATATGTTATACTGCTGTCTGTTCCGGTGATGGCGACAGGGGTTGCGGCTTTATTCTTAACCGTAATCGTGCCTGTGATATTGCCTGTACTTGTATCATAGCCCTGACAGTTAGCAGCGTTATAATTCGTCAATGCAGATTCAGGGATTGTCCACCTAAAGATGTTCTCTGCTTCCGGCGTTTTGTCATAAACTCCTCCGTCACTCTCAATGGTCCATGTCACAGCCATATCTTCTGTAGTTGGTGACGTTGTTCCTTCAAATGTTACTGTTGCCGTCTTTCCAAGCTCCGTGTTCGTTCCGCTTATAGGCGTTGTATCATATCCATCATAGCCATAGTAAGCTGTAAATGTATTATTTTCCGGTACTGTCGGCGCAGCTACACTTTCTATCTTTCTCTTGTCTGTTGTAAATTCTTTGGTTACTGTCAATGTATCATCTGCAGCATTCTTTGTAACACTCGTTGCGGTATTGCCTGATACGGTAGCTGTCACATTATCTGCAAATTCATAGCCTGTATCTGCTGTAAGTGTAATGCTTGCCGTGTATCTCATATTATATCCCGCTGTGGTATCACTTGGTGTCCATGTAATCTGTGGTGTGGTGCTTTTTACACCTTCTGTTGTACATGATGCTTCGGTATCCAATGCAGTATCAGGCATCGGAGTATCAATATCTGTAATTGCTATTGAATGAATTATTTTAATATTTGTCTCAGTTGCATTGACCGCATAAGCCACATTATCCTCGGTTATTTCCAGCCAAATTTTGCAGGTTGATAAATCGATTGATGCCGGTGTATATGATTCTGCCTCAATAGCAGATACGTTCACAACATCTGTTCCTGTAATCTTCTTACTGTAATACCAATCATTTGTTTCATCTTTGCCTTGCACAACAAGTGCCACGGTTTGTGAGGTAGCACCACCCTTCACCGCCTTAATATCACCTGTTGTGGTGTTATAGGTTACTGTACCAATATTCTTATCTTTTCCATCAAGTCTTAAAGTCATCGCCGTACGTTCTGCAATCGTTCCCGATTCTGTACCAGATGATGCTGCTGTCGCAGCAGATGCGAAGAGAACAGATGACAGATCCAGATTGGAAGCGGGCTGAACAGGGCTCCCGGAGTCGATGTCGACACGGCCGAGGATGACATAATAGCCCCGATCCGCGCACAACGCAGTGTCACCACTACGACCGTAAGGCGAGCGCAGCCAGAACCACTCTCCGTTCCTCAAGTAACTACTCATGGCAAGTACTGTACTGTCATCGGTTCCTGCCCACAAGTATTGGTCATTATCATAATCTCCCTGTAACGCATACAGTTTGTCTGTGGTGGTATAGGTTACACTACTATTCTTCGTATCCTTCGTTGTCACTGTGGTGGCATTCATCAAGCCCTGCTCGGCTGAGGTGAAGTAGGATGTATTCGTAGCCATACCCTGCAGTGTATCACGAAGTTCACTTGCTCCGTAGTGATTTGCGTATACTTCTGTTATAGTCGCTTCACTATAAACACAATCTGACCATAGATTTTCATCATTCTTATTGCTTATGTCTGAATTAAACTTCTGCCCTCTTGCAATCGGGCTTGCGGCAACGATGATGGTATTATCCCCTGATACACCCTCATCCTTTCCTAAGATGTACCATTCCTGTGCTGTTGTTCCATCTGATTTCTTACCAAATACCAGCTTGCCGTAATTTACTGCAGTTCCATTACTGTATGGTTTAAATGAATTCATCAACTGTTCTTTGGTTACATAGGTGGTATTGATTTTTTCAATCTCTTTTTCTGCGTTTACTGCATATGAAACATTATCCTCGGTTATTTCCAGCCAGATTTTGCAGGCTGATAAATTGATTGATGCCGGTGTATTTGATTCTGCCTCAATAGCAGATACATTTATCGTCTCTGTTCCTGTAATCTGTTTACTGTAATACCAATCGTTTGTTCCATCATTGCCCTGTACGACAAGTGACACGGGTTGTGATGTATCACCCCTCACCACCTTAATATCACCTGTTGTGGCACTATAGGTTACTGTACCAATATTCTTACCTGTTCCGTCAAGTCTTAAAGTCATCGCCTTACCCAATGCGATTGTTCCTAACTTTGCTTGATCAGATGATGCTGCTGTCGCAGCAGATGCGAAGAGAACAGATGACAGATTCAGATTGGAAGCGGGCTGAACAGCTAAATCGTAGTCAACATAGCGGTTGCCGACAATCAGACCCGGAATACCTATCAACGCAATGCTAACATCATCAGCGTAAGGCGAGCGCGACCAGAACCAAAAATCGTAGCTCGAAGAATAGCTGTTCCAGTAACTATACCTGGCAAGTACTGTACTGTCACTGGTTCCTGCCTGCAGTTTATTATCATTAAAATCTCCCTGTAATGCATACAGCTTGTCTTTGGTGGTATAGGTCACATTACTGTTCTTCGTGTCCATCGTTTTCACTGCGGTATCATTCATCAAGCGCTGCTCGGCTTTGGTGAAATAGTTTATATCCGCAGCCATACCCTGCAATGCCTTTCGAAGGTCACTTGCTCCGTAGTGGTTTGCATATACTTCTGATGGATTACTTTCATATACACCAAAACTTGAAGCAAAAGACTTATTGTCATAGCTTGAATTAAACTTCTGCCCTGTTGCTATGGGGCTTGTGGCAAAGATGATGGTATTATCCCCTGATACACCCTTATCCTCTCCTAAGATATACCATTCCTGTGCTGTTATTCCATCTGATTTTTTACCAAATACAATCATTCCATAATTTTCTGCAGTTCCATCTGCATTCGGGGCAAATGTATTATCCATCAACTGTGTCTTTGTGGCATAGGCTGACACACTTGGTTCCGTTCCCGAACCGGATGCTGCCTGCACCTTATTTGCTCCGCCTGACATAGCAGGAACCAGTCCTGCTATCATGGCAAAGGTAAGAACAAACGCCATTCCTTTCTTAAAATTATGCTTTAATCTTCTCATCTGAATCCTCCTTTGTTTTTGTAAATATAGTATTAAAATAGATACGTTTTCTTAATTTCCATGTATGACCATGCTTTAAATTCAAATCAAATGATCCCCCCTTATCAGACAGAAAAAGCACCACTAAATACATACATCTTATCCATGTACATATTTATTGATGCTTTTATCCGTTTCCTTTTATGAATATGAACAGTCGAAAAAAAGGCGCAGTCAGAGTGCTGTGCTGTGCTGTGCTGTGCTGTGCTGTGCTGTGCTGTGCTGTGCTGTGCTGTGCTGTTAAGATTATCTCTCTGACCGCCATGCCTGTCTACCTCCGTTGCAATATTTCTATAATAATTAGAATAGCAAAAATGTCAGGATTTATCAATCATTTAAATCTGATATTATAGTAATATTGGCTGGACATCATTTCTAAAGAAGCGGAGTATTACCTCATCTCTTTGTCAAATGTTCTTCTATTGTTTTGTCTAAACTTTCCAACATCTTTCTGCAATCGGGCAAGTTTCTCTGACATCATTTCTGTCTTATTCATTGGTGTTTCTGCATTGTCATTGGATTTCTTCCAGTCATCAACTTCCTGCTGATACTCTGCATATGCATTTTGAGATTCCTTGTAGCTTAGATAAAATTCATTCATGTTCTCAAATCCGTAGTTACGAACCATATTTGAAAGTCCTATCTTCAATCGATTGATATAATCAGTCTTTTCATCAATCTTTCTCTGTAATTCAGCTTTTCTTGTAAGCTTTGCCAATCCCTTCAAATCAGATAATTCAATCTCAAGATTACCCCGTTGCTGTTCAGCCTGAAAGATAAGATTATTCTGATTATCAAGCTCTGCTTTTATTTTTTTAAGCTTTGGATATGTGGCTGCCTCTGGTGTCATTACAGGCTTGTCTGGTTTTGTAACATTAACTTCCTTGATTGTTTCTTCTTGCGTTGTTATTTTATTCTCAACTTTTGTAGATTCTTCAATAGCAGAAGTATTATCTGTGTTATCTACCACTATATTGCTTGTAAAATCTGTTTTTTCGGCATTTGTAACATCTGTATGCAGTATCTTATTCCGAATAGCTCTGGCTGCTTCAAGCACCTTCGATATCAGCAGTACCAGTTCCGTAATCGCCATATTAAGTATCAATGCTAATCGTTGAGGTTTGTTCCCATATATTTCAATCGACCTTTTTATCGGTTCTGTGATATGTTCCCTTTTTATCTGTAAAATATCATCCATAGGAACATTGCTTATGATTGCCCTGTCAACCTCCCGATTCCAGTCCATCCGCAACTTATTATCCTGCTCAATCTGTTCTGCCTTTGGATTATTCCTACCAATCTTCTTGGTAGCAAGATATGGACCATTGCGGTCAAATACTGTTAATCTGTCTTTTTCGTCCGTTACCCAATGGTTTATCATTCTGGTATAGAATAGTTTTACCTCATCCAGAAAATCTTCCTGCTTGAACCTCGTATTCTTTGAGGTAAACAGCTTCTTCTCATAAACCTCGCCTTTCCCTATAACCTTACATCTTTTGCGGATATTGCCAGCTTCATCAAGGATTTCTTTCTTAGTCCTTACATGATTACCATGCTCATCATAGAACATATTTCTTGTGGCAATCTTTATAACAGGCTCCGCTAATAACTGCCTTTCGGAAAAGATAAGATGGATATGGAAATTTGTCATACGCTTATTGTGGTGAAGTGCTGCAACACATTCCACACCATACTTTTCTTTGAATTTATCCGTAAACGATTTTAGCAGCATATCGGGCATTCCCTGTTCATAAAGTGATTCAGGCAGGGCAATGATAAGTTCTCTTGCCTCGATACAATTTCCCTCAACACCGCTTTTCTTAAATTCCTGCTGGCTGCATCGTGCAAGTTCTGTCCAGTAACTTCTTTCCGTAGTTTCATAGACAGCATACAGATGTTCCTGCTTTGCATGGCTTGATATATAGGTTATTCTTCCCCGGACATTCGACAGCTTGGTCATCTGTATAAATGAATGTCTTGTTGTCAATGTGCTTTCTTCTCCTTCCTCTGCTAGTGGGAATGGAGTACGAACAGACAATATAAGTGGTATTGTTGTTGGCTTATTGCCGTATCCGGCATAACCAAATGCGACAGCATTTGTATAAGTCACGCCTGCGTGGCTTTGCTCCCTGCAAGGGCGAAATACGCTGAGCATAAACCGCAGGTTTGTGCGAGGGGTGTATTTCGCTCTCAAACGCCGAGGGCTTTGATATCTTGTGATTTTCCTGTCCTTCCATTCCAATAATTGGTTGTTGCATATCAGAAGAAGCACATGTTATAATCCTCTTGCGTGTAGGTATATCATGGCTTCGGTCTGATATATCAGAGGCGGTTTCATTAGAAGCCGCCTCTCTTAAGTTGTCACTTTTCTTGTGACCGGTTTTACGCTGCTCTTATCTCTCAAGTCTCTACCTTCGTTTACTTCCATGAACTTTTCAAGCATATCCGTTTTTATAAGAACTTTTCTTCCGACATTTAGAACAGGAAGCTTTTCCCACTCAACAAGTTTTCTCAGAGTGTTTCTTCCAATTCCTGTATAGTCGGCAGCATCTTCTATAGATAGAGCTATCTTTCTTTCCGTCATTTAACCGCCTCCTTTAAAATTGCATTATGCAATTTATTTTTTCTGTCAGTATATCGCATTTATATTTTATTGTCAAGCGTTACGAAATTGTAAAGATGATTATAGTATTGCATATTGCAATTTTAATTTTTATATGATATAGTATGAACATACCGAAAGGAATAATCAAAAAGGAGGCAGACAACATGAAGGATAAGGAACTTCGCCGGATTATCGGTGAGAGGGCTAAAAGCCGAAGAACAGAATTAAACCTTACACAACCTTATGTTGCAGACAAGATGGGAGTCACCGCTTCCACCATACAGCGTTATGAAGCCGGAACAATCGACAATACCAAGAAGATGGTACTGGAAGGACTTTCCGAAGCACTTCATGTATCTGTGGAATGGCTCAAAGGTGAAACTGACAGCTACGAAACAGATATAACAGATAAGAAAGAACTTCTTATAAAAGACGCAATGACAGGTATTATCGAAAACCTTCCAACAAACCTTGATAACGCAGAAGGAGATTTTGCCAAGAACCTGTTGCTGGCAGTATTAAACGAATACAAGCTCTTTGCTGATTCATTTACCAATGCCTGCAATAATTTCAAGGGAAATACAGAATATGCAGATGTAGCAGCAAAGATGGGGTTTGAATCCAATCAGGAATATAACGAAATAATGTTTCTGAGAGAGATTACTCACTCAGTAAACGCATTCAATGATATAGCTGACATCATAAGAACATATTCCAAGAATCCGGATGTGGCGGCACAGAGACTATCCAATCTCTTAGAAGATAATTCCGATTCGGTATAGAACGACAACCGGAGTTATGATACAATGAGCACAAGCGAGTCAAGCTGTTTACAGATTTGACGAGCGGCGAATTGGCTTATGGACTTGTCCATAAGATGCCTACACGCAAGAAGCATTTCATCAGTTCCGATTGTCGAATATCGAAAGGAGAAACACGATTATGGCAAAAGGATCTGTAAGAAAAAAAGGAAAAAAATGGTACTACCGCTTCTATGTAGAAGATCAAAGCGGCAATCTGGTTCAGAAAGAATACGCTGGAACAGAAAGCAAGAGTGAAACGGAAAAACTGCTCCGTCAGGCAATGGATGATTATGATAATAAAAAGTTTGTTGCTAAGACAGATAATCTCACTGTAGGTGATTTACTTAATTTATGGTCTGAGGAAGAACTAAAGACAGGGACATTAAGCAATGGAACTGTTGAAAACTATCTCGGTGCAATAAGGGTTATCAAGAAACATCCTATTGCTGACAGAAAGTTAAAAAATGTTACTGCGGAACATTTACAGTCATTCTTTGATTTACTGACATTTGGTGGCGAATATCCGGATGGAACTGTCAAAAAGGGATACAGCAAGGATTATATCCATTCATTTTCTGCTGTATTACAGCAGGCTTTCCGATTTGCAGTATTTCCAAAGCAGTTTATTACTTTCAATCCAATGCAGTATATCAAGCTGAAAAAACAGGCGGAGGATGTGGATTTATTTTCGGATGATGACATTGAAGAAGGTGTTCAGCCAATTTCACACGAAGATTACCAGAGGTTAATAAAATACCTTGAAGAAAAGAATCCCCCAGCAATACTGCCAATTCAGATAGCATATTACGCAGGGCTTCGCATCGGTGAGGTTTGTGGTCTTACATGGCAGGATATTAATCTTGAGGAACAATACCTGACTATCAAGAGAAGTATCCGTTATGATGGAGCTAGACACAAGAACATCATTGGACCTACCAAACGAAAAAAAGTAAGAATTGTTGATTTCGGAGATACGCTAGCAGGCATACTGAAAGAAGCAAGAAAAGAACAGCTTAAAAACCGGATGCAGTATGGTGAACTCTATCACCGCAATTACTACAAAGAAGTACAGGACAAAAACAGAGTGTATTATGAATATTATCATCTGGATGGAACACAGGCTGTTCCTGAAGAATATAAGGAAATATCATTTGTCTGCTTAAGACCGGATGGTTGCCTTGAATTACCAAGCACACTTGGTCTTGTGTGCCGGTCAGTTTCCAATAGGCTGGAGGGATTTGAAGGATTTCATTTTCACCAGTTAAGACACACCTATACAAGCAACTTGCTTTCAAACGGAGCTGCTCCAAAGGATGTGCAGGAACTGTTAGGACACTCAGATGTCAGTACCACTATGAATGTCTATGCTCACTCCACCAGAAAAGCTAAGCGAGATTCGGCAAGGCTTCTCGACAAAGTGGCAGGCAATGACTAAAAAGAAATTTCCCTTATTTCCCTCACGATTATCTCACAAGGGCAAAAATAAGGGAAAATACATATCATTTCATCATACAAGGCTCTGCATGCCTTGAAAAACACGGAAAGTTCAGGAAATCTCTCCACAAATCCCGATTTTCTAATATGTAATCTTTCATTTTCTTAAAGGTTCTTATTAATGCCTTGCTCTGCTTAACAGCCAACGGTCCTTTCAAGACAGTCATCAGCATATATAATCCTTGCTCTGTAAATACATGAGGATTATATCTGCTCTTACTGTTAAGATTTGCGGTCAAAAAATTTGACCGCAAATTTTCTACCTCGTCATCCGTAAGTTCAAACATAAAATCTTCATCAAATTTCTCAATATTATTTTTTACTTGTTGATTAAATACTTTTGTAGTATAACCATATATTTCAGAAAGATCGGCATCTAAGATTACTCTTTGTCCTCGAATTTCATAAATTCTTTCTTTCAAATATTCTTCTGTAATATCAATCACAGCAATTTCTTCTTTCTTTTTATCTTCTGCCATAGAACTCCTCCATCCATTTTGCGGTCAAAAAAATTCGTCCGCAATTCTCATATGACCATTTTACTGACATCAGCAAAATGGTCTATTCCTCTTTTTCCCTCAGTTTGTCATAATACGCTTTATACCTATAAATCGTCCTCTCACTGACATTGTTCCGCTTCGCAATTTCTACCATTGTCATGCCGCTCTCATACCCAACAACAAAATCATTATAAATTGCCATCCACTTGGCGTTATGTTTCTGACGACCGCTTAACTTACGATTTCTGTAATACTCCAATTCCTCCCGAAGTTCTGCATTCTCTTTTTCCAGCTCCTCAATTCTTCTTAATGCCTCTTCAAGTGTTACAGTTTTCTCCATTACTCTGTCCTCCGTTCATGTCATTTTCGTTTTGTCTATATTATAAATATCTATGTTACTTTAGTCAATCCGATTATGTCATGTTGTGTCATTTTTTTACAATAGCTTTCATACAATCGAAATACCGCTGGTATCGTTTACAGGCTAAACTTCTCCAAAAGCGGTCAGCCTGTTATTCTTTATCCACTCACGCAAAATCCATTTTCTTTTTATTGCCGGTCCATATTTTAAGATCAGCACTGTCACAACATCCACACATCTCTCAAAAGAAATATTTTCCCGTTCTAAACCTGCAAAGGAGCATAGAAAACTGAGGAGGCGAAATCCGAAATTGTAAGATTATTTATATAAAAGCCTAATAACAACTACATTTATAAAACATTTTATCCATTTAACATATAATAGCGGAAGTTGTCCTAACTGTATCAAAAATTGATTTTTGGAAAACACATATTTACATCTTCCAAAAAAGCCAACTTTCTTCCAAAAATTAAAAAGAACCCCCGAAGGAGTTCTTTCCTGTATAGCCTTTTTATTCAATCATCTGGAAGTATTTAAGTGCATCTATAATAGCTTCCCTTTTTTCAGCTGTTACTTGTGGCACTTTTGCCTTGCCTTCACCTGTGTTATAGTTTTCTCTTTCTATAATTCCAAATTCACGTTTTACTTGCGCTATATATAAATTTGTTACATGCAGGTCATATTTATTTTTTACATATTCCTGTATTTCTTTATATGTTGCTTTGTTTTCTGCACTTGTTATGTCTAATTCCGACATATCCAATCTTACCTTAATTTCGGCATCTGGAGCCTTTTGGGACAACAAAATTACCGTCTCAACGGATGCAACATTTTCCCTCAAAGCATCCATAACCTCTTTACTTACTGGAAATGCGTACTTTATTTCTTTTATCGGATTCTTTCCCTCTTCCCATGTTTCCTTTGGATGAAGGTGTACTTCCGCTATCATGCTCTCAATAAGCTTACGCTTATCCACATCATTCATTTTATCAAAAATCTTGTCGAAAACCAATAGCATCTTGAATACATTTTCCTTTGTAAGAACATCCTGCTGTGCAGCTTCCTTCTTTTTTTCAGAATCTGTTATCCTATCCTCAATATCATAGATTTCCTCATAAATTTTGTTAAGGCGGTTATTCATATCCTGTCTTTTACGTTCAGCATACTTGTCATCATCATATATAGCATCAATTTATGTCATTTTCTGTATCCGGTACACATGATATCTTCACCAGTTATTTCACATCCTACCTCATCTACAAATTGGTCTAATGCATTATTAATGAATTCATGTAACAACCAGTTCTGTTTTGACTTCATGTATTTGCTAAATAATTTCGGATTATATCTGACCAATTCACTTATCCAATGAAACACAGCAAAAATCAATACAGTCGATGGCATATTTGCTAAGTTGTCATTACCTGAAACTTCTTTTTTTATGTACCATAATTTTGTCTCACCAAATATGTAAAAAAGATAGCCTCTAGTCTTTTCGTGATATTTGTTTAGTGCTTTTTTACGCTCCTCAATTGGCTTGTGAATATCCCAATTGAATCTTTTTTTCATTCTTATAACATATTTACCATCAACACCTAGGTCTCTCTCAAACTTCGATGGCAAGTTCTTAAGAGCCTTAGCATTTGCATACCTTCCAGAAACTTCGAATTTAATCCATGCTTCCTTAGAGTTGTCTTTTTTTACGAACACAGGCTTGCTGATAGGAACGAATATCTCCGGTTTGGAAAAAGTAATGCAATATGCTCTATGAACACATGGAATATTATAAAGTAATTCCGCCATTGTGTAATGGCCTGTGACTATATTATGTCCGTAATATCTTGACAGCTCAGGTAAAACTCCAGCGCCTTTTATCGATGTACAAGCCTCTTTTATATTTGTCTTATTAGTATCGTCTCTAACAGACGATATTCCATGGTTTTTTAATCTACTATCATCAACACCTTTATATCGCAATAAGGCCTTAGCTGCATTTAAAATACAATAATATGATGTTAATGGTCGTGCGTTATCTGGAAGTTCCTGTGACGCTAAATAAAAACTATGCGCCTGTTCCCAATAAAATAAGGCATCACTTGCTCCAGATATTGATTGACGCTTCAAAAACAAAGCTACATATTCCCAACATGAATCCGTTAGTATTGTTCTACTGCCATATTTAGGTCTATTCACAGATTTCATCAATTCACACGATTTGTTATTGATGCATATATCTTTGAACATTTCTGTCTTCTCCTCCCGACATCTATTCCACTGCCCGAAAATGCCTTTACTATCGAGTTGCCGGATTTGTTACCAGTTTTCAGCTCTTGCTCAAAAATGCCCGACATCTAATCCACTCACTCAATTTGCGTTATCTAATCCGAGGTCACAACCTGACACACATTTTCACAGTAGATATGTTTCCATATAAAATAACCGAGCCTTTTCAGGAGTTAGGCTTCTAATCCCAACTTTCGAAAAAGCCCGGAAATACGCCACTTTCTGACCATTATTTTTCTTTTCTTGACATCAATACAACCGTCTCGACTGTTGTTTCAGTTTCCAAGGGAAGTTCTTTCACTTCCTCGCCATCAATAGGCACAGGGAAATTGAATACAATCTTCTTTATCCAGCTTCCGTCTTTTCTCTTTTCCGGGAACATCTCAATTCGCTCGATAAAGGCTTTCATAAACTCTTTCTGTTCTGCTTCCGTTGCGGAATGGTAGACTTCATCAAATGCCAGTAAGAGCCGATAAATGTTATCGCCGGAGATTTTCTCCTGCTGGATGCTGCGTATCTGACTTTGCAATTCGCCAATCTGAACTTCGATTTCCTCTATCGTATCATACTGTTCATCATATCGGCGCTGCAAATCCAAAATTTTTCTGTCATAGTGGGCATCGTTGATGTCCAAGGTATCCATCTGACGCTCCAAGCGGCTTTTCGTTCCAAAGGCTTGCTTTAGCTGTCCTTGCAGAACGGCGATCTGCTTTTCCATATCCTCTGTATCAACCGCCGTTCCGATTTTCGCTTGAATTGCTTCTACAAATCGGGGATTATTGACCATAGCGGAAATGATCTTTGCCACAAATTTATTGATTTCCGTCTGCTCGATATTGAGCCGGAAGCTACACTCATGCCCTGTGGGTGTAACCGTATTTTTGCAGTAGTAATAATACCGTGTTTTCTTGTCCTTGCTGTGTGCCTTGGCGGTATTGCCGTACATACTCTTGCCGCAGCATGGGCATTTCAAGATACCGGACAGGATGTGTGCGTGGTCTGGATTGTTGACCTTTTCCCGCTTAAAGGAATTGATCTTGCGCTTTTCCTGTGCCAGATACCAATCCTCTTCAGAAATGATAGCTTCGTGCTGTCCTTCATAAACCGGAAACTCCGACTGCTCAACCACGTGCATCTCGTTTCTTGTACCCTGTTTCTTTTCAGTTCTTCGTCTGCCGTAAGCAATCTTTCCCATATAAACAGGATTGTACAATACATTTTTCACAAAATCTCTTGAAAATCCCGGAATGGTATTATTCTGTCTTAGTTTCTTTACATAACCATTGCGGTTCAGATATTTTGCAACTCCTGCAACACCCTCGTTTGTATGAATATAACGATCATAGATTACTCGGATAACTTCCACTTCATCCTCTGCAATGACAAGGTTTCCGTTTTCCAGTTTGTATCCATAGGGAGCAAAACCGCCGTTCCATTTGCCTTCACGAGCCTTTTGCTCCCGTCCTGCCATTGTCTGTGTGCGGATATTTTCTCGCTCAATCTCTGCCACCGCAGACAGCACAGAGATCATCAGCTTTCCGGCATCCTTGGAGCTGTCGATGCCATCCTCCACGCAGATCAGATTAACACCGAAATCCTGCATGAGCTGCAAAGAGTTCAGAACATCCGCCGCATTTCTGCCAAATCGGGACAGCTTAAAGACCAGCACATAAGAAACATCATCTTTGCCGTCCTGGATATCGTTCAGCATCCGTTGGAAGTCCTGCCGCCCTTGGATGTTCTTGCCGGAAAAGCCTTCGTCAGAATACTCCCCGGCAATAATCATATCCTCGTATGCCGCATACTTCCGCAGCTTGTCACGCTGGGCATCCAAACTGTACCCGTCAACCTGCATAGAGGTGGACACTCTTGTATAAAGATAGCATTTAAGTTGTTTCTTTTTCAGAATCTCCACCTCCCTCATTCATTTCTTTTACCACAAGTCCTTCGTTGCGGATATAATACTCCAAAAGCCACAGCACATAATCCGGTGCATGGCGGTTGTCCAATTCCCACTCGGTCATAGTCCGATAAGGGATATGGACGAGCTTGCAAAAATCTTTCCGGTTCAGTCCTGTGCTTTCACGCAACTTAATAATTCTGTTTTTACAATCCATCCGTCTTTTCTCCATAAAAGCAAAAAGTACACGTTGTGTAATCATTATAGCATAGCCGCAACGAATACGCAACGTGTAAATTGTGAGATTTTACGCAGCCTTATCCGCCAAAGGCTGTGCTTGATTACTTTCCTCGGAATGCTCCACTTCCTGCGGAGTGTCCTGTTCCAATTTATCCAAAACCTGATGTCCATATTTCTGGAGCATCTGGCTCATAACATCCACACAGCGGTCAAATGCCGCATTATATTTCGCTTCCTCATAATATTTCTTCAATAGGCGATTCCTCCATCAAAGTTCCATATCCCGTCCACGCTTCCGGGCAGGGTGTTCGTGTTCCTGTGTTTCCTTTCCTCTGATGAGGATAGAATTGATAAAAGCCCGAACCTTTTCGGATGCGATTTCCAGTGCATCCAAGAAGGGCTGGGCTTTCTTTTTCAGCTCTTGATATTGTTCATGCAGCGCATCGTACCGCTGCTTCCATGTTTTTGCACTTTTCTCCGCTTGCTCGAATTTCTGCTTGTACTTGATCTTCTCTGCCTTTTCCGCAAAGCTACTGACAGCATAATCTTTGAGTGTGCGGCATTCATCCGGTGTCAGTGTGATATTGTTTCCGAATGTGGCCTTCTTGCCCATCGCTTCAATATCCTGCACCGTCAGAGCAACGGTCTTTGCTGTTTTGGTTTCCTTTTGCAGAGCTTCCAGTTTCTTTTTCTGTTTCTCCGTGGCAGCTTTGGCATTCTCCAAACTCCGCTTCGCCTGTGCCACCTGCCCGGTCACAGCTTCCAAGCGCTGCTGTTCTGCCTGCACCTTGAACTGGGTCACAGTCAGATGTTCCTCTGTACTGCCACGCTCTCCACGCTCCACATCGGTATAACCGGCGTTTCGCATGAAATTGAAAAAGTCATCCTGCAACACACTGTAGGATGACTTCAAAATCTTTTTCCCTTTTGCGTTGAGCATGGGATTTCCGTCCTCGCCAAGCACCGGCTTGGACTCCCATTTCTTGCTGCGGCTGACCTGTGTGATGACCTCCTTGATGGTTCCCCGGAGGGCTTCATCCTTGCATCGCTTCGACCAAAGTATCTGCTTTTCCACCACCGGGATATAAACCACATGAAGGTGGTAGTGGTACACATCTTCGCCCAAAGCTTCGGACATTGCTCGGTTGCGCTCATCGGCGTGCATCACAGCGGAGAGAATATACTGCTCACCACCTACGATCTCCGCAGCAGCTTTGTAGGCATCGGCATAAAACTGTTTCGCAAATTCATAGCCGCCATGATTGTAGAAATAAGCGGAATTCACATCAAATACCAACTCACCGTATTTGACGGCATCCGGCTTCAGACCTCTGGTGGAGATCACGCCGTCTTGTTCCATCTGCTCAAACATTTTTACATAATCGTCCGTGGGTGCTTTGAAATGGACGTTCAGAGAAGTGCGTTCCGGCACGATGTCCTGATTGCTGTAGCTGTCCTTTTCACGCTCATTGTGTTCCTGTACCTTTGCCACATCTGCCGGGTTTCCCAAGTCCTGATTTCTGGCTACGGTACGGTCTATTCCATCGTTTCTTGCCATTGGCGTTTCCTTTCTTTGAGATTTGCAGACAGCGGAGAACTACGGAGAGGCACTTTTTCAAAGTGTAATAACCCACTATGACACTTTCATCCATACTGGCTGCAAAGTGCCGTGGGCTCTCCGAGGGCTCTCCCGAGGGGGAATGCGGTCACTGCGGTGACCTCTGCTGACCAAGGCGAAAATGTCTGCGCCTTTTCCCATGGTCAGCCCCGTCTGCATGAAGCTGTTCTGTGTCAACTTCCTCTTGCAGCCGATGTCCACAGACACTTTTTCAAAAGCCTGTGGACATAGAAACAGCCCGAACGAGAGGATGTGTGCTGTTTCTATAACGAGCGTTTCACGCTCTTTTGCTGCGTACATACGTACCAGCAATGGGATTTACTCGACCTGCCGCCATTCCTCCGGAATGTCCTCCGGTACGTACGTACACGGCGAATCTCCGTAAAACCCATTTATATGAGGTCGTGCAATGGCTTCCACTCCCATGAATCCCCAAACCCGCCGTCCGGCAGAGTTGGTAATGTTGTTGCAATGCTCCAGATTGAATTTCTTGGCATTGGCAATCATGGCGTCGCTGAAGCTGCGGGCTTTCAGCGGAGCAAGGGAATTTTCCTCACACCACATCCGGTAGATTTCATAGAACTCCTTAGAGCTGATGGACGCATCCGCTTTGCGCCGGATATATCCCTCCGATTCCATGAAATCAAAGATATTATTATTGTCACGCTTGACCGCTTCTCGGTTTTCCCGGATACGATCACTCTCTGTCAATTTGAAGTTGTTGGCAACAAGCCGCTGCAATCCTTCAAATGCCCACAGGAAAATGCCCTCGGCTTCGGCTTTCATCTTCTCTGCAAGGTCAGGATCGTCAGCTCTGTCCACTGGCTTTTCCTTGGTGGTCAGCACAAGCTGTCTGCGATAAAATCCGTCACTGCGATCATAAAGAGCTTGCAAATCGCCGTTGCTGAACGCAAGCAGCCGGGCGAACATCCAGCCCTGATAACTCTGCTTGCCTTTACGTTCCAAATCCATCTTGCCCTGTGCTGTCACGATGGATTTTACATAGTTGGTCTGGCGCAGAGCTTCCATCCGCATATCATCATCTACGCACAGCAGGATGTGCTCCAGATCGGCACGGGCAAAGCGGTTTTCAGAAATCTTGCCGATGTTGCCGTCCTTCATGTTTGTGCCAAAGATAGCCGAAAGCACCGCACCGATTTGGGATTTACCCTCGCCACCGTTGCCCTTAATCACCATCATGCGCTGTCCTTTGTTGGAGGGGATCAGGCAATAACCGATAAACTCCTGCAAGGTGGGAATGTCTTCCGCATGGAGCAGTCCATTCAAAAAGTTCAGCCAGATCACGGGCGCAGGAGCATCGGGATTGTAGACAACAGGCAGACGGCTTCGCACGATAGCCGGTCTGCCCTCGGTAAATGTGCCGTTCAATAGCAGCGTACCGTTGAACACATGGATGCGATCCTGCTCCGGTGGGAAGTCAGGCACTTGCGCTTCCAGTTTCAGCACTTCCAGAATGTTGGTGATCTTCCGGGGGATGTTGTTCACGGCACAGAATTTCAGCTTGTCGTAAATCTCCCCACGCAGTGGGAGATCGTCCGTCACTCGACCATCGGGCGTAAAAAAGCTCCGTTTGCGAAGATGATTCTGCGCTCATGCAGAAATTCTTCACAAAACAGAGCTTCGTTGATGTTCTGCCCATCAAACCAGACAGGCAAATTCATATCAGGCGTTTTCCGGTTCTTCGCCATGGTGCGCCACCTCCTTTTTCTTTCGTGTGATGTACTCTTGCAGAAAAGCAATTTTGCCGTCCTGCATCAGCTTGTCCACCAATGCCACCCGTTCTTCCAGATCACCCACCGTCAGCACATCTGCCATATATTCGATATAGCAGTGCATCTGGCAGGCTTCCACAAAACGATCATCCAGAGCCTCCTCCGGTGTTTTGGGTGCATACCGCACTTTCCAATCTTCCAGCAGATGCAGATAATCCGTCAGCACCCGGAAACACAGCATTTCATCCTCCCGGAACTGACGGATATAAGGACGCTTTGGCTTGGCCATAGCTGCGGCAGTGGGCGGTTTCGGGTCAAGTCCGAAGTCCGAAGCCAGCTTTTGCGCTGCTTCATAGCTGCTCATATTGAACAGCCTTGCCACAAGGTCGATCACATCTCCCTTTGCTCCACAGCCGAAGCAGAAGAAATAGTCCTCATTCAGCTTCAAGCTCGGATGCCTGTCATTGTGGAACGGGCAGCAAGCCATACCGTTTCGGTTGACTTTCAGCCCGTAGTGTTCGGCGGCTTGCTTGACACTGATTGCCGCTTTGATGGTTCCATAGATTGTCATAAAAAACCCTCCGTTCATAATATTCTGGAAAGCACGAAGCACCCGCAGTGATTGGCAGGTGCTTTGCTCCTTCTATTATGGTTATGACGGATTTCTCAAAAAACAGGCTAATCGGAGGACAACTCCGTTTCAAAAAACAGGACAACTTATTGATAGATGTAGATTTCTTTACATTAGCATGATACAATTAAGAAAGTGAAAAAACAGGACAGGAGGTAAGCATGAACCAAGAATTGATGACATTGGACTTCTGGCAGGATACGGTCATATATGAGGGCAAAACATTTCCTGTCGGCACGCTTGCCTGTGATGCGCTGAATGTTCCTGCGGATACTATTACAAAAATGAACGAGCAATGCGAGAAAATCAATCTGCTGCTCGGGATGCTGAATGCCGGACAGGATACTTCTGCACTCTTTCCTATGGCAAAGGAAGCTGCATTGACAATGTTAGAGATTCTCAGCAAAACGCCGCCGTTCTCCTATATGGATATACCAAAGCACCGGGAACGAATAGAAAGGGTCTTTACTGCGGACAATGCTCTGAAATATGTGGAGTTCGCCATAAAAGCCGTAACCAATTCTTTACCGTTCGAAGAAGTTCCGAAATATGCTGATGCGGTGATGCTCCAGCGCTATACCGCTGTATGCGGGCATCTGGCTTACTCCCTTGAGGAATACCAAAAGGCGATGCTTGATTTTGCAGAACAATCGGACGGAAACGAAGCAGACCGCACCGCAGAGGGCTTTGCGAAAATGTTCGGCACCTATTTCCCACCGGAGTTTTCTATCACAGAGGGCAATGCCTGGATGTCTACCCTGAACAATTCCGTTCAGTATGTATCCGTCATCCGTCCCGGCGAAAAAGTTACGAAGCTGGTCAAGCGGATGCACTATGTATCCTTTGTGGGGATGTTCCGGTCTGATCTCTTTGAGGGCCTGTGTGTTGGTCATGCACCGAAGAAATGCAAAATCTGCGGCAAGTGGTTTCTGACCACCAACGCACGGCACACCAAATACTGTGGCGGCTATGCACCGGGGGACAAGCTGCACCGCACCTGTCGGCAGATCGGCAACCTGAAAGGCAGAGAACAACGGGAGCTTGCGGACGATCATCCGGTGAAACAGATTTATGAGAAACGGCTGAACACCATAAACCGCTATGTGAAGCGTGGTACTCTGGACGCTGATCTTGCAGAGGTTATGAAAAAGCTGGCAAAGGATAAAATGCTTCGAGCGCTGAGCAATGTCGCCTATGCCAAAGGTGATTACGAAAAAGAGATGGGACAGGCTGCTTTGAAGAAAGAAGCAAAATTACGGACGAAATGAGGAATATGTAATGGCACAGAAATATGATTTAACTGATATTGGGAATGCGCTTAGCCGGGTTATGGACAATCCTATGACCAAAATAATCCGTTCTGGCTCTATTGGTGTGTTGGGCGTAGTAAACCCAGTTGCGGGAATTGTAGGCGGAATAGGAAATGATCTTCTATCTGAATACAATACCTTCAAACTTGGCCATCTACTGAACGGTCTTGCATCTGGCTTTAATCTCGAAAGAAGATTGAACGAGCTTTACAACTATGTAAACTCCAGCCCGGAAAAGGCTATTATCGTAGCCAATCTGTTCAAACAAACCGTAAATGCAGAATGCCCAAAGGTTTGCGTTATTTATGGTCTAATTCTTGCAAACCATTTAGAAACACTTACAGAATTCACGCACGAAGAATTGATTGTCTGTAAAGCTTTGGAAAACGCTACGGATTATGATCTGAAGAATTTCAAAGAAATAATGGAGAACTATCTTAAGCCAACATCAAATGGAAGAAGAATTGTATTTCCAAAAGACTTTGCAGATATTGCTGCTTTCACCGCCACATGCGATTGGTGTGTATATAATAGAATCTTTGTTTCCCGCACGGCAGAGTGGGGTGAAATGGAAGAAGGCGTTTTGGATATGAGCACGTACTATTACGAGGCAAATCCTGCATCTGTTCTTCTGGATAATATAAATGCTGCAAGACAAACTTGGAATTATGGTTAATTATTCCCGCTGATTACTTAGAAGGGAGGTGCGCTATGCTGAATGATTTTACATGGAATATGACCGGATACATACCAAAACACCAAGTCAATCCTCACAGTGATAGTATCATTCCCTATGTAGCAGAGCGCATCTTCCAACTGGAACCGGAGCCGCCATCAGTGGGCAATCTGAACGAATATATCCGGTCTGCCTTACAGGAGAAGAATTTGATATATTTCTCGTTCTTTCTCCACCACTACGAACCGCAGCTTAATAAACGCATCAAGAGCTTTCTTGGCGTGGATGGCGGCGATTTGTACGACACAGACCGATTTATAGATATAAAGCTCTCCTGCCGGGAGCAAATGCTCCAAAAGCTGATGGACTATGACCTTGCCAAGGGTGCAGAGTATGCTACATACATTTTCCCGTTCATCCGGGATGCTATGCTCCGTTTTCGCATGGGCGAAGAAAAATGGTCGGTGTCCTCTCTGACCAATTACAAAATGGTGCGGTCAATGGCTTGGCTGTACCACAATACCAAGGATGCGGTCAACGAATTTTCCAAGAAATACAACTGCGATCTTGCCCTTGCGGAAGAATATCTGAAAGTTGTCCGTGGAATCCGCAATCAGCAGCCTTTCTATGTCACAGACGAGGACGGCGAAGAAACAGGCGAGGATGTAGCCCTTGACGATAGCTGGAACTATACCGATATCCTCTGGAACGGCATACAGGCAGAAAAGGTGCAGCGGGCATTTGAGAAACTGAATTACCGGGAACAGACCTTGCTCGAAAAACGGTTAGCAATTTGCATGACCTGTGGGCGTGTCAGCTCATGGAAAGACCTCCCCACCTTTGAAGAACTGGCGGTTATGTTTGAGGGCAGTACAGCCAGCGGTGCAGAACGAGCCTACCGAAAAGCAGTGGACAAGTTGACGGAATTGTTGGTTGCCGAGGGCGCAATCCATGCAGTCCGGCTAAAACAGAAATCCAAGATCAAGCGAAAAAAGAAAATCGCCGCCGTAATCTACGAATATCAGGCAGACTGCGACGGCGAATGGGGCGAAATATCATTAGATTTTGAGAACAGCAAGGCAGAGGTCATTTTGCTTGCCGATTGGGATACAGTGAAAACAAACAAATTTGCAAGCAGAGCAATCGCCTATCTTCTGAACTGTGAGAACGAAAAATTACCCAAGGAAATAATGGTGGCCTTTGAATAACGAGGGAGTGAGATACATGGAACAATTATTGATTATTGAAGATGATATAGGGTTGAATCAGGGTTTAAGTAAAGCACTGAAAGCAGATGACCGTCAGATCATTTCCTGCCAAGACCTAAAAACGGCGAAGGAACAGCTTCTTTGCGGCGGTGTATCCCTGATCCTGCTGGATATCAATCTGCCGGATGGCAGCGGGCTCGAGCTGCTCCGGGAGGTCAAGGAAAACACACCCTATATTCCTGTTATTCTGCTGACTGCCAATGACACCGATCTGGACATCGTAGATGGGCTGGAGAGGGGCGCTGATGATTATATTACCAAGCCCTTTTCTCTTTCGGTTTTGCGGGCAAGGGTGAATACCCAACTGCGAAAGCAAGGGTCAAGCCATAAAAATGCGCCGATCCATATTGATCTATTTCACTTTGACTTTGAGGCTATGACCTTTTATGTGGAAGATTCAAAAGTGGAATTGAGTAAAACAGAACAAAAATTACTGCGTCTGCTTGTTGAAAACCGTGGTCGAACCATGACCCGTGGAGACCTTGTCGACCGGATCTGGACAGATGGCGCAGAATATGTGGATGAAAATGCTTTGTCTGTTACGATCAAGCGTCTGAGGGATAAGCTTGGCGCACAGAAATACATTAAAACCATCTACGGAATCGGTTATAGCTGGGTGACAAAAGATGAATAAAACCGGCATTGTGATCATACTGCTATGTTTTCTGGCGGCGATAGCTGCTGTATTATGGGAGCGGAGGAAGATCAGAAAAACGATGGAAGAAATCGAAAGGATGCTGGACGCTGCCATGACCGGCTCCTTTTCTGAAACCAATTTTGATGAAAGCCAGCTATCTGCATTGGAAACGAAGTTTGCGCACTATCTTTCCGCCGCAGAAGCATCTTCTCAAAACATAGCGCAGGAAAAAGACAAAATCAAAACCTTGATTGCTGACATCTCCCACCAGACAAAAACGCCGATTGCAAACCTGCTGTTATACAGCGAGCTTCTGATGGAGGAAACTATGCCTGCATCGGCGAAGGCAAATGTGGAGGCACTGTACAAACAATCGGAAAAGCTGCGATTTCTGATCGATTCTCTCGTAAAGCTTTCCAGACTGGAAAACGGGATCATTTCACTCTCCCCTCAGCAAGCAGCGCTGCAGCCGCTGCTTGAAAGTGTGGTAGAACAATATACTGCCAAGGCTTCTGAAAAAGGATTGTCTTTGCAAATGCAGGATACAGATGCTTTTGCTGTATTCGACTTCAAATGGACAGCGGAAGCGCTGGCTAATATCGTAGACAACGCCATCAAATATACAGAGCATGGCACCATTACTATTTCTGCCGTAAGCTATGAAATGTTTGCAAGGATCGATATATCGGATACCGGTTTAGGCATACCGGAAACTGAGCAAGCGAAGATATTTGCTCGCTTTTACCGCTCAAATAGTGTGCAGAAACAAGAAGGAGTCGGCATCGGCTTATACCTTGCCCGACAGATCATATCCGGCGAGGGCGGTTATATCAAGGTTGCTTCCGTTCCGGGAAAAGGAAGTACGTTTTCCATATTTCTGCCGAAATAACAACAATTCTATCAAAACTGTTAGATTTCATTTTTCGCCGGAAAGAATGTGGAAAGATTCCTATGCGATAATCTGTATGTATCAAAGGATCATTTCCTTTCATACATACAGATTTTTTCATGGAGGTACTCATTTATGGAAGTTTTACAGGCAAAAAACCTGAAAAAGATTTATGGCTCCGGCAATAACGCAGTTCATGCGTTGGATGGAGTTGATTTAAGTGTAAAGAAGGGCGAATTTGTTGCAATTGTCGGCACATCCGGCTCCGGCAAATCCACGCTGCTGCACATGCTGGGCGGGCTGGATCGCCCTACAAGCGGCACGGTCATGGTGGACGGACAGGATATTTTCTCCCTGAAGGAGGAAGCGCTGACCATCTTCCGCCGCAGGAAAATCGGCTTTGTGTTCCAAGCATATAATCTTGTTCCGGTGCTGAATGTGTATGAAAATATTGTTCTACCCATTGAGCTGGACGGTGGCAAGGTCAATAAGGATTTCGTACAGCAGATTGTACAGACACTTGGGCTGGATGATCGTCTGGATGCGCTGCCCAATCAGCTCTCAGGCGGTCAACAGCAGCGGGTAGCCATTGCCCGTGCGCTGGCGGCAGCACCCGCTATCATTCTGGCAGATGAACCCACCGGCAATCTGGATTCCAAAACCAGCCAGGATGTATTGAGCCTTTTGAAAGTCACCAGTCAAAAGTTCGCCCAGACAATCGTAATGATCACTCACAACGAAGAAATTGCGCAGATGGCAGACCGCATTATCCGTATCGAAGATGGTCGGATCGTCTCCCAGAACTAACGGGAGGTGGCTACGATGAATGTCAAAAACAGAAAATGTATTCGAAAGCTCAGCTTAAAATCTCTTTATGCGAACCGTCGCCGCAATCTGATCGCTATTTTTGCCATTGCGCTGACAACGCTGCTATTTACGTCCATGTTCACCATTGTCTTGTCACTGAACGCCAGTTATGAAACCTACCAGTTTCGGCAGGTAGGCGGCTATGCACACGGTACCTTTAAAGATGTTTCCCCCGAGCAGGCGGAACGTATCACTGCCCACCCAAAGGTGAAGGCTACGGGGGCACGGAAGGTAATCGGTATCACTGCGGAGGGGGTCTTTGCCAAAATACCGGCAGAGATCAGCTACATGGATGCCAACTGCACTAAATGGAGCTATGCAACCCCTACTACCGGACGGATGCCCGAAAGCGGCAAAGAGGTAGCCATGGATACGGCAGCGTTGCAGCTGCTTGGCGTAACGCCGGAGCTGGGCGCCGAGGTCACGGTTTCCTATTCCATTACGGACAAGGATCAAACCGCCTTTACCGTAACAGATACCTTTACGCTGGTGGGCTATTGGGACTATGATGAACTAATGCCTGTTCATTACATCAACATCAGCCGTGATTACGCAGATGACATCGAAGCGCAGGCAGTGAAAACAGGTTTACAGCCTTTCCGCACCGATTTGAATGTCATGATGGCTTCCGGCACAAACATTCAAGGGCAGATGGAGCAGGTGGATACCGATCTTGGCTACACATGGGACAGCTATACCGATCCCAACAGCGTCCGGATCGGCGTCAACTGGGGATATACCTCATCCCAGTTGGAGTCGCAGCTTGATCCGGAACTTGTGATCGCCATAGCAGCTTTTTTGCTGCTGGTGATTTTTACCGGGTATCTTATCATCTATAACATTTTCCAGATCTCTGTTGCGGGGGATATCCGGTTTTACGGACTTCTGAAAACCATTGGCACAACGCCCCGGCAGATCAAACGTATCATTCGCCAGCAGGCACTTCTGCTTTGTCTGATCGGCATTCCGGCGGGGCTGCTGGTGGGCTATGGCATTGGCGCTGTTCTGGTGCCTGTTGTCTTGCGCTCCACCCAGTTGGATGCAGGCATCACCACCATCAGCACTTCGCCTGTGATCTTTGTTGGCTCCGTGCTGTTTGCCCTGCTGACGGTGCTTTTGTCCTGCTCCAAGCCCGGGAAAATGGCAGCCAGGGTTTCTCCGGTGGAGGCTACCAAATATACGGATGCGATGCAGACCAAGAAAAAACAGCGCAGCACCCGGGGAGCGAAGCTCCATCAGATGGCCTTTGCCAATCTGGGACGAAACAAAAAAAAGACGGTGCTGGTGGTGGTGTCTCTGGCACTGTCGGTGACGCTGTTCAATGCGCTGTGTGCCTTTGTGGGCGGCTTCAGCATGGAGAAGTATGTATCCTTCATGACCTGCGCCGATTTTATCGTCAGCACGCCCGACTATTTCCGTTACAACCCGGCAGATGAATTCATCACGCCGGAACAGATCGAAGAGATCGCAGCAAACACAAAGGCCAGTCTTTCCGGCACGGGATATGCTGTGCGAAAACCCGCATATCTGTGGATGACGGAGGATGCTCTGCGGCAGGACTATGCAAGGTACGAAAGCGCCGAGCAGTTGGACAGCCATATGAGCCGTCTGGAGCACCGGGGCAATATGGTGATGGGAGATACCAGAATCGAGGCTCTGGATAACAGCCTGTTTGACAAGCTGCAAGTGTTCGACGGAGATATTTCTCCTATGCTGGAGCCGGACAATAACGCCATTGCCATTGCGGTTTCTTTGGATGATTACGGCAATCTGCCCAATCCTGAATACTACCCCAAGGTGGGAGACACGATTACCGCTACCTATGCGGATGATGTGAAATATATCGACAGCCGCACCGGGGAACTCCGCACCGAAGATACACCGGAGGAGTACTTTCAGGCAAAATTGTATGGAGCCAGAGATGTAGAGTACACGGTCTGCGCCTTGGTAGAACTTCCGAATTCCATGAGTTATCGTTATGGTGGTATTGGATATGACGTAGTTTTGTCTGTGGACACCGCACAGAGGGACAGCGGTGGTGCAGCCATTCCGATGCTCTACCTGTTCGACACAGCGGACGAAGTTGACGAGGCCGAAGCAGAGCAATATCTATCGAAGCTCACTGCCGGTGAGTTTTCGCCCTTGATGTATGAAAGCAAGGCCACGGCTCGCTCTGAATTTGCTCAGTTCCGGCAGATGTTCCTTCTGATAGGCGGTATCCTCTGTGCTATCATTGGGCTGGTGGGACTCTTAAATTTCTTCAACGCCATGATGACCGGTATTCTTTCCCGCCGCCGTGAATTTGCTGTGCTTCAGGCTGTAGGAATGACAAACCGGCAGCTCAAAACCATGCTGATCTACGAGGGGTTGTTTTACGCAATATCTTCTGTAGCAGCGGCCTTTATTCTGTCGCTGGCGGTGGGACCTCTTGCGGGAAAAATGCTGGGCAGTATGTTCTGGTTCTTTGAGTATCGATTCACCATTCTGCCTGTCCTGCTGACAATTCCGGTATTTCTTCTGCTGGGGTGGCTGATTCCTTGCATGATGTATGACAACGCAGCAAAATGCAGCGTTGTAGAGCAATTAAGAGATGCTCAATAACTGTTAAGCAAAAAACGGCCCTCTGCCAATGAAAAGGCAGAGGGCTGAGTTTTAATCTAAGAGTTTACATTCAGTTACAGTTTTTAGATAAATTTCGGGGTTTCCGTTCAAAACAAGGTCTGCATATCCAATCGGGTCATTGTAGATTAGATAGTCCAGCTCTGACCGCTGATACATATTGTCAGCAACCTCATTCTCCACGGCTATTGTATCAATAGCAATCATACTGCCATCTAAGAATTTCAGTTCCACACAGGCATTATCCATGTTGAACTCACAAGAAATCAACCTATCCATAAGAAACCTCCACTTTGCTGGATGTTAGATCATCCCAAAATATTTGAATGCTTCTCGGATTGCTTTCTCTTTTTCCGGTGGACACTGGGGCTGTCTGGAATCCTCGGACTTCGGCAGATTATAGTTCTTACCAACCCCAATCCCACATTTTCGTTTAATCTGTGAGATATAGAGGTTGGATACCTTTAACCCGGTATGCTCCAACACATACTCCTTGATCTGCGGATAGGTTGCCCCATCCTGAAATTCGGACATATCCATATCTTCCAAAGAGAACTCAACCCGAATCTTTTTCGAGTCGACCTCACCCTTGGAAAGCAAGACAACTGTCTCCACATTCCCAGTCATAGGAAACATATCCACACAACACGCTTTCTCCACGCTGTAACCCATATCCTGTATCGTCACAAGGTCTCTTGCGAGTGATGATGCCTTGCAGGAAATGTAGACGATGTGGTCAACGCCGTAAGACAGAATCTTTGGAAGTGCCTTAGGATGAATTCCGTCACGGGGTGGGTCAAGAATTATTATATCCGGCTTGTCCTTGATGTCATCAATGACCTTCAGTACATCGCCTGCAATGAACTCACACTGCGTAAGGCCATTGTGTGCCGCATTCTCACGTGCAGCCACAACCGCCTCCTCAACTATCTCAACACCGATTACCTTCTTAGCCACCGGTGCCATAAGCTGTGCTATTGTACCGGTTCCGCTGTAGAGATCGAACACAGTCTTATCCTTCGTTGTACCGATATACTCTCTGGCAGTAGAATAGAGAACTTCCGCTCCAAGAGAATTGGTCTGGAAAAATGAAAACGGCGTGATACGGAATGTGAGTCCGAGAAGCTCCTCATAGAAGAAATCCTGTCCGAACACAATCTCAGTGCGCTCATTCTTGATAGCATCAGCGACACTGTCATTATATGTATGCAGGAAGCCTGTAATATGTCCTTTAAGGTCAAGTGCTTTCAATTCATCCGCAAGAGCATCAAGAGAGTATTCCATCTGGGTTGTTGTTATAAGATCAATCAGAATGTCCCCCGTCTTAACTGCTTTTCTCACAAGCAGATGTCTGAGATATCCCTTATGGGTAACTTTGTGGAAAAACGGAAGTCCGGCGCGAGACATGTGTTCATGCACACAATTAAGAATTCTGTCATAATCCTCATCAACAAGAAGACAGCCATCACATGTCACAATGTCATACATGCTGCTTCTTTTGTGAAGGCCAAGTGCCAGAGGCCCGTCCTTGAATTCATCCCCAAATGTATACTCCATCTTATTGCGGTATCCGGTAACATCAGGGCTTGCCTTAATTCCTTCAAATTCATAATCCGTTCTGATAACATCATCCAGCAGCTTCTTAACCTGGGATGCTTTCATCTTAAGCTGCTCATTGTAATCCATTGTCTGAAAAATGCATCCGCCGCAGACACCAAAATGTTCACATGCCGGTACACTTTCAAGAGGAGACTTCTCTTCAACTTCAAGAAGCCTGCCCTCATACCTTTCACCACGGCTCTTACATATGGAAAAGCTTACCTTCTGCCCCGGTATAACATTCTTCACGATTACCGGCTTTTCCTGACCGTCAACTCTTACAATTCCTTTGTTGGGAAAGTCAACACGCTCGACTGTTCCTGTATACACTTCACCTTTTTTCATCATTGATTACTTATCCCTGCCATCTTTTTTCTTGTCATTATAACCCTTAGGTGTCTTAAAGAGAATTCTCGCAACCATTCCGCCACCGCCGAATATCAGTACAAGCATAAGAAGCCATTCATAGAGTGATACGCCTATCATTGAAAATCTTGTAGACATAATAATACATGCAAGAATAATTAATACTCCAAGTCCGGCAACCAGCTTTGCTGCAAATGAATCCGGATTAACAAACAACCATACAACACCTATTATAAATGGTATAACCGTCATTCCCGTTGACATATGCCATCCACCGATTCTTATGTATCCACCGAAGAATCCCATTGATACATCAACATGTGTTGTAAGAAGATAAAGCCCCACAACAAGCATAGCCATTCCTGCCAGGAACTCCAATAATTCATTACGCTCTTTCTTCATTAGATTATCCTCCATCCTCCTTAAAAAATTGCCACCAGTTATTGCAACCGGTGGCAACAGTCCAGTTCAAACTCAGTCTGAATTACTTCTCAGTAAGCGGAACCTCTTCATCTTCAAAGTCTTCATCTCCGAAGTCTTCATCCTCAAAATCATCTTCGTAATCATCAAGATAATCAGGTGTGAAGTATCTGTATACAGCATATGCAATTGCAGCAATCGCTGCTACAGCTCCGACAACTGCAAGTGCAATAACAACTGCGTTACAGCACTTCTTCTCTTCTTCCTTCTTCTGTTCTAACTCACCCTTGTGAATAAGATCTCCAAGCTTGCTGAGTGATACAAGATCTTCAATTTTATTAATATTCATCTTTGTCCTCCAATCCGCAACATTCATCAGAATGAATGCACCACAAAATATATGAATAGTATACCAAACGCATTGTTATTTTACTACTGTTTTTTAGGTTATAAAATACATTTTATGATTTTTTCAGCTTGGCAAATCCTGCAAGGAGCTTCTTACGTCCGAACTCATCAAAATCAACACTGACTTCGTAATCACGTGCACCTTCAACAATTCCTGCAACCGTTCCCATTCCAAACCTGGCATGCAATACACGGTCGCCAACTCCGTATGAGAGCCCTTTCTTTTTCTCAAGGTCGAATATGTCAGAAGAAAATTCCCTGCCGAATCCCACCTTTGTATTAGGTTTGGCATTACTTGCATTGCTTATATATGAGCCCATCGCTGAAGAATATGCTGTCGACATAAATGAAGCAGCACGCCTGCTGTGTGCCGGTTTAGGTTCTTCTGCCTTTTCTTTTCTCTTGTCAAAGCTTGTCTCACCTGACACAGCCATCAGTTCATCAGGAATCTCTTTGATAAAACGGGACACTTTGTTATACTGTGTCTCTCCTCTCACCATTCTTATTCTGGCACTGCTAAGGTAAAGCTCCTTCTTGGCTCTGGTAATTCCGACATAACAGAGCCTTCGCTCTTCTTCCAATGCATCCCGGTCCTCAGACACAATCGACATATAGCTCGGAAAAAGCCCATCTTCCATTCCTGTCATAAATACAATCGGAAATTCAAGTCCCTTGGCACTGTGAATCGTCATCAGCATAACGTGATTACTGTTCTCATCAAGATTATCAATATCAGCAACAAGTGCAACTTCCTCGAGAAATCCGGACAGCGTTGGCTTGTCATCTTCGCACTCCTCTTCATATGTCACAATCTTATTGATAAGTTCATCAATATTCTCTTCCCTTGCTGCAACTTCCTCAGGTGTATCTCCGTCAAGAAGATATTCTCTGTACCTTATCTCCTCAAGCATATCCTCAACAAGCTGTTCCAAAGACAGCGACTGTACCTTAGCCCTGAGTGCACATATATAAGTTATAAACGGCTTAAGCTTTGACGCTGACCTTCCAAGAGTGGTAATCTCATCAGCCCTCATAAGCGCATCAAAAAAACTTATTCCACGCTCATCCGCATACTCCTGGACTTTGTTAATTGTTGTAGCACCTATACCGCGCTTAGGTACATTTATAATTCTCTTCACGGCCTGACTGTCTTTGCCATTATCAATTGTCTTAAGATAAGCGAGAATATCCTTAATCTCTTTGCGCTGATAAAAATTAACCCCGCCATATATCTTATAAGGGATATTAGACTGTACAAGCTTCTCTTCCAGCGCTCTCGACTGTGCATTAGTCCTGTAAAGAATAGCGCAGTCATTATAATTCCAGCCGTCTGTGACCTTGGCGCTTATTGTTGATGCTACTCCATAGCTCTCGGCATACGCATCATCATATGTTGTAAAATGCACCTTTTCGCCGTCACCGTTATCTGTCCACAACGTCTTCTGCTTTCTTCCGATATTGTTGGCAATTACATTATTGGCAGCATTAAGAATATTCTGGGTTGAACGGTAATTCTGCTCAAGCTTGATTACCGTTGCCCCCGGAAATGCATCTTCAAAATTCAGGATATTATGTATATTAGCACCTCTGAACTTATAGATTGACTGATCATCATCACCTACGACACAAAGGTTCTTATACTTCCCGGCAAGAATGCTGACAAGCCTGAACTGAGCCGTATTGGTGTCCTGATACTCATCAACCATTATATAGCGGAATCTGTCCTGATAATATTCCAGCACATCATCATCCGTCAGGAAGAGTTCAACCGTCTTAACTATAAGATCATCAAAATCAAGAGCATTATTAATCTTAAGTACACGCTGATACTCATCATATATCCTGGCGATAGTCGAAAGGTTATAATCACTTCCCGCCGCTTCCCGCATATCCTGCGGAGATTCAAGATTATCCTTAGCTGCTGAGATTGCGCTAAGCACAGCTCTTTCCTTGAAAGTCTTGCTGTCGATATTCAGCTTTTTTATTGCCTCTCTTACAATACTCTTCTGGTCATCCGAATCATATATTGTAAAATTGGTATCATATCCGATTCTGTCTATATATCTTCTCAGAATTCTTACACACATAGAGTGAAATGTGCTTACCCACACATGTTCTGCTCCCATGCTCACAACCTTATCAACACGCTCACGCATCTCAGATGCTGCCTTGTTGGTAAATGTTATTGCAAGAATGTTCCACGGATTAACTCCCTGCTCCTCAATCAGGTATGCAATCCTGTGTGTAAGTACTCTTGTCTTACCCGAACCTGCTCCCGCAAGTATCAGTACAGGACCTTCCGTTGTGAAGACTCCCTGTTTCTGCTGTTCATTCAATGTATCGTAAATACTCATGATTATACTGCCGTCCGACCGTCCTAAATAATATAATAATACTTAAAATCCACTACTGAAGCTTCGTTCCACACTCAGGGCAGAACTTTGCTCCGCTGACCGGTGCGCCGCATTGAGGACAGAACTTAGGTCCCGCAGACGGTGTTCCCATCTGTCCGCTAACACCGGAATTATTCTGCATATTCATGCCGGCTGCCATCGAATTAGCCATCTGCTGCCCCATCATCATGCCTATCTGCATACCTGCCATATCAACTCCGGCATTGGAACCTCTTGCATTACCAAGTGAATCTGCCACTGCTATCTGGCTGTACTTATTCATGTCACCGACCATTGACTGTGCAGCTGCCTTATCAGTCATTCTTGCAACTTCCTCAGTATATGAGAGCGGAGCCATTGTAAAGTTCGTTATTGATATGCCAATCTTAAATAGCTCCATATCAAGGTCACCCTTAATTCCATCGCAAATCTCAATCGACTTCTGCTGAAGTTCAATCACACTGCTGCCTGCTTTACTGAGCCATGTCATAAGAAGCGTATCAAGTGATGAAGATACTCTCTCTCTTACATCTTCTACCGTAAACTGCTTCTTAACTCCGGCAATCGTATCTATGAGGCACATATAATCAGATACTTTAAAGCTGAATGTTCCATGTGCCCTTACCGGAAGTCCTCCCGGAAGTGTAGGTGATGCAAGCATCACCGGATTCTTCGTTCCCCATTTGACAGTGAACTCCTTGGTATTGACAAACAATACCTCTGCACGCATTCCACTGTTAAATCCGAACTTGAACCCCTTAAGCGTTGAAAGAAAAGGAATAATATCTGACTCTATGTCAAAGCTTCCTTCGTCTGTAAATATGCCTTCAACCTTACCATTATACATAAATATGGCATCCTGTCCCGGACGGATAACAAGCCTGCTTCCCTTCTTAATCTCCTTGTTAGTCCATTTCCAGAAGATTACATCATCCCTGTATTCTTCCCATTCGACCACATTGGCCAGCTGGTTGCCAAACAATCCCATATTACCGCTTCCTCCTGATGATTCCTATTAAAGTCCCATCTGGGCCTTAAGTGCCGCAAGTTCATCATCCACAGCATTGGATGTCTCCGCAGCTGCCTCTTCTGAATCATACTTAGCTGCAAGATTATCAATATCACTGTCAGCCTGTGACTGGTTAAGTTCTGTCATTGCATTGGCTTCATCAAGCATTCTGTTGACCTTCTCATCCATACGGTCTAATCCTGCCATTGCACTTGATGTATCTGACACATTATTGCGTATCTTATTATGCTCCTGCATGGCCTTAGCCTGATTTGCCTTAGCCTTAATCTCGTCTCTTCTCTCCTTAAGTGAGTTGATATCCTTAACAAGCTTATCATGCATCTCTCTCATCTTTGTTGCATTAGCTGTCGCAAGGTCATAGTTCTGCTGAAGAGTCTCAAGCTTTCTGGCAACTGACTGCTTCTTCTCAAGAAATGCTCTGGCATCGCTCTCATTGCCTGCCTTAAGCGCCTTCTCTGCATATGCCTGATACTTATCAACCTCCTGCTTACAGCTATCGAGCTCTCTCTTAGCCTTAGCTTCATCTGCCATAACTGCTGCTGTCTCAGCCTTAACCTTGCCAAGGTCACTCTCCAGATTACGAAGATACTGGTCTACCATCTTCTCCGGATCCTCTGCCTTGTCAAGAAGTGCATTGATATTAGCTTCCATAATGTCCTTAAATCTTGTTAATATTCCCATGTTAATAACCCCATCCTTTCAATTATCTTATATTATTATGGCATGTCTGTAACTCTGCCAAACGCAGAGGCTTACCACACATGTTTATTATATTACATCCATCACAGATTGTCACGCAAATTTATCTTGTGTTTTGCTCACCAAAACTATATAATGTAGCTATTAAAACCATATCACAGCAGAATAGAAAAGAGGTATTACAATGGCTGCTGAAAAGCATAATAATAAGGATAGCCAGACAACCAATACATCTGCCGGACGTACGCCTGCAGGTTCCAAAGACATATCTTTCGACAGCAAGGCTTTTGTAGGTGCGCTTCTTCGCAAACTTACACAGCTATCATACATCAAACCCGGTGAAGTTCCGAACATAGATCTCTATATGGATCAGGTAACAACATTTATGGACGAGCACCTGAGCGATATCAAGCGCTACGAAGACGATAAGACTCTCACCAAGACAATGATCAACAATTACACGAAGAATAAGCTTCTTCCCCCACCGGTCAAGAAGAAATATTCTTCCGACCATCTCTATATCATGGCATTCATCTATTACTTTAAGCAGATGCTTTCCATCGGAGACATACAGAAGCTGCTTACTCCGATGACAGAAGATTTCTTTGGAGATAATGATGTTATTTCACTTGAGAAGATATATAAGGAGGTATATCAGCTTGAAAAGGACCAGGTTTCCAATGTATCTAAAGATATTTTCTTCCAGCATAGGAAGGCTTCTGCCTCATTTGAGAACATAGAGGATGAACATGAGCGTGAATATCTGCAGAAGTTTGCATTTATATCAATGCTTATATTTGACATTTACATGAAGAAAAATATCATCGATGAGATGGATACTGACAAGAATAAGTAATCTGTTCATGTAGCAGATTCGCCTGTAACCAATAATAAAACACATGGCAAAATGAGCAAAAGGCCACCGGATATGACTGTAATCGTACGATTATAATCATTCCGGCAGCCTTTTGTCTGCTTAATATATATTCTATATTCTGTTATTCCCGTTCTTCTGCCTTAAGTCTGTTAAGCACAGTGTCATAGCCGTCCGTTCCATAGTTGAGAGCTCTGTTCACACGGCTTATTGTCGCTGTTGATGCTCCTGTCTTCTGGGCAATGTCAAGATATGTCCAATGCTCTCTTAGAAGTCCGGCAACTTCAAATCTCTGCGACAATGATAATATCTCATTAATAGTACACAAATCCTCAAAAAATGCCATGCATTCTTCTTCACTTTTCAAAGATACAACAGCTTTGTACAGGTTCTTAACTTCGTCAGTATCAAGCTTTTTATTCATTGTTCCCACTCTTCCCTATATTAAGGAATCCCACAAGCTTATCATAATCCGTTCCGGCTATAAGGCTCTCCGGGAAATCCATCTCTTCAATCAGCTGAAGTGCATACTGGAAATTACCAATATCCTCCTCAATGTGCGCATCACTTGATATAGTTATGTGCGCCTTATACCTCTTACACAGTTCAAGCATCTTCCGGTCATTCTCCCAGGTTCCCGGTCTTGGCCCGGCAGGCTTAAGTGATGCATTATTAAGCTCAAGCAGTGTATTGTTCTCCTTTGCAGCCTTAACAACCGCTTCCATATCAACCGGATACCTTCCGTCATCCGGATGACCTACTATATTAATCCACGGATTCTTTATAACTGATATCAGAGCCGCTGTATTCTGTTCCCTTGTTCCCGACTTAATGCACGGCGTATGGAAACTTGCTATTGTAATATCAAGCTCTTTATACACACGTTCAGGTAGATCCACACTGCCCTTAAAATCCATTATATTAAGTTCCGCTCCGAACAGTCTGTACACTCCCATCTTCTCATGGCGGAGTGACTGAAGATTATGAAAATACATCTCAGCGCATGAGCCGGGCATCTTTGGCGTATGCTCCGTTATCGCAATATGTGTAAATCCCTTGTCAGCAGCAGAACGTGTCATCTCATCAATCGTATTATAAGCATGTCCGCTTGCAATTGTATGCATATGTGTATCAATCGTTAATCGCATCTTTTATCCTCTTATAAATATCGGATTACATCCGATTACAATACTCAATATCTAATCAACACTACAGATAATATTACCACATTTCAAGTAGTATTGACAATAGAATTTGCTGACTGTATCATCATATTATACAGCATAATATCTCATTTTTATTTATGGAGGGACATATGAAAAAATTTTTAAACGAGTTCAAGGCATTTGCATTGCGCGGCAATGTAATGGACATGGCAGTCGGTGTTATCATCGGTGCAGCTTTTCAGGCTATTGTTACATCTCTTACCAACGATGTAATCTCGCCATTCATCGGATTGTTCGGCAAGACTGACTTCAGCAGCATGGTGCTCACAATCCGTGGTGTTGACATCAGATATGGTGCTTTCATAACATCAGTTATTAACTTTATCATTATGGCTTTCATAATATTCATGCTTGTTAAGGTTCTTAACAAGCTAAGCAGCCTCGGCCACAAAGATGCTCCGGCAGCACCAGACACTAAGGAATGCCCTTACTGCTGCAGCAAGATATCAGTCAAGGCCGTAAGATGCCCTAACTGCACTTCCCAGCTTTCTTAAGCTTACCGCATTTATTACATACAGCTAGGATTCATTAAGATTCAAAAGCAAAACTGCCGGAGGCGCACAGGTTATTCACCTGCTGCCTTCGGCAGTTTTACCGAAAGACCTTTTCTTGTATGGTCAACAGAGAACTTTTCATCAGAAACATTATAATATCTGTAAGTATATCCTCCGCTCTCTCCAAGCGAATCATCCCACGATATGTCAGCATTATAATATGCATCACCCAGTTTTACTATATTCCACGCATGTGCTCCTCCTTTGGAATATCCTGTACACAGATAGCATGGTATGTCAAGCTTCTGCATAATGTACTGGAATGCCCGCGAATATCCGGCGCACACAGACTCCTTATTAACAAGTGCACTGTATGCACTCTGGTTAACCGGTGCCGACGCATTATATTTAACACTGTCCATTATGGCATTGTATACATATTTTTCCTTATCCTCTGCTGTAGTAAGTGCGGATGCCCCCTTAATTATCGCGTCTGCCGCATCATTGAACTTCTTAAGTGAATTCTCATAATCCGCCGCTGTGGCATTATACTTAAGTGTAACTTTCAACACTCTTCCTGAACCGGAATACTCATACGAATACTGTGTATCAAGATAAAACAGCTCCGGGTGGTCGTTATATACGGCCGTCATCACATCATTCAGCGCATCCTGGCTTATCATTGCGCCAACAGCACAATCACTCCTGCGTTCTACGGCTGCAGCATATACATCATCGTATACCTCCTGCTGCTCTTTGGATAACATTGCCCGATACGGATACATTTCTTCAGTAAATGTGTACTTCTTCGCTGATTCCGCTTCCGTTGCCGGCTCAGCATCAGGTGCACGTGATGAATCCGGAGCAGATACCGACTTGCCGCTTCCCTGCATAGCTTTATAATCTGTTCCAAGAGCTCCCCTGTCTGATGCAGGCTTCGTTCTAACCTGTGCTGAAGGAGCAAGCGGAAGTGTTGGCTTGGTGCCTGCCATGGTATATATTGCAGCCTGCGCATTATTCTGACTGCTTTGCTGTGACTTCCGGCTGTCTGTATAAAAAATCAATCCACAAACCGCTGTAAGCATAACTATCGAAAACCACAGAAGTGCAAATAACTTTTTCATCAAAAAACCTCTTTTCGTTAATTCTTCTGCTTTGGAGAAGTCTGATAATTATCTAACTAATTGTAGCACATAGCTGTTGTTATTCAAAGCAAAATGTGCTATCATTACAACATGATAATTGTACTGATTTTAGTACAATCCGTGTATACAGAATCACAGGACACATCTGTTAATGTGTCATCAGGAGGTTTCATATGGAGAGGGATTATCTTACCAACCTATTGCCATTGCACCTTTTCCTGCGCGAGGCTGATAAAATATTAAAGAATAACCCGGACTGCAGATATGCTGTCACAGCAACTGATTTAAGCAATTTCAAATACATTAATGACCTTTACGGAATGGCTGAAGGCAACCGCACTATACAGGAGATGGCTGAGAAGTTCTTCAGCGGCAATCCCCGATGCATACTTGCAAGCCGCCCTTATGCCGATCAGTTCAGGTCGCTGATTGCTATAGGTGATGTATCGCAGGATGAAGAAGTAGCAATCATAACAAACATGAATACAGAGTTTACTGAATATATCCAGAAGCGTTATCCTAATATATATTTTCATGTGTATACAGGGCTTTATATCATTGAGGACAATTCAGAAGGAATACGTTCAGCATGTGATAAGGCTCACTTTGCCAAGAAGTGCTTCAAAGGTAACCTGAGTGTGACATGCGGCATATTTGATTCCAACGCATATAAGGATTCATCCAATGTAATGAGGCTTACACATGAATTCCAGAGTGCACGTGAACGTGACAGTGTGTATGTATATTACCAGCCTAAGTGTTCAGCCTCTACCGGCGAATTTATCGGTGCAGAAGCTTTAGGACGCATAGCCGACAAGGACGGCAACATTATATCTCCCGGTGAGTTCATTCCTGTTCTTGAGCGCACAGGCATCATTGGTGATTTTGATGATATAATCATGGAGAAGACATTTGCTGACATACGCAGATGGATTGATAACGGCGGCAATGTAAAACCCGTCTCACTCAATATATCAAGAATACAGTTTCTAAAGCCCGGGCTTATTGATAAGATACTTGCCCTCCAGAAGAAGTATGATATTCCATCCCGCCTGATAGAGCTTGAGATAACAGAGACAACTTTTATTGAATCTGTTGACTTTATAGACGATACAGCAAGAGAACTACGCAGGCATGGATTTACCATTGATGTTGATGACTTTGGCTCCGGATATTCCTCACTCAGTCTTATTGCCACTCTGCCTGCCGACACAATCAAGCTTGACTGCAGTTTTGCAAGGCAGTGCCTTGATAATGACAAAGGAGTGATTCTTCTCTCAGGAATCATCAATATACTCAGGAGTATAGGTTTCGACATAATATGTGAAGGCATTGAGACCGAACGTGAAAGGCAGCGCATAATGGAACTTGGATGTGATAAGATACAGGGTTATTATTATGACAGACCGATGCCATCTTCGAGCTTTGAAGAAAAATATATAACAAAACAATAAAATACTGCCATACAGGACATCTGCTTGTATCCTGTATGGCAGTATTTTATATCTGCAGACCGCTGGTTTTCCTTCCACTCACGGCCACGCTGCTACTGTGCTTCGCCATTGTCATGAAGCAGCTGATACACATCAATCTTAAATTGGTCATCAGCATTAATTCCGACAAATCTGCAGCCATATACGTTATTCGCTCCGTGAACATCTTTGCGGAGCACTTCTATCACCGCCTCAAATGATTCCTTATTGGCAAGTGTGATTATAGTATCATAGTAAGAATTAATTTTAAAATCATAATCAGACTCGAATGCTATTCCACCTTTTGATATGTCAATAACATGCACATCCACCGTATCTGATGAATATCCTGATACAAAGCTATCCCCCAGCTGCCTTAACGAAACTGTAACATCAACATCAATTCTCTTTGTTCTTCTTTTTTCTATCCTCATATAAGTAACCCCCAGACAATATAATTATTGCCATATTCCATCCTGGCTGAGCTTATCCCAGTCAACCGTAAGGAGTGAAATTTTCTCTCCCCTAGCATCTGTTTTTGTAGTCTGGCTGATGTACTTCTGGCTTATAAGGCCATCAAGCGCCTTCTTAACCCTGTCTTCCGGAACCCTGTTATACTTGGCAACGCTGTCTATGGTTCTCCAGTATGAAGGTGTCTTGCCCGGCTTTCTGCGAAGCTTATCAAGACTTGCAAGAATCAGGTCATTATAATGATTCTTAACCTGAATCTGTCTTGGCATCTCTACATAACTTGTTGCTGCTGACTTCAGTGCATTGCTGAAGCCGAATTTAACTCCGTAAATAACTACTTTTTTATTAAGTTCTTTTAAATAATCCACAACGCATGTAAAATGTGCATCCCCTGTAAACAGCACATATACATCTGCACTCTTCTTCTTTGCTGCACTTCTGTAAATATGGTCAAGTATTATTACATCCGTAAAATCTTTGTCCACACCAAGCTTATCACTTGCAGTATGAGTCACGTTATTATTCGTAATTCTCTGAAGTTCAGGAAGCTCCGCTCCTATCTGACGCTCTGAAAAATCTCCAAACACATGAAGTTCATCAATGTCATATTCATTCTTAAGTTCCTGAATCCACTCCTCAAAGTTAGGTCTCATATGGAAATTATTATGATATCCATAGAACCAGTGCTCATAGTCTACAAATACTGCTGCCCTTGGCTTAGATGATTTACCAAATCCAAACACCCGCCTTCACCTCCTTCCATCACTTATTCTTATCACATAAACGTGTTCTCGCCACGAATATGACCACACCAAGTATAAATGTAAATACCGATATAAACTGGGACGTTGACAGCACTCCAACGCTTCCGCGTTCAAGGTCACCCCTGAAATACTCAAGCACAAATCTGCCGGCACTGTAGAACATCAGATATAATGCCATAATCTGTCCATCACATTTTTTCTTACGATCAAGCCAGAGAAGCACGAATGCATTAGCAAAATCAAGTCCGCTAGATATTATCTGTGTAGGTACAAGTGCAATATTATTAGGTGCAAATGCCGAATTATGAAATGTAATTGCAAACGCTGACGTTGCAGGTCTTCCGTAACAACAGCCCGCCAGCAGACATCCGATACGTCCGAATCCCTGTGCAAGTGCCATTGACGGAGCTGTAAGATCTATATACTGCCAAAAATCCAGTTTCTTAACTCTGCACATAATCATGATTCCGATTACGCCGCCAATAATTCCACCATATACAACCCAGCCTTCCCAGACATTCTTAAGGATTGAAGGATCCTTAAAAACATCCGGAAGGATAGTAATTATAAACAGAAGCTTAGAACCGATATATCCTGATACAAGTGCCCATATGACAAGTAAAAAGACATTATCCGGATCCATATTCTTCTTTTTGGCACGATATTCCGCCATCATATAAGCAGCAATAACGCCAATTGCTATCATCAGACCATATCCATGCACAGTAAAACTTCCAATAGTCAGTAAATCATTTTTCATATATTAGAGCAATTCCTTTAATATCTGGTTAACCATTGCAGGATTAGCTTTACCCTTCATAGCCTTCATAGTCTGTCCAACAAGAAATCCAATTGCTTTTTCCTTACCATTATGGTAATCATCAACAGACTGTGGATTCTCAGCTATAACCTTCTCAATAGCCTCTCTCAATGCGCCCTCATCATTAACCTGTTTCATCTTATGTTCTTCAACATAAACATCAGGGTCGACATTGTCGTTAAATACAGCTTCAAACACTTCCTTAGCAGCCGTATTATTGATTGTTCCCGCATCGGCAAGATTAACTATCTTAGCAAGGTTCTCAGGTGCGAATGTGATATCCTCAGGATCCATCTCCTTCTCCTTGAGAAGTCTCATTGTCTCGCCCATAATCCAGTTAGATACCTTCTTAGGCTTGCCACAGATCTTGGTTGCCTCTTCAAATATATCTGCAAGATGCTTTGTTCCCGTGATAATATCTGCATCATACTCAGGCAGACCGAACTCCTCCTGATATCTTGCCTTCTTCTCTTCTCTGAATTCCGGCTGCTGAGACTTAACCCTTGCAATCCACTCATCACTTATAACTATAGGTACAAGGTCAGGCTCAGGGAAATATCTGTAGTCCTGTGCATCCTCCTTAGATCGCATAGCATATGAAGACTCCTTGGCATCATCCCAGCGGCGTGTCTCCTGAACTACCTTCTTGCCATCCTCAATAAGCTCTATCTGTCTGTTGCGCTCACCCTCAATTGCCCTTGCGATTGATTTGAATGAGTTAAGATTCTTCATCTCAGTACGCGTACCAAATTCGGCTGCTCCCACTTCCCTTACGGAAATGTTGACATCGGCTCTCATAGAGCCTTCCTGCATCTTACAGTCTGATGCACCAAGATACTGTATTGTCATTCTGAGCTTTTCAAGATATGCAATAACTTCCTCTGCCGAACGCATATCAGGCTCTGATACTATCTCAATAAGCGGAACACCGCTTCTGTTGAAGTCTACAAGTGAGCAATCTTCCCACTCATCATGTATAAGCTTACCCGCATCCTCTTCCATATGAATCTCATGGATTCCGATACTCTTCTTAACTCCGTCAACTTCAATATCTACATGTCCGTTGCGGCATATTGGGTAATAGAGCTGTGATATCTGATAATTCTGTGGGTTATCCGGATAAAAATAGTTCTTACGGTCGAACTTGCAGTTCTGTGTTATTGCGCAGTTCGTAGCAAGCCCTACTGCCATAGCATATTCAACTACCTGCTTATTCAGTACAGGAAGTGAACCCGGCATGCCTGTACATACCGGACATGTATGTGTATTAGGTGCTCCACCGAAAGCAGTTGAGCATCCGCAGAAAATCTTTGTCTTAGTTGCAAGTTCAACGTGGACCTCAAGTCCAATGACTGTTTCGTATTCTCTCATTGTATTGGCCCCTTTCCTATATTCTCTCTGCCTTCAGAGACTGTTCAAATGCATATGCAGTCCTGATAATCTTCTTCTCTTCAAAACAGTTGCCAATCATCTGCACACCGATAGGAAGACCCTTTGAATCAAATCCCCCCGGAACACTGATACCCGGAAGACCTGCAAGGTTAACAGAGATTGTATAAATATCTCCAAGGTACATCTTGATAGGATCTGCAAGTGATGAACCTATCTCAGGAGCAGTTGTAGGTGCAACAGGTCCGAGAATTACATCATACTTAGAAAACGCCTTATCAAATGCCTGCTTTATAAGCGCCTTTGTACGGAGTGCCTTAAGATAATAAGCATCATAATATCCTGAGCTTAATACAAATGAACCGAGCATGATTCTTCTCTTAACCTCAGGTCCGAATCCCTCTGAACGTGTCTTCTTGTACATCTCGTGGAGCTCATTATATTCAGGTGTACGGTATCCGTACTTAACACCGTCAAATCTTGCGAGATTAGAACTTGCCTCAGCACATGCAATTACATAGTATGCAGGAATCGCATATTCTACGAGACTTAAGTCAAATTCTTCAACAACAGCACCCTTTTCTTCAAGCTTATGTGCAGCATTCATAATCGCTGCCTTAACCTCAGGATTAAGCCCTTCGATAAGATAATCCTTCGGTATTCCTATCTTCATCCCCTTAACATCATCAACCAGTGCTGATGTAAAGTCATAATCATCTCTCCTGATTGATGTTGAATCCTTAGGATCATATGATGCAATCGTTTCAAGTATTGCTGCACAGTCCGTAACATCCTTAGCTATAGGTCCTATCTGGTCAAGAGAAGAACCATAGGCAATAAGTCCGTATCTTGATACTGTTCCGTAAGTAGGCTTCATACCCGTAACGCCGCAGTATGAGCTCGGCTGTCTTATAGAACCACCTGTATCTGAACCAAGTGCGAAGCTGCACTCATCAGCTGCAACTGCTGCAGCTGAACCGCCTGATGAACCGCCCGGAACATGCTTTGTATTCCATGGATTCTTAGTTGCTCCGTAATGCGATGTCTCCGTCGTACTTCCCATCGCAAACTCATCCATATTAGTCTTACCGAGAATTACAGCACCTGCCTTCTCAAGGTTAATTACTGCTTCTGCCGTAAATGTAGGCACAAAATTCTCAAGTATTCTGGAACCGCATGTCGTAAGCACTCCCTTGGTACACATGTTGTCCTTAATTGCAACAGGCACACCTGCAAGAGGTCCTGTAAGTTCACCCGCATCAATCTTAGCCTGAACTTCATCCGCCTTAGCAAGTGCTGCTTCCTTCGTTGTTGTAACGTAACAGTTAAGTTCAGCTTCCTTCTCATCAATCTTGTCATATGCCGCAAGGACTGCTTCCCTGACGGTAACTTCTTTGGCTTTTATCTTTCTGCCAAGCTCTACGGCTGTCAGACTCATCAAATCCACGTCTATATCCTCCAAATCATATATTTAAAATAATCAGACAATTGTCTTAGGCGAATGTCTTAGACAATTGTCTTAGACAAATGTCTTAGGTACCATAAATGCTCCATCCTTCTTCTGCGGTGCATTGGCTGTAATATTATCACGGTCGTCACCATTAGTAACAACATCCTCACGGAATACATTATTAACAGGGAACACATGTGACATAGGCTCCACACCTGATGTATCAAGTTCGTTAAGCATATCTACATAATCGAGCATCCTTCCCATATCCTTCTTCGCCTCTTCCTTCTCTTCAGGCGAAAGTTCCAGTTTAGCAAGAATTCCAACATAATCAATTGTTTCGTCAGAAATAATATTTGCCATCTCTACCTCCATCAAATTAAAAAGTCCCGGCACATATCAGTAAAATGATATATGCCGGGACGGATATACTAATCGGTATCACCCGCATCAAAGGGATAATCCACTTCTGCTCAAGAGCCTTCACGGCTTTTACCATTAATATGCTTATGTTAGCATATTCACAGCTCATTTGCAAGCAAATTAAATGTTATCGTTTTTTATATATTTGACATATTTTGCAGTAACACAGCCGCCGTCATCGTTATCGCTTATGCAGTATATGCCATTCTTGACGCCAACCCAGCGGCCTGCTTTAGATTCAGCAGATATGCATTTGACAAAATCAGTGCCGTTAACGCTGTAATACAGACCCAGCATCTCCACCGGAGTATGTTTCTCTTCTTCGCTGATATCCCTGTATCCTGTCCTTACGACCTTATACATAAACCATACACCATCTGCACATTCAGCTGCAGCAAGCTGTGCAACCGTCTTGGTCTGCTCGTCAGTTATTGCCTTCTCCTTATCAAAATGCTGCATACCTTCTGTTACACTAACACCAAATCCGGCAGCATTCTTTGTCAATGCAAGCCCTTCATAGAGCATTCCCATTGAAATAATTCCGACCGTGTCACCTTCCTTCATTCCTGTAACATCAATCTTCGTTATGCACGTAAATTCCGGTGCCGGCCACTTCTGCAGCAGCAGGTTGCGAACATCTCCGAGAGGTCTGTCAGCCTCTTTGAACATTGCATTAAGTATGAGACCACGTTCTGTACACGAATACCATTTTTTGTCATAATTGGCATTCCACTGCCACTGTAGTCCGAGATTCTTACTGCAGAAGCTGTCGGATGAATCCGGCTCACATACAGCAGTCTCAACATCACCTACATCAGGCTTTCTGTACTCAAGTACCGGTTCTCCGTAATCATTGCCATTCTTGGCTATTCCGATAACCGGCCAGTCATTCTCCCAGTGCATAGGCTGAAGATGCGTAATTCTTCCTGCTGCATATACATCCTGAAAATGAATAAACCAGTCCTCACCTGTTACAGTGTCAACCCACGCTCCCTGATGAGGGCCATTAACAGGAGTATCACCCTGACGCATAACTACTTTGTACTCATATGGTCCGAATATATTGCGTGAACGCAGCACCGTCTGCCATCCGGTCTTTACACCGCCAGCCGGTGCAAATATATAATACCAGCCATTGCGCTTATAAAGCTTCGGGCCTTCTATCGTAATCTGGTCATTGAGATTGCCATCAAAGACTTTTACCTCTTCCCCAATGAGCCCCATTCCGTCCGGCTGCATCTCAACCATATGCAGCACGCTTTTATATCCGATACGGCTCTTTGCAACTCCTGCAACAAGGTATGCCTTTCCGTCCTCATCCCAGAACGGACATGGGTCAATCCAGCCCGCTCCCGGTCTTATATTGACAGGCTCTGACCATTCACCCCATGGGTCAGTTGTTGTGCTCATATATATGCCTTCATCCGGCATCGGAAAACACGCATAATAGATTCCTTCATGATATCTTATTGCAGGTGCCCATACTCCACAGCCATGGACAGGTTCATCATACCTGTCTTCAGGAACATGCTTAAGCACATAATTAATAACCTTCCAGTTCACCATATCCCTTGAATGAAGGATTGGCAGTGCCGGTGAATTGCAGAAGCTCGACGCAATCATGAAATAATCTTCACCAACTCTTATGGCATCAGGATCTGAGTAATCCGCATACAGCACCGGATTAGAATATCTGTCACCAAGATCGGCATTCCACATACTCTGTGGCTTCATACTGTCAAAATTATATCTTATGGTAAAATTCTGATTTACAATACTCATAATGCTGCTCTCCTTATATCTGTGATTTCAAAATAGTGCCTTCATGAATCATTTAAATTAATTTTAATATAAAACACGGACACATTTTTTGCATGCCAACGTGAATGTTCATTATGTCATATATTGTTAATATGCATTTTGTGTATTATAATGATGTCAGTATCATTATCTCACAGACCGGAGGACTATATATGAGTGCATTTTATCAGAATCGTGAAGAAGAATATAGCGTAACAACCACACTAAATAACACATATCCGCTTCATCTTCACCGGCAGGTCGAGATGATCTACGTAAAAAGCGGGCAGCTTCGCGTCACTATCGATGATAATTCCTATGTGCTTAATGCCGGAGATCTGTCTGTTGCATTTCCAAACCGGCCACACAGCACTGAAAGTCTTGGTGAATCCGAGGCAATACTTATGATATTCAATCCTGAATTTGCCGGTGGCTATATAAATGAACTTTCACGCCGAAGGCCTGAAGTACCTGTTCTTACAAAGGATACAATTCCACATGAATGTACCTATGCAATTGACCACATTCTCGACTGCTGCGCCAACGGACGTGACTTCCGGATTGCCCAGGGCTACATGCATATAATCCTCGGATGCATCATGCCGCTGCTTACGATGCAGAGTTCCGTGGAGACCGGCGATTCTGTAGATATCTGCCATACGTTAATCGAGTACATCGCAGATAATTTTAAAGAAGACATGTCGCTTGACACAATCGCGCATGACCTCGGTCTTAACAAATTCTACATTTCACATATTTTTTCTGATAAGATACACGAATCATTCCCTGCGTATCTCGGCCGATGCCGTTCAGAACATGCCGCGCATCTTCTCAAGAATACACATATGACCGTGACTGATATCGGCTATGCAAGCGGCTTTAATTCAAGCCGTACATTCTACAGGGCATTTCAGCGTGTATATGGAGTGACACCACAGGAATACAGGAATCTGTAGGCAGACGGACTGCATGCATGGTCATGAAATACATTTGCAAAACCGGTATATAGCTGACAAAACTAATTAAAAGCCCCGGAATGACAGATATTATTCATAGGAATTATTAATACCTGCCAGGCCGGGGCTCAGCTTATTCAACTCAGTCTGTTCAATTAAATAAAATATCCTTCAATTACAGTGTCTGCATATACTCGTCCATCGCATCAGCAACTGCCTTAGAGAACTTAACAGCCTCAACAACCGTCTTAGCGCCGTTAACAACATCGCCTGCTGCAAAGATACCATTTCTCGTAGTCTTACCATTCTCATCAACTGTGATAAGACCTCTCTGGTTAACATCAATTCCCTGCGTTGTAGACACAATCTTATCCTTAGGTCCCTGACTTACCGCGATAAATGTTGTATCAGCCGGATAAAGCTTCTCTGTTCCCGCCTGTACCATCTTCTCGCCATCTTCATTAATAATGATGTCTGCAAATATAGGTCCCTTGTCAGTAAGCTCTACAGGTGACTTGCAATACTCAAAATTAACACCGTCAATCTGTGCATATTCAACTTCTCTTACGCTTGCACGAACCTTCTCGCTGTGCGTATATACAGTAACCTCTCTTGCCCCCTTACGGAGTGCTGTACGTGCAACGTCCATTGCGGAGTTGCCTGCTCCGATTATTGCTACCTTCTCGCCAAGATCATATGAATCCGGGTTAACAAGGTAATCAATTGCAAAATGCACATTACCAAGGCTCTCACCCTTAATATTCAGTGAGTTAGGCCTCCACACTCCCGTTCCGATGAATACCGCAAGATAACCATCCCTGAACAGATCATCAACACTTATTGCACCACCGATTGTTGTGTTCGGACGGAATCTTACGCCGAGCTTATAAAGCTTCTTGCGATAATTGTCAAGGATTGACTTAGGGAGTCTGAACTCCGGTATACCGTATCTTAATACACCACCGATATTCTCACGTGATTCAAATACCGTCACATCATATCCCCTCTTGGCAAGTATTGTTGCTATTGTAATTCCGGCAGGACCGGAACCGATTACTGCTGCCTTCTTGTTCTTAAGCGGATCTCTTACAATCTCCATCTTGTCAAAGTAGTTGCTTGAAATATAATTCTCTATGCTGCTTATATGTACAGGGCTTTCCTTAATTCCTCTTATGCAATGTCCTTCGCACTGTGCTTCGTGGTCGCAGACAAGTGAGCATATTATAGAGAGCGGATTGTTCTCAAATACCATCTTACCTGCTTCTGTGATTCCCCCGTTCAGGAATTCATGTATCATCTGTGGAATAGGTGTATTAATCGGACATCCGGTTCTGCACATTGGCTTCTTGCAGTTAAGACACCTTTTTGCTTCGTTAATTACGTGATCTGCCATAACCTGTCTCCTCCTCAAAATCTAATAACACGTCTATGTAAATAGTACTTGCTTTTTGAGAAATTATCAAGTGTTATTACAGAATTTCTATCATTTTCCTTAAATTAATTAAGTTATTTTCTTAACAAAGTTATTTTGTTAAGAAAATATCAAATTTTATTATCTTTTTTCAGACATTCTAACAGGCCTTTGCACCCGGCCGTAACATCCCTGTAGGTTGCCTCAAAATCTCCCGTATACCACGGATCTGCGACATCCCTTGCTGCCCCTTTGCCTGCATATTCCATCAGCTTATGAAGCTTACCATCCGGGTCACCACCCGCAATACGCTGCATATTTTTTATATTAGCACTGTCCATTCCTATCAGATAATCGTAGTAATCGTAATCTTCCTCTGTCATCCTGACAGCCCTGTGTGACACCAGCGGAATTCCCGCCTCTCTCAGCCTTGCTGCTGTGCCGTAATGTGGCGGATTCCCAATCTCCTCACGGCTTGTCGCCGCTGACTCAATCTCAAAATCATTCTCAAGCCCTGCCTGCTTCACCAGATAAGTGAAGATGCTCTGGGCCATGGTGCTGCGGCAGATGTTGCCGTGGCAGACAAATAATATTTTGATTTTTCCCATATTTCCTTTATTTTCGGGCTTTTCAAGCCTTTTTACCTTTCTTTATTTTCACCTTATCTTGGCATATCTTTGCATATCTTGGCATATTTTTGTCAGCAATTTTGGTAAATTCTTTGGTAAATTTCAAATCTGTACCAAAGGCTTTTCTGCCGTTGGGAAACGACAGGTAAGAAATTGGGAAATCGCATAATTACTGACAAAACTCTCATTCTTCCACATATTACTTTCGTCACTATGCATTGATTGCCTTCTGGAAGTCTTCCTGTGCATCTTGAAATTTTACATGTGTATAAGTATTCATTGTGACACTTATATCTGAATGCCCCATAATGTACTGTAACATTTTAGGATTCATCCCTGACTTAGCCATATTGGAACAAAACGTATGCCTACATACATGAGGTGTAACAACAGGCATTTGAACCTTATATATACTGTTGTATTTCTCCCTGATATGTTGAAAATACTTTTCCCAATGCAATGCTACCATAGGCATATCATTCTTATCAAGAAACAGGAATCCTGTCAAGCCATCCACCATAGGTTCCACCTTTGGATTAACCCGGTTAGCCAAGATTCTTTTAAAGCAAGCCATCACCTCGTCCGACATAGGAACATATCGCTCACCACTTTCCGTCTTAGGCTTTTCAATGATATATTGCATCTGGCTTGTTCTTTGTAATTGGTGATTTACCTTTATTCTCTTGTTTTTAAAGTCTAAATCTGATTTTGTAAGTCCACAAAACTCTGATATACGAAGTCCTGTATTGAACAAAATGAAAATTGCATCATAATACTTGCAGAAATGTGAATCCTCTTTTATAAATCGAAGAAATTCTCTCTCCTGCCTCTTAGTAATTGCCTCTCTTCGTACACTATCATTCACAATTACATTAACCAGTTCAAATCCAAATGGATTCTTACGAATCAAATCATCCTCTTCTGCCATCTGAAATGCTGGTCTTAGAACTCCACGTATTGTATGAATTGAGCTATACCCTTTCTTATCCACTCTCTGAAGTTTAATCAGCCATGCTTTCGCATCTGATAATTTAACCTTATCAATTCTCTTCTTACCAAAATCATCTTTTTTCAGCAGATTTATTACCGTCTTATACCCGGCATAAGTACTCTGTCTGACACCTATTTTAAGACCCACATACTTTTCTACTAACTCTAATACAGTAAGTCCTCCACCCTTCGGAACAAGTTCGTTGAACATATCCTGTTCAATCTGTTTTTCCTTTTCTCTAAGAGAAAGCTCCATCTTTTTTCCCTTCGGTATAGGATCATTATGGTCTAAACGCCAACTATATATGTTGATTTCATTTCCATGACTGTCAACACATCTGAAACGATATCTTCCATCTGCTCGTTGGTACTCTCCTTCGTGAAGAATTCTATTACGATTATCTCGTCTTTTTTCACTCATCTATATGTCTCCTTTCAAAAAAGAGAGCCCTAGCATGGTTATTGTACCACATTTGTGCCCCCTTTTCTACTAATATTTTAAATTACGCTCGAATCCATAAGAAACTGCTCAAATTGCAACTTTTTAATCAGAACCTTATTTCCCACCATCAGATAAAATTCTCCATTTGGATAAATATCAATCATCTGTCTTAATCTCTTTTCTCCAATATGATAATATTGAGATGCTTCTGGTATCGTAAGTAAATACCTTTTCCAAACTGGAATATCTTGACTTGATGTAACTGATTCCATTTCCAATTCATCTTCCATCATACTCTCCAATCTGTAATTGCCGTATCAGCATCTCATCAATCAACTTTATTGCCTCTGTATTCGTGATGATTCCAGCAGTCTGTATTATCTGACTCTTATCTATTGTTATTATCTGCTCAGGCAGAAACATTGTTGTACATTTCAGATATCCCTTTATATCTCTAGGATCAATCTCAAAATGGACCGGAATATGATTTTTCCCCAAATTAGTTGTCCCTGGGATAACTGTATATACTGGTGCGTTTCTATTTGCCTTATCACAACTTACAACAATACAAGGTCTTTGCCCTGCTTGTATATGCTTAATTCCACTCTTCAACTCCGCCCAGATAATCGTATTTCTCATTATTTTCACTGTATATCACCTCGCTTTGGAGGTTCATATAAATATAATTTAGGTTCTTTTTCATCAACACTGAATAATCTAAATCCTGCCTCTCTGACTATACCAACCTTTAAATATGAATCTGCAACTCCATCTGATATAGCATCAAGATTTGTCACAACAAGAGCATCCGCCTTACCTGCCCTCATGTACCTTACTGCCTTATAAAAAACTTCATCACTCAATCGTCTTCCGAATATTCCTCTCCGAAATATTTTCATTGGAATCAGATTATTATTATCCGCAAACTCCATTATTCTATTAAGCTGCTTATTCTCCTTTTTCTCTGCAACAATACAATCATGTTCCTCATCAGAAGAAAGCATCACTACACATTTAATTGGCTGTACTACAAGTGGCTTTTTCTTTCTTCCTGCTCTTCTCATCCTAAACCACTTCCTTTCTGGCTTCATAGCCATCTATAAAAATCAAGCAAGCAGATGTTAAGTACTCCTGTTCTTTAGGCTTAAACATTTTTATTCTGTTTTCTATTTCACAAACCGCATCTTCTTTCTTGCTATTATCAATCCCAAGCAACGTATTTGGTTCAATGCCAAATTCAGATACAATTTTCATCATAAGTTCCAAACTCATACGATGTCTTCCCTGCTCTATCTGAGAATAGTGAATATAACTGACATCAAGCCTCTCAGCCATATTATTCTGGGTATATCCCAGCTTATTTCTTATAGTTCTTAACGCATCGCCAACTGCATAAATATCATATGTCATCATCCTTTGCCTCACTTTCCAGATTCCTTATATATTCCTTTGCTTCCTGTTCAGTCGGGCATTTGACAACTGCGTTGCCACAGTCATCATATACCACAACTTCTGAAGGATAGACGATATAGGAATACTTCCTGACTGTCCTAACACTCAACTGCATGGTTGTTATACCTCGCACTCATCGTGCCAAGATCAAAAATTGTGACAACCAGATTGTTGATTCTGTCCATCATCGCCATCAAATCCTCTGGATTACGAGTAATGTCATATATATCTTCTACAACCAGCACAGCGTATTTCCCAGTCTCTAACTTTTCAATCAGATTACGCATCTGCTCTCTGTCAACAGATGTTGAAACACCATCATCCACAGCAACATCATTACACTCAATTCCAACCTTAAATGCATATGCCTGATCTTCTACAGCCTGCTTCATTACATTGTTAAAGCTCATCATGGACTTAATAAATAAAAGTCCTTCATACATATATGTTCCGTTATACTTATTCATCTAATTAATCTCCTTTACATTCTGATTTGTATTGGAGAGTATTGGCGCCTCCACTCTCGTGGTGTGCTGTTCCTTAGCACATGTTTATCTTACCTTAGTACAAGCTGCCAGTCGTGGGCTCAATCCGCCCAGTCGCTGGTACTCTGAGTCCTAATTTTATTCTGCTAATGTATCAAGAATGTTCTTTAATAATTTAGCTGCCTTGTTTCTAACCTCTTCCGGATATTCTGCTAACATTGCAGTAACTTCATCATTACTGCTTTCTTTACCATGTGTTATATAGTCAATTGTTGAATGATAATATTCAGCATACATGCTGGCGGTATCTATGGATAATCCTCTTCTTCCCTGTTCGTTCTTTCGCACAGTATCTACATCTATTCCAAGCTCATCTGCAACCTGCTGTTGTGTTAATCCCTTCATTTTTCTTAACTCTGATAATCTCTTTCCGCTTTCTTTAATATCGTAGTACATATATTCCTCCTTGCCGCCCCTGGAAACGAACAAGAAGGAAATCTGCATCCACCTAATTTACACATACAAAAAAGACGCACGAGGAAACCAGTATCCTAGATACTGTTCGTTTCCCCTGCGTCTCTGGTGCTTCCATCTTACGATGTGCCCTTATCAGGTGGGCTGTAATTCAATTTTTTTGTTTCTATGTTATATTCTGAAAGAACTGCTTTCTGACTGTTCTTTCATTATGCCTTCTGTATATTTCTTGAGTATCATGACTCGCTTGCACCTGTCACACTTAATTCCAATATTCTGTAATGCAATCATAGAATCATCTCCACTCAGATAATAATTCATCATCAGCTTGTTACACTTCTTACATCTAATCTCTATAATCTTTAACTCTTTGTTCAATTCAGTTCGCTCCTTATTCATACAAAATCATCATTACCTACAACTTTGTACTCGTAAAGGAAAGGGAAATCACCTTTGCAAGCCTTGTGCCGGGAGTTCCGATGAATGGTATTCCATTCCCCAGCGATGCTGATCTATAAGCTAACTGATATATTATGTGCTTTTGTTGTCAGCACATAAGCACATCAGGCTCCGGCTCTTTCCATAAACCACATGTTGTTATCTTCGTAGAAAAGAAATATTTCCTTTCCATCCACCACACAGGTATAGCGTTCTCCCACGCCCCCAGCTTTGGTATTGGCAGCCCTGCGTTTATCTTTTACTCGTGTTATCTCATACTTTCTGCCATCTTCCCATGTAATCTCTTTGGGGATAAGCAGTCCGTCCTTTGAAAACTCTGTCAGTACATCGACATATACCTTATCACTCAATGTAATCACCTCCTTACAAGATTGCTATTGCTCTGGAAGATTCCGTCTTCCTTGCAATATAGCCTTTTCTCTCTAAATTTTTCAAATGTCCATATATGCTTGATGTGGATGCTAAACCCGACATACCGCATAATTCCCTGATTGTTGGTACGAACCCATGCAGCCGCTGGTATCTTATAATACATTCATAGATACGCTGCTGTTTTGATGTCAGCTGTTCCCTGTCTGCAAGGTCTATCTGTCTGCTATAACTCATTGTCCCGCCTCCTCTTGTCTATGCTGTCTGTTACGAGGTCTGCTCCTCTGACTCCGACACTCCGGATTGGTTTCTGCCAATGGTAATTCTCCTTAACTATCTGATAAGCGTATGCCGCTATCTCTCCGGTGATATTCGTTGCGTGGTCTATCTTTTTCTGACGGGTAAACGAGAATAACTCATTATCCCGCACACTTATCTCCACCACCCTGCAGCGGAATCCATTCTCACGAAGTCTTGCAGCAACACTTTCAGCCAGGATATAAAGAACTATCTTTACATCCCCATCATTTTCCAAATCCCTCGGCGTCGTTGTGCTGTTACCCACTGATTTAATAGGAGCATGGGTATTCTCCTTTTTGACTGGTGAATCATCATAGCCATTGGAGAATGACCATAAGATGTTTCCCATCTTGCCAAGCTGACTGTGTAAAAAAGCTTCATCCGTTCGTGTCAGATCACCTATGGTCTTAATCCTGAACTTCGTAAGCTTCTGATTCGTACTGCGACCTACATATAATAAATCGCCCACAGGCAATGCCCATGCCTTATGCTTAAACTCCGACTTATACATCGTTGTTATCGCATCGGGTTTCTTGTAATCAGAACCCAACTTGGCAAATATCTTATTAAAAGAAACTCAAATACTTACTGTAATTCCAAGCTCTGACTTCATACGATTGCTGATTTCCTGTGCAATCATAAGTCCGTCACCTTTCAGGCTTGTACTGTCTGTCACATCCAGCCAGCACTCGTCAATCCCATAAGGTTCCTGCAAATCTGTATATTCTGCATATATCTCATGAGCCATCCTAGAAAATCGTAAGTACAGATCCATTCTCGGCGAAATAAATGTGATGTCTGGACATACCTGCTTTGCCTGCCAGAGTGCCATTCCTGTTTTCACACCGTATTTTTTGGCAATGTAGTCAGCAGTCAGTACAATTCCATGTCTTGACTCCGGGTCCCCTCCTACTGCCAATGGCTTTCCGGATAGTTCCGGGTGATGCAAATGCTCAATCGCTGCATAACAGCAGTTGATATCACTATGCAATATGGTTCGCTCCATTTCTCATTCACCTCCAGTCAAATTCTTTCTGTGGAAATAACTTATATGCTCTTCCCTACACGGGCAAGTATATATCTAATCCAATCGGATTACAAGTGACAAGTTGGTTGTATGTTCTATTTATATTGGAATTTACTTGATTTTATAACTTGCTTGTTATATACTATACCTACAAATATTAACAGAAAAGAGGCCTTTGTATGCGTTCATTAGGAGAAATCATATCAACTCACAGAAAAAAGCTTGGTATATCTCAAGTAGAACTATCCAATATGCTTGGAACTCATGGTTACAGCTTAACCAATAAAGCTATATCTACGTGGGAAAAAGATGCTGCTGAACCTAGTATTTCTGTTCTTTTACTTCTATGCAAGTTATTAAATATAACTGATATATATGGAGAACATTATGGTGAAAATCCTGATAATCCTTTAGCTGACCTTAATGAAGAAGGACAGGCTAAAGCAAAAGAATATATAGAACTATTGAAAATGTCCGGTATGTACACTCCTACTCCTGCAGTAATTATTCCATTTAGAAGAAATATCCGGCTATTTGATATTCCTGCATCAGCCGGAACTGGAAGTTTTCTTGATGGAGAAAACTACTCTATCCTTGAAGTAGGTGAAGAAGTTCCTGCTGAAGCTGATTTTGGTATTCGCATCAGTGGCGACAGTATGGAACCTCAATTTATCAATGGTCAGATTGTATGGGTACATCAACAGGAAACTTTATCCACCGGAGAAATTGGAATTTTTTATTTTGATGGAAACGCATACTGTAAGAAACTAAAAGATGATGAAGATGGACTTTTCCTTCTGTCCCTCAATACTAGATATGAACCGATTCCGATTAAAGAAACCAGCTCCTTCAAAGTCTTTGGCAAAGTCGTTGGTTAAGTACAGATTATTGGACTATGTTTTTTGCTATAATTAGCTTACCAATTTAAGAATTTTATGAAAGAAGGGATATTAATGGCTATATCTACTACACTTAAGCAAATACGAACCGAAAGAAATATCTGTCAGGAAGATTTGGCTGTTGCTATCGGCTCCTGTGGACGAACCATTGGAAGAATAGAGCGTGGCGAAAGAAACGCCTCCTTAGAACTTGCTCTACGCCTCTCCCGTTATCTAGGAATTTCTGTAGAAGAACTTTTTTCACTGTCAGAAGAAGAACATTAATATGCAATGTTATCTTATTAACTTATGCTATCTAATATATCAAATCACCCTATAGGCAATTAATACCTACACTCTAATATGTCAGAAAACTACCTATAGGGGATTTTTTAAACCTCGACTACTGTATCAGCTATATTAATTGTCTCTTGTCTGTGGGCAATGACTATGACTGTTTTATTGTGTTTCAACTGCTCTAAAGCTTCATGAATCCTTCTTTCTGATTCATTATCCAACGCTGAAGTTGCTTCATCCATAAGAATTATGGGTGCATCCTTTACAATAGCTCTGGCTATTGCAATCCGTTGTCTCTCCCCACCTGAAAGGCTCTTTCCCCCGTTAATTATCAATGTATCATATCCTTCCTTTTGATACATAATAAAATCATGCGCATTAGCAAGTTTCGCTGCTATAATTATTTCTTCATCACTCGCCTTCAAATTACCATATCGGATATTCTCTTTTATACTAACTCCAAATAAATATGGCTCTTGCGGAATATAAGCAATAAGATTTCTAGCATTAATCAGTCCTAGCTTTTTTATGGAGGTTCCAAATAACAATATATCGCCCTCTTGGATATTGTAGAACCCAAGCATCAGCTTAGCAAGAGTACTTTTTCCACCACCTGATTTACCAACTATAGCCACCGTCTTATTTTTTTCTATCAACAAACTCCTTTTTTCAAATACCTTACGCTTTCCATCATAACTAAAACTTATATCAACTACATCAACTGCATTTTCACAGTTGAACACACGAACTGTAGTTTCTGAATTTAATATATCTCTTTCCTCGTCTATTTGCAAAAATCCAAATACTCTTTCCGCATAGGCTAAACAATTCATCAACTCTGGATAGCTTTTGCCCAATTGTAAAAATCTAATGCTTAATGCTCCATACATAGTATAAATAGCCGCAACATTTCCAACAGATACCCAATCATTCTGAATAAAAGCAGTAGCAACTGCCAAGAACAACAATGCACACAACAAATCAAATCCATTATAAAACATCTCTAATAAAGCACCTATTGCCATCTTCTTCTTCTGGTGACTTACATAAACATTACTTTCTTTAGCATATTTATCCTCATTTATATACTTTAAATCGTAAAGTTTCTTCACCTCTATGCCTAAAAGAATATTTGTAAGTTTCTCTGTCATCTTAGCATTACTATCAGCCATGGCTTTGCCAACTTGACTCATAGGCTTTGCCAGAAGTCCGTTAAGAACAACTATAAGCACATTAAATAGTAGTAAAGTTAACGTTAATGACCAGCACAATTGCATCATAACAATAACATACACTGCAACAGAGATTATTGGAGCCAATACTCTTCTTAGTCTTGAACCATATATGTCATTAGCCATATCTGTTTCATATACAAACTTAGACATTATCTCTCCACTATGATGTATATCGTAATACCTCATAGGAAGCCTCATACTTTTCGCAAATACTAGTTGTTTAATCTCTAATGAACTTCTTTTAGCCTCATTATTGTATATCTTCATAAACACAGCCGAGAGTATAACAGCAACAAATCCTGCAACAATATATACCACAAACAATACAACATCATTTTTTACCATTACACCTTTTTGCGCTACAACGAACACATTTTTCGTCACCATCGAGCATGCAACATCAAAAAGTGCACCAAATGCTGTCATAAACAAAATACTTAACATATAAAGAGGAAGTCTTCTTTTCATGAGCTTTAAATACTTAAAGAGAATCTTGATCTTCATGATTTTCTCCCTCCTTTTCGATATATTCTTTATTGTATAAACTTGCATAAAAACCATTATTTTTTATCAATTCATTATGTTTTCCATCCTCAACAAGTTTTCCCTTATGTAAAACAATTATTCTATTCACATTCTTAATTGTCGATAATCTATGTGCAATAATAATTATTGTTTTATCATGTTTCTTTGCAATTTCCTCCATTGTCTCATTAATTATTGACTCTGTCTTTACGTCAAGTGCAGAAGTTGGTTCATCTAATAGAATTATTGGTGCATTCTTTACAAGAGCTCTGGCAATTGCTATTCTCTGTTTTTCTCCACCTGAAAATTCAGCACCATTTTCACCTATTATCGTATCAAATTTATCAGGTAAAGAAATAATCCGTTCATAGATACCAGCAGATTTACATGCCACAATTATTTGCTCCATTGTAGCCTCCTCATTACCATATCGCAAATTATCATAAACTGATTCTGGAAACATAAAAGAATTCTGAGGTACAATTGCAAATAATTCGCGTGCTTTATCCAACTGCCATTTATTAAAATCCACACCATATAATTCATATGTACCATTAACCGGCCTTTCAAAACCACACAATAACTTAAATAATGTCGATTTACCAGACCCTGATTCACCGACAATCGCATTGGTAGTTCCTTTCTTAAATGTAACATTAATACTATCAAGCACATTCCTACTAGAATTATCTTCATACCGATATGTTACATTTTTAAGTCCTACGACATCTCTACCCTCGTAAATCTCCTTCAAATAGTAATTGCCTGATTTTTCAACCGGTGCTTCCAATAATTGTTCTATTCGATTAACCGAAACAAACAACTCACGACCATCATTAATATATGCTGGTAATTCGCTCATATAGGATGAGAGCTTTACAAATAAAACCACAAAGCCCATCAATTCTCCCACCGATAATCTTCCAGCAAGCACTTCGACAAGTGCTATAATAGTACAAACCACATTAGGGAACCATTTTATTAAATTTTGCAATCCATTAGCCATAGCCTGATAAGTATTACGTTTGTACTCATTTCCTAATATACATTTAGCTATTATATTAATTCTATTTGTTAATTCCTCATACAAACAATAGCTTCGTTCAATTTCAATGCCACCCACAGCATCCATCACTGCATCAGTCAATTCATCATACTTACCCTTACGATTTTTTGCAAGCTCATTTAACCTTTTAGATAGTTTGTCTCCTATAAGCAAAACAACCGGATAGCATATCAAAATGCTCAACATCAACCTATAATTCATAATCATTATAGATATACTAAATGTTATTATCATCACCAAAGAATAAATAATATCTGGTAAATTTTCTGATAAAAACTTACCTAAATCACCTATGTCAGATGTCAGCTTTGTTATGATTTCTCCTCTATTTTTGTTGACATAATCATATTTTAACTTTCCAAGTTTATATATGATTTTTTCTCGATAAATCTTTTGTAGCGAAATTGAATAGCTTTCTATACTTATCTTTTTAATAATCGAACACGCCATAGCTGCTAAAATTAACAAGGAAATTTGCATCAATAATGATTTAATTTCTAACACTTTGGACACCAACACTGCATCTATAGAATCTGATATAAGACCGGTTCCAGTTGCAACAATTTGTGATGTCATATAAGAGAGAATAACAAAAGCTATTAATAAATACACTTTTTTCGTTATTACCTTAAAAAATAGTTGTACATTTTTCATTGTGATTACTGACCTAACATTGCTCAATATACTTATTTACAAGATTAACTATATCTCTGACATTTCTTAAATTTTCCATTTCCAAATCCGAATCATTAAACTGAATATTAAATGCATCTTCTAACCATAATACCAACTCAACGGTCATTAATGAATCAATTCCTAATTCAACCAAACTAGTCTCCTCTGTAATATTTGCATCAATTCCATTATTCACCAACTTTTTAATCTCATTAACAATCTTTCCTAACATATTCTTTCTCCTATTTTTTCTTTAATTTTATTTGTAATGTCTATGTCATCTTTAATTAGTTCTGATGTAAACTCATTTATAAAATCCATATCAATAGCTGTTTTTCTCAGACGTCTATATTCTAACTTTATGTATTTTGAATCCAATCCTTTTAAATATTCATTCATAAAATCGGCATCCACATATTCAGAAATAAAGTAATAATTACGTCTTCTCATTACCCTTATTATCCCCAATGCATCTCTTAATTGCAACAAAGAATTTTCATTTACTGATTTTAATTGATACCTTCTGGCAGAATCATCACTATTCAACTTATCACAAAATTGTCTTAAAACATCTTTCTCATCAATAGGCTTTCTCTTTAATGTTATTCCAATAGCACTACTTGTACTCAATTCATGCATTTCTTCTTTTGAAATAATACGTTCATCATATGGACTATCATTTAGATAGTAATATGTATCTGCATCCTTCTGAGTAATCAATACATAATGTTCGTCACTCCATACAGAAGAACCATATGTTTTTTTCAAAAACTCTATATCAGCTCCTAATAATATATATTCGTATTTATTAATGAAATCCTCATCCCTAACTTCAACATATTCTATATCTATAATGCCTTTTTCGCTTGCAATATATTGCAATCTATTAAAGATATTGAACTCAACATATTTCATATCTTCGTTCATAAAATAATCAAGTATCGTTTCAACACTTGAATAGCTTTCTACGAATAATATATTGGAATTAACTTGATTGGCTTCAAGTATGTATAATAGTTGTCTCTCAACGCAAGATAAAGCAAGCTTGTTTCCCAAATTCCCTTGTTTTATTTGTCCTACTATCATATAAAACCCTTCTTTCAATACCAAACATTTATTCCTCAGTTACTAATTTAAGTTCATTTACTCTATCCTTATGTAAAAACCACTCTATAAAATCATGTTGATATTCATATAATTCTTTTTTAACAGGCCAAACTATTTGTTTCATATACCTCAATGATTCTGGCTTAATACCATCAAGTAGTTGTTTAAAATATTGATTTTCATACAATTTAGGATAAATCAAACCTGAATTATAGAATGAATAATAACATTCATTTTTAATATCAAACTCCTTTATTCGTTCAACCAAAGCTTTACAAAGCTTTTCATCCAACATCTTTCTTAACAGTACATTAATATCACTAAATTTATATAAATTAAGATCTCTTCTACCAACAACCCAATCATATGTAGTAGCTTCTTTATACAAGTGTGCACACAAATGAATAATAAAATCTGTCAATTTAAGAGTCTTAAATCCAACATCATCTAACTCAACATAACTTACATCAGATAACATCTTGCTCATAATTTCACTATTCCCACTAGGCTTAAAATCAAGCGAAAAATTAAGATCTAGTTCAAGCAAGTTTCCATTTACCATTTTCAAAAACGGAACAGTTTCACCATAATTCATTCTTGCCATCAATATTTCTCTACGTGTTGCGGGAATAATCTCTCCATTAGCAAAATAGCCTTGAATAAATCCATTTTTCTTAAGTATTTCTTGACATTCTGTCAAATCACTTGAATGCAGAAAAATATCTATATCATTCGATGTTCTATTCCCTATTTCATAAACCTTGGTAGCCAAATATGCGCCTTTCAACAATGCATAATTAAATGATGCTTCTGACATGATTGTGCCTATGTACTTAACATTATCAATGTAATCTTTTGTTTTTCTTACATTATAATCTAGCGTACTTTTCAGACACTGTTCAATCTCATTTGCCATTTTCACTTCACTTTTCTTTAAATTCTTGTAAGCAATTCCTACAACCCTATTAGTAACAATCTGTCCTAATAGCAACTCCCAATCTTCATCCTCAACTGTAACCTTCTCATCTAACAAAGCGTCTGACAACTTAAAAATCAATTCTCTATTCATAATTATATCCTCTCTTCCTTTTTTATAATATCATATATACATTTAGATATAGTTCTTACATTCTTCAAATCTGTGCCATTCATACTTTCAACAGGAAAACTTATATTAAACTGCTGCTCAATAATTACAATTAGCTTGACTGTCCTCAATGAATCAATTCCTTTTTCACGTAGTTCTTCATCTTCTTCAATCTCAATATTATAATTCTCTTTAATAATAGCTTTTATTTTTTCGATTATAGTATCCATCTTACTCACGCCCTCCTTATAATTTATCTCTCAACTTGGTTAAAAAGATAATCTCTTTATCTTTTAATTCCAGTAAGTTTCTTTCAAGTTCTTCTAGCATGTCATCTCTCGGAAGAATGTTATATTTCAGCACCATCATTCTACAAATATCAGAGATTTTTTCCATTTCTTCTGCCTCTGATACAAGGACCTCATCACTAGATATTAATCCTTGATTCATTAACTCCTCTACACGCTTAACCATTATAGATTTATGCTCATACAGTGCATGAAACATTCTATAATCAAGCTCATTGTCTTCTTTCATCTTCTTTACCATTTTAATCATACAATCATAAATTTTAATTCCCGATACAGTATTCTCAAACCGAACAAAGAAGTTATTATGCGTCTGAATAGTTTTTGCTTGTAAATACTCTTCTATCCAAAACTTGATTACCTCACCATTCAAATCACATTTTATATTATCCCTAAGTTGGATTAAAGTTATATTATAATCAACCTCCATATTTTTTTCTGTCCTAAATATGTTAGGTAGTTCCGGAGAAAAGAAAGCTTCAATTAACTCTTCATATGGAACATTAATTATATCAAGCTGACCTGAATTCAAAAAATCTACCTGATATATTCCTATTTCATTGTATCCAAATATAAAAGCAGAATGGCAGAATGGTTTTCTGCCAAAATATCTTGTTTTAGATATTTTTGTAGAGTCTATATTCGCAATAATATACAATCCTTGATCAATCCACATTTTAATGCAATCAACGAGATTCTCTTTATTCAACTCCATTATATTATTATTAATTATGTGTTCCCTTAAGAATAAATTGCCACCTCTCTGATCTATTTTCATCAAATCAATTGGCCAAATCGATAAATAATGTGTATGTGGATCTATGTTTTCCAAATTATCAGAATAAAATACAAGTTGTATAAAGTTATTATATATCCAATTCATAGCACTTGGGTTATTCATAATAATCGCCAACTTATCAGCTGCAAATAAAGCATAGCATATAGGGGGCGGAAACACTATAGGTAGCTTTATATCAATATCATTAGTACTTTTACTCATACTTTGAACCGTATTTACTAATTCATCCATAATTTTCCTCCTTATCACGGACTTATAACTGTTGTTTTCTAACTATTTTTCCACTAGGTGTTTTCTCTAATTCTTTTACATACACGAACTTACTAGGTATCTTATAATTCTCTAATCTATTTTTACACACTTCAAATAAGGAACTCATATTAGGCTCAATATCATCAGTAACAATATATGCTATAAACTTTTCTACACCTTTATCATCAGAAACATTTCGAACAAGCACCTCTTTTACACCTTCTGCTGTTTGTAATACCTGTTCAATTTCTTCAGGATAAATATTTTTACCTGCACTAATTATCATATTATCTTTACGGCCTTGTACATATAAATATCCATCCTCATCAATATATCCGTAATCACCCGTATATAATTTCCCATCAACAATAGTTTTGCGAGTTTTTTCTGCATCGTTATAATACCCCAGCATAACATTAGGACCGCTAACAACAATCTCTCCATTATTATCAATCCCTTTATTACTAATTTCTATTTTAACATTCTTGATAGGTCTTCCACTAGAACCAGCCTTTTTTAATAAGTCCGAACCCATAATATATGTAACTCTTGGCGAAGCTTCCGTTAATCCATAAGAATATATCAAATTACAATTAGGAAGTAATTCTACCAATTTAACAATATCTTGTGAAGACATTGGTGCACCATAAAAATTAATTATTCTTAAATGACCTATTTTTTCTAAATTAAGTTGTTTGTGCTTTAATATAATTTCTCTTAGAATAGTAGGCACTGCAAAAAACACAGTAATATTATTATCAAGTATAGAATTAACCATGCTAGAAGCCGTCAAAATTTTTGAATTAAAAATTATAGTACACATATTATCTAAGCCTATCAACAACTCTCCAATAATGCTTGAACTATGATTCATATTTTTAACCATAAATATTTTATCATTTAACGTTAGTCTCAAATAGTCACCTATAGCTTCTACATTACTTTTTATATTATCCCGAGATAACATTATCCCCTTTGGTGCACCTGTCGTACCTGATGTTAATAAGATAATTTCACAATTCTTATCGCTATGATTTTTACCAACGCTTACTTCTTTGTGAATGATCAAATCTGATAAAACCGTAGTACTCTCTTCGCAGCTCAATACATCATAACCTTTTTCAAATATCACATATTCCAATGAAAACTGTTTTACTAATTCTTTTATTTTTTCCTTGCCGGTATAAGCATATATAGGTACTGCTACACATCCGATATAACTAACAGCCATCAAGCTCATGGTAAATAACATAGGACTATTTACAACTATTCCTATATTACATCTTTCAATGTCAGAAAAACATTCATCAGCGATTTTCTTAATCACATCATCTAACTCACTATAAGACAATTCGACGTCTTTATATTTAATAGCAATTTTCTCTGGAAACTGCTGCACAGCTTTTCTTAAATAGTCATACATTTTTTCATTCTCCTACACACAAAAAATTATTACTTACTAATACTGCACGCCAAACATTTTAACGCATTTAAAATATATCAAAGTTCCTTTCTTTTATCACTTTCACACATGCAAATCTAAATATTAAAAAACGAAACTATAAATCAACTCTAACTTATACATATTCTTTATTTTCACTTATAGCTGTAATAACACAATTACCCCATACTATGAATTAGCTGAACATTACGGTACATCAATTATTCCGGCACGGGTACGCAAATCCAAAAACAAGTCTAGCGCTGAAGGAACAGTAAGAAATGTATCTACATAGTTTTCTGCAGTCCTTCGAAATGAACAGTTCTTTTCTCTGGCTGAATTAAATTTCGCTATTAGGGAAAACTTGAACAGTTCAATGCTACTAAAACCTTCCAGAAAAAAGAAGGTAGCCTGTGTAGTCTATTTCTTGATAAGAAATGCGATTACTGGCAACACGCCTTATTTTTCCAGAATATTATTATCCAACTCTCCTTATGTTGCAAATGTCCGTATATTGTCATCTTTTAATATTGGCTACTACTTTCTTATACTCGTTTAGAAATCGTTTATTTTTTCCACTTACTTCTTTACCTGAATATATATTAATTTTTTCCAATTCATATAAAATATGTTGCGGAAATTCGCCAATATATTCTATCTCTATTTCATAATCTACAACATCGAAATAGGAATTCTTATCGAGAGCAATTTCAACATATTGGTATTTATTGCATATCCTTCTTATTGTTTTTAAATTTCCAAGTAACTTGGCATCATCCTTACAAAGAAAGCCACAAGTACCATATATTTCATCCTTCGAAATGTAATCTGACACTTCATCAACATTTTGCTCAAATTCTTCTTTCACATGCAAAGAGCCCTCTATCTTTTGCGGAACCTTAAACTGAAGTTTGAGTTTTCCTAGTTTCTCTCTTATACGTATGGTTATATTGTTGCTCACTATCGCATCATTCGCATAATAATAATTTGTCTGCTCAACCGGTTCTTCAAAATCAAAATAATTCATAACTTCAAGATACTGCTTTTCATCCAGCAGAATTTTTATTTCCTTCTCTAAATCAGACATATTGACCCCCTCTAGGATTATCTTAGTGATGACAATTAAACATATATATATGTAGACATATCAAATAAACATGCGATTTAATAAAGCACCACACACTTCAGCCTAATAAACCGCCCTCTCCAATAACCTTTTTTGAGTATTTTCTTCTGTTTTCTTAATTAAACATCTCAACATTGTCACATCAGATTCTTTTTTTCATAAACTTTCACTTTCCACCATTACATAATATTACATTATTTTTTACATTTTCAAAGTAACATTTTTAACTTGTAAAGCAGTTTTGGATTGACATTCTCATCTTCATACATGTGCATAAGTTCGGTATATACTTTCCAATAATCAGAAACAATAGCTTTATCATTTTCACTTTTTTCAATTAACAATTCGAAATAACTTAGACCAGTGAAAACTCTCCATAAAGACAAAAATATAATTTTACTCTTCCTGTATCCACATTTCAAACAAATGTAGTTAATAAATTTTTCTGTTGCCTTTTCCGAATCACCATAATTGAAGTGGTAAACTAATTTTGGACACAGAGGGGTCAATTTCTAGACATAAATGAGTTATAATTCAAACAAGGAATTCTCATATTTAGTCTTAATTGATTTCGTATTTAACAGGAGGGTTACCATGAAATACACTTTAGAACAACGGTTGGACATTGGGCGCCGTATTTATGAAGGCGAACTAACAAGATTTCAAGCAGCTGAGGAGTATGGTATCAATGACAATACGGCTCGCAATTATATGTGGCTATATCGAGATACCAACCATCTTCCACCTAAAAATGTCGGAAGGAAAAGAACAACGTATGTTTCCAAAACTCCACAAACAATCGAAGCAAAACAACCTGATTTTGAATCATATGAAGCTATGACAAAGGAAGAATTAATTCAAGCGCTTATCCAGGCACGTATCACAGAGGCACGATTAAAAAAAGGTTACGAAGTGAAGGGGGATGGTTCGGTAATTCATTACAGCAGCAAGAATATCAAGTGATTTTGGAACTCTCAGGAAAGTTTCCGGTCAATCTTCTTTGTGATGCTATGGGCATCAATAGAAGCAGCTTCTATTATTGGAAGAAGATGCTCAGCAATCCAGCTCCAAGAACAAGGGCATTGATTGAAAATATCCAGTTATTCCAGGAATACCATTTAAAATATCCATCTCATGGATACAGATGGTTAAATGCTAAAATTCGTCTGGATAAAGGAATAGAGATGTCTGCTCCTTATGCACATAAATGTTGCAAGTCTGCTGGTATAAAGAGTAAAGCTAAACATTATAAATACAAGAAACCTGGTGCTCCGTTTAAGATTTTTCCAAATCTTCTTATGTCAGAGATTCAGATTGATGGTCCACTTCAATGTATTGTAAGTGATATGACTGCATTTTGGGTAAAAGGTATCTATTATGAACTTACCTTATATATGGATCTTTGGAATAATGAAATCCTAAGTCATTCTCTATCATCAAAACGTGGTGATCGAATGACTTATATAAGTGGTCTGGAAAATCTCCTTGAAATAAAGAAGCAGCATCCAGAATACCAAATGATTCTTCATTCAGATCAAGGATCCGTCTATGCTTCAAAGGCATACAATGATCTTCTTCCTATGTATGTGGTAAGATCCATGTCCAGAGCTGGAACACCTACTGATAATAGTGCGATGGAATCTATCAACGGATGGATCAAAGCAGAATTATTTATGGATTTTCATGTCACAGGTGAACGACCAGTTTACGAAGAAGTGAATGAATATATAAAATTTTTCAATGAGGAGCGCCCTGCTTATGCGCTCAGTTATCTTACACCGAAACAATACCGTGAGAAATATGCAGTATAATCTGTTCATGAGTTCATACCGTCGGTGAAAGCCGACCAGCGTTTTCGGGAGCGATGTCAAGGATGGCGTACGGCTTGTACAACCTTACGCTGTAACTGAATAATTTTTATAATTTTGTGTCCAAAATATGTTGACTAGTGCATAATCATTCAGCATCATAAATGATACAATGTATGATGCTACCTGATACTCTCTTGGTGCATATAAAACAGATTCTATATCAATAAAATATAAACTATCTTTTGTAAAAATAATATTACGCCTATGTAAATCGTAAATTATAAATCCAAATTGTGAACTATCATAATGTTCATCTTCCTTATGCTCAGTTAAAATGATTCCTAGTTGTTTTGTTTCGCAATTTCTTAGCTTATCTAAATACAATTTAGTTTTTTTAAGCAAACTTATCTCTTTAAATAGATGAATACTTTTTTCTTTTCTGATTTCATCATTATAATCGCAATAGATTTTTTCAACCTGCTTATATATTTCAATAGATTTATGATAATCATATTTTTGAAAATCATGTTCTCCATCAATATACCGGGAAATTTTAAGTCCGTATGTATTTTCAGCCAAACACATATTTTGTGCAAAAAGCACCTCTGTTATATGACTATTTTTCTTAGAAACCCTATTTTGCACCTTACATAATAAAAGCTCTGTTTCTGTCAATAGTCTATTAATATGCTTTATAACATATTCACCATTACATGTTGAAATATATGACACGCTACATTTTTCTCCCTCTTTAATTACCAATGGTGAAAAATACTTAAATGCATCAACCTTATGAAAACATGCATTACTAATATCAACAGGTGTAGTTCTGTCTTTATTCAAAATTGTATTATAAAGGCATCTCAAAAAACCTGCATGAGTAACTACAACATAATTACCTTGTTCACAACTGTGTAACATATATTCCAAAAAAGCTATCGCCCTAGCCTGTAATTCATCGCCAGTTTCAGCTCTTTCTATGCCATCAAGGTCTTTATATTGTGTCCATATTGCATATTCTTTTGGCATATTCTCCTTTGCATAATCATGTGTTTTTCCACTAAGCACTCCGGGGTTCATCTCATCAAGAATTTCCATGCTTTTAACCTCTTGCTCTATGCCAGCTGTCTTGATGACAATCTTTGCTGTCTCGATTGCTCTCATCATACTACTTGAATATACGCCATTAATTTCTTTTAGCAATTTAATATTAGAAAGAGTACTCTCTTTTACTTGTCGTCTTCCTTCTTGTGTTAACGAAAAAAAATTCATTTTCCCTTGAATAATTCTCATCTTATTTCCTTCAGATTCTCCATGCCTTACTAAAATCAAATTGGTCATCACGTTGCCTTTCATTTATTTATCAACTTTAATATATAATTTCTATAATGAATGGCTTACACACACACAATCAAAAATATCTGAATCAATCTCATATAGTTTCTTTAACTCTGCTTTATTATATTCCATCGGACAATATGGATCTTTAAACTGCATCTTGCCATATTCCACCCTCTTTCTAACTTGGCAACCACCTCTGCACATAGAATATGCTTCACAGTCAAAGCATGGTTCATATTGAATAGAACTAATATAATTTGTTAAAGCCTTAGAAGTCAGAAGAAATTTATTAATGCTCCTGTAGTCAAAATAATCACCGAGTTCTGTATCATTCATTAAACATGGAGTAATTCTACCATCAGGATTTATTGTAAGAAGTTCCTGTCCTCCAATACATCCCCTCATTTCTTTTAATCCAATAGCAAAGCAACCTTCTATCGGGTTAGTAACATTAAGTATCGCAATCTTTCCTTTATATTTTACCTGCAATTCTGAAATATAATTCAATTTCTCATAATATGGTTCGATATGCTTTCCATAGTATCCCAATTCATGATTTACAGATCTCTCCGGATTAGAAAACTTTATTTTATCAACACCAAGACTGATAGCAAACTCTGTCATCCTATCAAAAAAATTTAACGAAGTATTATACTCATAAATAGGCTTCAAACATATTTCCGTCTTCTTTCCCATCTCATCTCTTTTCTTGATAAGGCGCCTAACACCGTCAACAGTTACTGAAAAGAAACCTTCTCCACGTCTTTTATTATTTGTTTCCTCATCATATCCATCAAGACTTATACTTATCGCAAACATATCATTTCCAAGAAGTATCTCACACATCTCATCAGTTAATAATGTACCATTGGTTGCCATAGATGTTACAATGTTATGCTTTTTAGCTGTTGAAAGATAATTCGCAATTCCTTTTTTCTCTATCGTTGGTTCGCCGCCTGCCAAATGCAATCTCATTACCCCAAGATCATACATTTCATCAATAATCGCAGATACACTTTCTTCAGGCATTGTTATCTTTCCCAAATGTTTGCTGTTATAGCAATGTGGACATCTAAGATTGCACTTATTAGAGAAATCAAAATAATACTCTAATGGTGCAAATAATTGTCTGGAAACTTTATTGCGATGATCAAGCACTCGAATATTATTATCAAATCCAACTTTCTTTAGTTCTGACAAATACTGGGCATCAATTTGTTCAAAAACATCTTTTCCATTCCGCAGATTGTTTAATACAGTACTTACTATAAATTCACCATTATTTTTTACTGTATAATAGCATTTCATAGGAATACTGTATAACAAATATCCAAAATTCTCTTGTCTAATTAGTAGTTTCTCCTGTCCCATTCTTTTTCTCCATTTTCATTAATATTTTTTACTGTGTTACAACCCCTCATCCAGCGCTTTTGTTTTTTATTAAACCAAATCTTTCCACACCTAACAGCATATATCCTTAGAAACTCAATGATATAGGCAACAAAAACTCAAACTCTCTACTGCTGCAAATTAAATGCCCTGAAAAAAGCTATGCATTTTCCATGCCAACTGAATAATAATACGAGCATCGGATGGAAAAAACTATTTCTTATAACATCATCACTTTTAGCTTTCTGGAATGAAGACTTGCGTAGAACGCACAATGTCCAAAAGGAAAATGGTATTCCTATTACAACCATCCTCAAGTACAAGTTGCTCAATGTGTTTGTTACATAGATTTCCACTCACAGACGAATTGACGCCACTGCAATAATGAAAAATAGCTATCGTTTTTCAATACAAAAATCAGATTGTAACATTAATTGTAGTATTTTAACCATTTACTGGATTAGTTGCATTTCTCTTACATGAAAAACTATATTTCAAATATATTAGCTGTATTATTGAATTTACAAGTTACGAGACCTATTTGCTATAGAATGCATTAGTTGTCTAACTTTCATTATTTACTTTATTTTTCATACAATCAAGCAATTCCTCATATGTAGGTTTAATAACTTTCGCCTTATTGTATAAATTGGTAATTTTATTAGAAAAATCCAACATTTCCATCAACTCCTTTTCTGAATAACTAAATGATGCCAATACTTTCCCACCTGAACTTTCATCCGCTTTTACCCATTCACTCACATTCGAATTGCATAACTGTTCAACTTCTGTACCATGTAATACAGTTAAACGATATGCAAACAGCAAACTCGGCTGTATCTCATCTATAACAAATCTAAACGATTCTTTTAATGCCTTAAAGTCATCTCCTGGAAGTCCTACCATTAATTCAGCTCTCCAAAACACACCTACATCTTTCAATTTGGGAAGCATTGTCTTCACCGCTGTTATATCATTATTCCTTATCCATCTTGGTACATTTTCATTAATTGTCTGTATTCCGAATCTTAATTCCTCTATGTTACTTTTTTCAAGAATCGCCAGATATTCATCATCCAAAAACTCTGGTCTTAAATATCCTATTATTTTGACATTCGGTGCATATTTTGCAAATTCACTAAAGATAAACTTACCAATTGCAGGAATCCCTCCTAAATTAGCATCAACAATAAACACTCTTTTAGCATCTATCTTGCCTAAATTAATAATTTCTTCATGTATTGCGTCTTTTTGTAAGATGGCAACGCCTTTACGATTTCTAAATCCGCAATATCCGCACTGATATGTGCAACCTCTCGACATATCTATCCATACAAACTCATTTGAAAATTCATTCAATTTAAGCTTTTTAAAAAATTCTTCTGAATACAACGCATTTCTCCATGCAATCTTTCTATCCAAAGGTGTGTAATATACCCCATTCTTTTTTACTGCATCAGAAATTATATCTCGAGTGTGAATATCTCGAACATCTCTTTTTTCACTCATTAGTGTACACAATTCATCAAGGAAAAGCTCTGCGTCACCATATACAAATATAGGTTTTCCTTCCCAATCATCCAATAACCTACTTTTTAATTCCGGACCGCCAACCATAACACACAAATCATTTCTGTGCGTTATTGCAGAATTAATTTTTTTTATCACATCCCACGTCCAGACATATGCCGAAAGCCCAAGAATATTAATATTCATACCATCTAAGGTCTCAGCCAACTCTTCTATTTCACAATCTGTCATATCATACTTTGAAGGAATTATCCTAACGTTAACATCTTCCCTTGACATAATATATGAAGCCAATCTCATAGATGACAATGTATATTTCTGCGGATACTCATCTGTCCTCAAATATAAACTTACAAAAACGACATTAACCAAAATGTTCTCCCCCCTATTCAAATACTAATTGTCACTACTTTTCACTTTAGCCCAGTACTTTTCGCCATCACTATAATGAATCAGACCCTTGCTGACAAATTCACCCATATGTTCCATAACAGTCTTTTCAAGTTCCGCAAATTCTGGAGCTTCATTTATTGCTTTACCTGTTATCTCATCAACACTCGCATACATATTATATAGAGCTGTGATGAGCACTGCATACTGTACCATCCATATAAGTTCCTTTTCTGAATAACTATATGACTCTTTGGCTCGCATTGTATCTTCATAAATTTTAATCCACTTATCGCCAGGATTATTTAAAAGCGAATACATTTCAGTCTCTTTAAGCACAGAAAGATGATAAGCATGTAAATATGTAGGATGCACTTCTTTTATTACAAATTCTATACTTCTCTTAAGTCCATAAATATCATCACCCGGTAAACCAACAATTAATTCTGCACGCCAAGGAATACCGGTACTTGTTAATAAAGGTAAAATTTTTAATATTTTGCTAATATTATTTGCTCGAATCCAATTTGGTACGCTTTCATTAATTGTTTGTATACCAAATCTCAATTCCTCAATGCTACTTCTTGATAATAACTCAAGATATTCATCATCCAAATATTCTGGACGCAAAAATGAAGTGATTTTTGTATTTGGTGCATACTTATTAAACATAGATAGTATTTCTTTGCCTCTTTTAGGTGTTCCTCCAAGTATTGGATCCACTATGAATATTCGTTTAAGACCAACTTCTCCAAAAAAACGAATCTCGTTTTCTAATATACTTTTATCAAATGTAACTGGAATTTGGCGGAATTTGTGTCCACAGTATCCGCATTTATACGGACAACCTCGCGTTGTTTCATAAAAACAATAATCTGTACAAAAATCTTCTATCTTCAATTTTTTCAGATTATCAAATGTATAAATAGGGATTGAATTATATAATTCCCCGTCTTTTTCAATAATATAGATATCATCTTTCTTTTCTGCATTTGCAATTTTCTGCATTTGATGTATATCCTGTATGTTAGCGCCTTCAATAAGCAACTTACATATTTCTCTTGTAAACAGTTCACCTTCACCATATGAAAAAAGTTCATCGCCATACCAATCACTTCTGATTGAATTCTGTATTTCTGGTCCTCCAACCAGAACAGCCTTTATCTTATCTCGATTTAGACCAAGACTAATCTTTCTGATTTTTTCCCACGTCCATACATATGCAGACATACCGATTACTTCAAAATCTGAATTATTAATTTTGTCAATCTCACTCAATAAATGCTCATCGCATATATTAATAGGGATAGGTATGATTTCAACAGAAACATTATCCATATCAAGTAGCGAAGCTGCAATTCTCAGTGATGCAATCGTATATTTTCCACCTTCATCTTCATCAAAAAAACTTAAAAGCCCAATATTTAACATCTACACTTACCCGTATACCTTTCTCAGCAGATATTATCCAACACTCACTTCAATTTATATGAATCTCCAACATTTAGCTATTTTAGATATTGCTTCAAAAAAATATCATATATCTCATCCCCTGTTTGTGAAATATTCTTCCCATCAGTATAAATTTTTTCGAGCGAATACATATTTGCAACAAGTTCTATCCTTTCTAACAATAATTGCAATTTCTCATTATCTCTAAAAATTGGCGTAGAGCCATCTTCTCTATTGTTGTTTCTTTGTCTAATTTCATCAAAACTTGCTAATAGTGCATAAGACAAATCAGGCTTGATTGCATCGCAAAAATATTGTTCTACTTCATAAAGTCCAAGATTATACATTGACCTGTATGCTACCTCATCATAATAATATCTGTCAACAATAATGATTTTGTTCCGTTCATGCAGTTTACTTATTACATGTTCTCTCCAAATATCTGAATCTGTTTTTACACAATCAAGAACTTTACGAATTCTTTCAGAATTATTAAAGACACTATCTAACCCAAGTCTTATTTTTCTTTGTTCCTCATTGCACAATTTACTCTTCATATAAAACCTTGTAACTATAACATCGTATTTTTCCAGTTGCTTATATATTAAATCAATGTCTCGAATATTTTCATACACTAGTACTCCATTTGTAATATCAAGCAAATTAATCCCCGATAATTTGCAACTGTTGCATATTCTTTTTTTTAATAAATCAATGTGTGTGGTTTTTCCTGCGCCATCACAACCCGTAAATGAAATAATCATTCTGTTCACCTCATATCAAATTATGTATCTTTTGCGGCATAAGTTCTATCAAATCACTCAAATAATCTATCTAGATATGCTTCATGCTTCCAAATAACCATTAACTATAGTATACAAATCTTCTGCAACTTCATCCCTTGTCTTTCCCTTTATATCCATACGGATCATATTGTATTTTTTACTAATGTATTCAATATTTTGGTATAATTCCATCATCTTATCTTCACAATTAAACAATGCTGTTTTCATATCTATCCTTGTCCTATTTCTTTCTCTTATTAAATCCATATCACCAAAGAGATGAATACGTATATTTGATTCTGGATAACCAATATACTTTCTTTCTATATACTCTTTTTTTAAGTTATACAATGACCTGTAAGCTATCTCATCATAATAATACCTATCATATATAATAATTTTGTTTTTACGTAATAATTTCCATATAACATGATCGTACCATATCTGTGCTTCTTGCCTCGCCGCATCTGTAACTTCTTTAATCAATTCCGTATTGTCAAAAACATCTGTCTCAGCAAACATAACCATTTCCTGCAACTTTTGCATTTTATTACTTCTAAAATAAAAACGCGTAGTTATTACATCGTATCTTGAAAGCACCTTATAAATATCGTCTACCTGTTCAATATTTTCGTATACTTCCGTTCCATTATTTGCCTTGAGTGCCGACATCCCCTTAAGTCCATGATTTTCACATATTTTTTCCATAAGCAAATCAACACTTGTACTTTTTCCCATTCCATCATAACCCGATAAAGAAATAACCATTCATCCTTCACTCATTAATCGTTCTAACTGAATAATGTTGCTCCTTTTCATAATCTTTTAATTCTGCCTGTGTGGCTTCATCGCCTTAATAATGTGTCTTTACAATATAATTCCAATATATTCTGTCATCCCCCCAAAAAAAGAATCAGACCAAAAGAATCTAACAATCAGTAGTCGGTTTATAGATTGTTTTAACCGCATAAACAGCTAAAAGAGAACATCAACAACCTTCCTACTAAGTAAACTCAACATAACACTAAATTTTAATCGTAAATGTGTTCTTGTCACTGAAAAGCATTCTTAATTCATTGCGTATAAATATATATGTTCTATATCCAAATAAAAAAATGACACTGCTATGTTAACAAACGAGAAACAGGAGTATCCTAAAGAGTACCAAATCCAAATGATGTCCTAAAAATGTCCTTTACCATCCACAGATAGTGTTCCTGCACATGTGTACTCCTACGATTTTCATACTATGAATATATGAAACTAACGGACCTTTGCAAAAGATTATATCAACAAAATTATATTATAGTCGCACTCGCCTCAGACCGAAATCGTATAGTATAATTCAAAAAAGCCTTATTTAGACAACTCTTCTCCAAGGAGCTATCTAAATAAGGCTGCGATGTAACCAAGATTGTCTTTAGTGCCAAAGCCAGACGAATTATTGTCTCACTTAAACAGGACTCACACGGATACTACAATTTGATCCATACAGTTCAAACATGTAAATATTGTTACTAAATCCAACATCAAACAACTAACAAGAAATATCATATTAGTTATATACGCGCCAACAAGACATATATCTCCATCAACTTATTTCTCATATAAATATCCCTTTACAATGCATATTTTACAGATACTGTTTCGCTTTATATACACTTGGTATGTCCCAGTTTCATTCGAAAAGGAAGGAATGGCAATGCACCTTGACTACCATGCCGTTTCAATGTCATTCTATGCTTCTCGCAACATCCTTCTGTAAAATCTTTATAAGTTCTCCTACTTCCTCAACAACACTGTCAATATCAACCAACTTCTTTACTGCTTTGTTTCTAGTTAATATTTCAACTTTTCCCTGTTCAATATTCTTCGGCCCAGCTATGATTCTTATAGGAATTCCAAGTAAATCAGCATCAGAAAACATTACACCAGCACTAACTTTTCTATCATCATACAACACTTCCACATTGCTACTTTGCAACTCATTGTAAATCCTATCTGTAACCTCTTTACACTCTATCTTATCAGCACGCATACAACATATATGTACCTGCCAAGGTGCAACAGAGATAGGCCAAATAGGACCGTAATCATCATGATGAGCCTCACAGATTGAAGCTGCCAATCTTCCTATACCTATACCATAGCAACCCATTATAGGCACTTTCTCTTCGCCATTAGTATCGACATATTTCAATCCCATAGCATCTGAATATTTTGTTCCAAGTTGAAAGATATTGCCGACCTCAATTCCACGACTAATTCTAATTGACTTCTTATTGCAGCACGGACAAATGCCACCTTCTTGAATCTTAGCAACATCAACATACTCAATTTCACCTATTTCACGATGCAAATTAAGACCAACATAATGGTAATCAATTTCATTTGCTCCGCAACACATATTATCACTAACACTCGTCAACGATTTATCATAGATAACTTTGCTTACGCCTTTTAGTCCAACAGGGCCGCAAAACCCAGCAATAATTTCTGAATCTTCTGTTAACACAGCCGGATGAACTTTAGTATGTAAATAATTAGTCAATTTAGTCTCATTTACTTCATAATCACCTCTAATAAACACAACAACAAATGAATCATCTTCATTCCTCTGATAGATTACAGCCTTACAAAATCTTTCCTTGTTTATGCCAAGGAACTGACCCACTTCCTCTATTGTCTTACAATTAGGTGTATTAACTTTTTTCAATTCTTCAACTTCTACCGATAATTCTTTTTCAACATTAGTCTCAGCAGCCTCTATATTGGCACTATATCCACAATCATCACATAATACAATCGAATCCTCACCAGCATCACACAAAAGCATATATTCATGTGATACATTACCACCAATCATACCGGAATCTGATTTTACAGATATCACCTCAGGAATCCCCACTTTAGCAAATATTCTGTTATACGAATTTGCCATCTGTTGATAATAATCTTCTAAGCTTTTTTGTGTAAGATGAAATGAATATGCATCTTTCATCGTAAACTCTCTTACACGAATCAATCCTGCTCTTGGTCTTGCTTCATCACGAAACTTCGTCTGAATCTGATATATAGAGAAAGGATATCTAGCATACGAACGCCCATACTCCCTTACAAGATGAACAGCAGCTTCTTCATGTGTCATTCCCAATACCATCTGTGAACCGTTTCTGTCTTTGAATCTCAAAAGTTCGTCACCAACACTTTGATAACGCCCCGATTCCTCCCACAATGAGCTAGGCAAAGTTACAGGAAATAAAACTTCCTGACAACCAACACTGTCCATCTCTTCTCGAATAATCTTTTCTATCTTCTGTGTAATTCTTCGCATAGGAGGGAATAATGAATATATTCCATTTGCCACATACTTTATATAACCACCACGAATACAGAATTCATAGCTGTCTATTACACAATCCGCAGGTTTTTCTTTGAATCTTTCACCAATCAAATTATTTAATTTCACAAATCCAACTCCATTCTATAATAATAAATTATCTCACACACATTTTTGCAGCATCTTAATCTAATTGATGCTACAGCACTTATTCATCCTATTAAATTCATATTAAGAATTTAGGAAAAACATACATGATTATCGTACGCACATAAATCAACCTGTACTATATTGGTATAGATTTCTTCCGCCATATGATTAAACAATGTACCTCTTGGTCATTTGTTCAAACATTATCCTTTTGACTCACAATTTTTTCTCATTCGCAAATCGATTTCAGAATATGTATTTCTTCATGTATATATCTATATAATATCATAATTTGTGGTTTTTGCAAGCCATTTTTGCTTTCTTGAGTTTCTTGAGTTTCTTGAGTTTCCGCAGTTTTATCCACTACCGGATCGTTTCTCAGGTGTAGCCATAAACAACTTTCAAAAATTGCCCAAAATATAAGCAATCTTCTTCCTTTTTGATGTAAAATTAATTCACCACAAAAAATCATACTAAACAAAAAAGAGGAGGATTCCCTGTGGTTAATTTTACATCAAATACCTATCAAATGAAACGGGAAATTTTAACTTTTTCCAGAAAAATTTCCAGACATCTTTCCAAACCAGATAGCAAGTTCACTGCCGACATGACCTATGGTATTCTTGCCTCTGGCAGCTGTCTTCTTACTGATATCGTAGACCAGTTTCATGAATCTTCCAAAAAGGTCAATTCTGTGGAAAGGCTTGCCAGACATCTGAACAAAGGTACACCTTCAAAAGCGTTGAATTCTTATTTCTCCCTGATCCGCAGGTGGGTTCCAGATGAGACTGTTATTCACATCGATGACAGCGACATCGTAAAACCTGATGGTTATAAATTTGAGGCTCTTGGTACTGTCAGGGATAGTTCAAAGAGTACCGACACTAAAAATGTTTATGAAAAAGGCTATCACATGACGGAGAGCTGTGTTCTAGTCAAAAACGCTCATCCCGTCAGCATCTTCTCGAAGATTCATTCTTCAAAGGAAAAGAACTTTACATCCGCCAATGATGTAACCTTTTCTACAATGAAACGCGGTGCAGATATGTTTGGTCATGCTACTTTCGTCATGGGCAGAGGCTATTATGACAACAAGATGTTTTTGAAGCTGGATGAGTTAAAACAGGATTATGCAATCTGGCTCACTTCCAAACGCAATCTCTTTTTCCGCGGAAAATATGTCTCTGCCACACATCTTAGGAACCAGTAGAAAGGAAAGATCAAAACTTCACATTTTTGCTTTAATATATATGCTTAACATATATACCACCCACAGATGATAACCCTCCCATTTCTATCGGCTTCTTCCCTTACTAACCAGATTGACTTCCGTCACATAATTATGTCCTGGCTCTGCCACTGCTTGTGCTTCTAATGACTTCGGAGCATTCTCCTTCGTCTGGTCAAACATATCCTTATTTCTCTTATAGAGGTCATCCCACTTCCGCAACATGTCTTGAATATGGACATCAAAGGATAACTTCAGCACCTTATCAATAGCTACATCCTGATGAAGCTTCATATTTTGATACACCTTCTTTTGCCATTTCCACGGTTTCTTAAGTGCTTCTGTCTATGATAATCGCTTTTACCTCTCTGCATAATCAACCACAGGTTTATCCACAAATGTTTTGAAGGTATTAGCTGCCATCTGACCTGCCTCACGCATCCCGGAACCAAATGCATCAATTTTTGCAATGGTTCTGTTCGTATCCGTAATATCTTGTCTAAGCTTTCCCCGAATAAACATAAGATTTTCCTTCAATCCATCAAATTCTGATACCTTATCTAATCCCTCCTTGCCTTTCCACTTCTCTGCCTGTACGATTTCAGAAGCTTTTGCTTTCATACCTTTACATCGAATAACGTCACCTTAATCTCAATACAACGTTTTTCCATCTTGGTAAACATATTCTTCTCCATACATCTGTGGTGCTACATTATGTCCTGCAGAAAGCAACACACCTTGTACCATATCCATCACACATCATATTTCCTTCATTATCTGTCAATGGAAAAGTAATAGATATTGCACCTACTTCACATATTCCTTCCATATAGCTAGGTAACATCCAAATACTATTTTTTCATCATCCCGTTAAGAAATAACTCCATCAACTGGTTTCAAACATATTTCACGTAGCACTAAAACAGAAATTTTCTCTAATTATCCTTATTATATATTATATCGTACTTTTCATAATTCTTTATCACCTATTTCAATAAAAAATATGTATAAAAAACAAGATTTAATATGTACTTCTTCATTTTGCAGCCTTCCCCCCCCACTCACATAACTTGCATCCACAGCACTTTACTTCATCCACCTTAAACACCTGCTTACAAGTATTCCTACATGTAAGGCATCTGGTGCAGCAAGCCGCCACACCAGACATGTTTTCGATAAATATAAAGTCTGGGGAAGGTGTTTTCTTATCTTCCTTTTCCTTCATTTTTTACCGCTGCTACATTTCCTGCAATTCTGTCAGCCTTATCCTTAGACTGCATCGTCGCATTATAATTTTCCATATACTTATCAAATGCATCTGCTCCGTACACCGCTTCATTCTCCGCTACCATAGGCATTACTACCGCCTCCTTGGTACATTCGATTCTGCTCTCCAATCTGTCATAGAGCTTAATCATATTGTTGAGTTCTGCTTCTTTATGCAAAGAATCAACCTTTACTATAGCTCGGTCAATTCTTTTCTCCATAGACTCCAAAATACTCTGTTTTGCCATCCAAGACTTTTTGAATAAATCAGACATTTTTATCCTTTTGTCTATCTTTGAATAATCCTTTGCCTTTTTATCAAATAGCTCACGAAAAGTATTTTTGAATATATGCGAAGCCTCACTCATTCCCACTGCAAATGCGTCTATCTTATCAAGTGCATGTGCAACATCTTCCTGAGATTCCTTTACCTTTACTCTCATACTCACAAGTCGATCTTTTACATCAAACACCTCATATATCTTATTTAATGCTGACCTACCTTTTTTCTTAAAATCACAAATAATATTCGAAGCCTTAGACTTAATACTATTCTTTATGATAAAGAGCTCTGTCTTTATCTGTCCGAAAGTATTTGATACTTTTGTCTGTGCCTTTGAAAGCTGGGATTTTAACTTATTAACCAGCTTATCTTTTTCCATTTGTTTTAACTGTTGCTGTATATTGTCTAATTCAATCTGCATTCCAGAAATCTTATTCTGCAAACCGTCAATATAATTACAAATATCAAAAGTATCGTTGGTTTCACACTTCATATTGTTTTCTCTTAAGAGAGTAATGAGTTCCTGCATAACCTCATCATTTATCATCGTGCTTTCCATTATCTTTCCTTTCCGCAAAATAGGAGCACATTGCTCTGCCCCTACTGCTAATTGCTTTTATCTGAATGGTTTTGGTGAAGAGTCCTTCTGAATAAACTCATTTTCATAAGTCTTTGGCTGCTGACTCTTATCATTACCATTCTGTACCTTTTCCTGTGCTTCCTGCTTCTGCTTATCAAGTGCCTCATTGTAGGCTCTCTCAATTTCAGCATAAAGTTTTTTCCTAAACTCCTTAGTTACTGGATAGCATACATCCCGATAAATCGCTCTGCCCTGTTCATCAACCTGCTTAGTCTTATATGATGGCATTGCAACAAAAATGTTTTCCTTGCCCTGTAACAGATTTACATTGTTGACAATAAAGCTATCCTCAAAATAGATCCTTGCAAGTCCTCTGATATTGCTATTTTCTCTGGTAAAAGGTGTTACTGTAACAGAGAACTCAGGAGTCGCAATACTGCCCTTGTCCTCTTCCATATCCCTGTTTTCATTTGCTACAACCTTGTTGTACTCCTCAAGGATATTGGTATATAACTCCTCCCGAAACTCTGCTGTGATAGGATTACATACATCCTTGTAAACGCCACCTCCGTTGGCATCTTTTTCATTACTCTTGTATCTTGGCATAGATACAAATAATTCGCCCTTTTCCCTATTCTCAAGGATTGCAATATTGGTGATCTTAAATGAATCACCAAATACTACTGTTGCAAATCCTTTGATATTGCTGCCCTCTTTTGCCCTTACTTCGTTTACCTTAATTGAATACTTCATATGCTATTCCTCGCTTTCTTTTTGTTCTTTGTTTTGCTTTGGTATGATAAGCTCACACCAAAGCTGTTCTATCTGTTCACAAGACAATCTGCCATTTAACCAGTTGCCAAGTGTAACGACCATTCCGTCCTGCTCATAGCAGAGCCACTCCTGTGTTTCAATGTTCCCCTCATACACGATGGTCACATCAAAATCAGGCATAAATAATCCTTCCTCTGCATCCCATACACAGGCTATTCCCTGTCTGAGTGTCAGATTCAGGCTTTCGACATACACAGACCAGCCGCTTACGACTATCTGAAATTCATCATCAATCTCTGCAATATCATCCTCGATGTCAATTAGCTCTTCCATTTCTGCTACTGCCTCTTCTATCTCACCTAACCGGTATCTTTTATTCATCCACACCTGCCTCCTTATATCTGCATCTGACCACAAAACGCATAGTACCCTTCTGTGAACAGGTAAAAAGAGTTAATTCCTTTTCCTCTCCCTGTGTCTTAATGCTGTTATCATACGGATTTACTACCTCTGTCTCTGTTACCTCATAGATATGCTCCTGTCCCTTTTTGTCGGTTATCATCACTTCATCACCTATGGATATCTGACTTAGTGGTGTAAAAAATGTGCCATATCTGCTGCCATTGTGACCGCACAATACACAGTTGCCACTCTCACCGATTCCTGCAGTCTCTTCTATATGACCAATCCCTGCATTAAGCACTTTACTTGTGGTTCCTTCCATTACCGGATACCTGATATCTAACCCCGGTATCTCAATGATGCCGATAACACCGCCTTCTTTAAGAATGGCTTCATCCTCTTCACTAATGGAGGTTTGCTCTTCCTCCACATCTGTTTCTTCATCGTAATCATCCTCCAATGTCTGCTCAAATTCACTTATGAGCTGTTCTGTCTGTTTTTCTCCGGTTGCCCTCCAGAAAAAAGGGACTGCCATAATGGCAATCCCTGCTGTAATCAGTAGTCCTGCGACCACTTTTCTTATGCTCATATTATTCACTCTCCTATCGTGTTCTGCCCTCTCTGTCGGCTGAATAAGTGCCTTTATCCTCAGCTACAATTGCTGCAGCTTCCATCCTGTCATCTGCTTCTCTTTCTTCCTCCGGTCCGCTCAGGTCTGCATCCACAGCCTTTGCGTTCTCAAGGTCAAGCTGGGCATTCAGTTCACACTGTCTTGCCAGCTTTTCTTCCAGCTCCGTGCTGTATGCAAATGGCTTATCATACTCAGTCTTTGATGCTTCAAGGTCATTCTGGTACTGCTCAATCTTCTTTTCTAAGAAATCAATGTTCTCATGGAGTCCATTGAACAGGTTTTCAAGCTTCACCATACTGCCGACCGGACTGGTGGAAAGCTCTGCTTTATACTCTGTCTTTCCACGAAGCACCATATAATTGATGTCAAGGAAGTTCTTTTCCACAAGCAGCTCAAATCCATGGAATTTACCAATTGCAGTTGTCTCTCCGGTCTTGCATTTGCTGATTGCTTCAAGCATCATCGTTCCGCCATCCACACGCTCAGTATAAGTTGCTTTGCCTATAGTAATGGCAAATTCCGGATTATCAATCAGCTCTTTATCCCTTGCCTTTACATCCTCACGGACATTGGCAAGCTTTTCTGTTGCTGTCTTAATCAGCTTCGGATACTTGATCATAAAGTTATCCTGCAAGCCATATCTCTGATTGTCATAGGATGCCTTTAAGAGCTTTAATCTCTGGACATCATTGTCAATCTCCATCTTTTCCTTGATCAGAGGATTACCTGTAGCAACCGCCTTGATCTCTGCATAGGAAAGTGTAGCCTCGTCGATATCCTCGCAGCTTCGGCTTACAGCCTTGCTTGTCATAACCTGACTGATAAAACGCTGCTTATTCTCGACAAGTGACCAGTTGTATGCATCAAAGGTTCCTTTTGTGACATATCTGTAGATAGCCACCTCTTCATTTTCGTTGCCCTGCCTGATGCCTCGTCCTTCCCTCTGTTCAATGGAGCTTGGCTTCCAAGGACAGTCCACATGATGCATTGCTACAAGGTGTGTCTGCACATTGACACCTGTTCCACACTTGTCCGTTGAACCGATAAGAACCTTCTTTTTACCTGTCCTCATCTCCTTAAAAAGTGCGTCCCTCTGTGCATCCGTTTTGGCATCATGAATAAATGCTATCTCATCTGCCGGAATACCATACTGGATAAGTGTTTCCTTCAGATAATCGTAGATGGTAAAGTCCTTATCCGGTCCCGGTGTGCCGATATCCGAAAAAATAAGCTGGCAGCCTATATGACCGTTGGCATTTCCTTTCTCGTATTCTTTCCACACATTTTCTGCTACCTTATTGAGTTTTCCGTCCGGATTGTTCGGTGCATCCTTATCAATCAGTCTGGCATCTGTTCCTAATAGTCTTGCCTCATGGGTAATCTTTAGGAAGTTATCCACGCTTGGATCAACTCCACCGCCTCTGATACGCTCTGCCCTCACAACAAAGTCTTCCATGACCTGCTTCACATACCAGTCAGGCTCCGACTCCACAATAATAGGCTTGCCGCCACGGAGAGCCGGCACATCAAGGTCAAGCATGTCTGCGGTCTGCACATCAGCTACCTCTCTAAAGATATTCATAAGCTCCGGCAGATTCGTAAACTTATTGAATCTGCTCTTAAAACGGAATCCGCTTCCCTCTACAGTAAGCTCCAGTGCTGTTGTCACTTCACCAAAGTTCGCTGCCCATGAATCAAAGTGATAAATCCCCATCTCTTCAAGTGCCGCTTTCTGTAAGTAAAGCTGCATGACATACATCTCACACATGGTATTGGATATAGGTGTACCTGTAGCAAACACAATGCCCCTGCCATCATTTATCTCTGATAGGTACTGGCATTTAAGCTGCATATCCGTTGACTTCTTTGCTCCACTGCTGCTGATACCTGACACATTGTTCATCTTGGAAAAAATCGCAAGGTTCTTAAAATTATGTGCTTCGTCTACCATGATAGAATCTACCCCCAGCTCCTCAAAGGTAATAAGGTCATCCTTTCTGCTTTCATCAGATAGTGATTTAAGCTGCTCCTCCAGCTTTTTCTTCTGGCTTTCCATCTGTTTTACAGTCCAACGCTCTCCATTACGCTCTTTCATCTCATCAATCGCATAGCTGATTTCATCTATCTGCTCATTGAGCATTCTTTCCTTTCTCTCTGCTGAGATCGGGATTTTCTCAAACTGCGAGTGGGACATGATAATGCAGTCATAGTCACCTGTTGCAATCCTTGATACAAACTGCTTTCTGCGGCTCTTTTCAAAATCACGCTCTGTGGCAACTAAGATATTGGCTGACGGATAAAGCCTTAAAAACTCTGATGCAGTCTGCCCGATAAGCGGCTTTGGAACAACCATAATCGTTTTATTGGCAAGTCCAAGTCTCTTCTGCTCCATGCAGGCAGCCATCATCTCAAAGGACTTTCCGGCACCGACACAGTGTGCCAACAGGGTGTTTCCTCCAAGAAGGATTCTAGCCACCGCATTCTTCTGATGTGGCTTTAGCTCAATCGCCGGATTCATTCCCGGAAACTGTAAGTGGCTTCCGTCATACTCACGCAGGCGGATATTATTGAATGTCTCGTTATAATACTCCACATATTTCTGTCTGCGTTCCGGCTCTGAAAACAGCCATTCCTTGAACTTTTCCTTGATCATGTTCTGTTTTTCCCTTGCAAGCATTGTCTCATTCTTATTGACTTCGTAATGATATTTGCCATCACCGTCATCAATCCTGTCCCTTACTGTTACAGTTTTAAGATTCAGCGTATCCTCAAAAATAGAATAAGCATCCATGCGGCTTGTACCATAGGTCTTAGTAGCTGCCACTGAATGCTTATCCATGCTCTTATTCTCGATGAACCATTCCATGCTCATCTTATTTAAGTGTACCTGAATGCCTGTATTGTAAAACTGACTTCTGACTGCTCTTGCACGTCTTGGTGTATTGAGAAGTTCATAGATAAACTGCTCATAATCAAGCGGTTCAATCCATGTCGTACCAATCTTTACATCAATATCTGAAGCTTCAATCCATTCCGGCTGCACCTTTTCAAGTGCTGCCACATTGCCTGCAAATCTTTCTGCCTGTGGATTGTCTGTATCCGCTGCCATAGCTTTTGCTACTCGTAGCTTGTCTCTCACATTGCCGGAAAGATACTCGTCTGCTGTCTCCCAGCCGATATCGGGATTGTTCTCGTTGTAACGGTCGGGATTAAGGAAAATCAGTCCGTCCAGCTCTTCCACAAGAACTGCCCTTCTAAGCTCTGCCAAAGCATCGTCACTTAGAGTTATCTCATCCACTGTCTGTCCGGTCTTTTCCGCAAGCTCTTCCTTTGCATTTGTAATATCCGGCTCATAGATAGAGAGCATATAGGCGAGGTTTACATATCCAAATTCATTGACGGATACATTTAATGCTTCCACAGCGGTCTCCACTCTGTCTATGACTGTCTTTGCCTTAATCGTCTGCTTATAAAACATATCCGCTTTTTTCACCTCCCCATCTTCGTTTACTTCCTCAAGACTGCAAAGAAGTGGATAATCGCTGTCATCCCTGAATGCTATTCTGTTTGCTTTTGAAGTAATGGCTCCATACTGCTTTACGAAGGCATCATATTTTACATTAAGAAGTCTCTGCTTATCAGAAAGCTCCTCCTCGCTGCAGCCATCCATCTGGATATCAATCAGCTCTCTTGTTATCTGTCTGATTTCATCAAGGCTTCGGATTCGCTCCTCGGCAGTCTGTGATACTTCTTTTTTTACCATCTCGGAATTTTCCCTGTAATAGAGTTTTCCTTCAAAAAATGTGTAAGTGTAGTTTCTCACATCCGGATCAGCCGGGATAACTTCCTCTGTCTGCTCCGCCTCATCTGCCACTCTCTCAAAATCTGTCATCTGTGCTTTGATATTTCCGATTGCCTTATTGAGAGCCTCGTACATATTGAAGTTCTCATCATCATTCACACAGACTGTATATCTGCTGTCCTGTCCGTAAATCCTTGTATCATACTCCATAGATCCAAGCATCATCTCCGGATGCTCTGCAAAATAAGAGTTGACTGCAATGCCATTCTCAGTCACACCAAGGTGTAGCCAGTCCGGCTCAATATCAATCTTTCTCTCCCTCTTCTGCAGAAACAAGATATCTGCTGTCACTTCGGTTCCTGCATTATCTTTAAATGCAGTATTCGGAAGTCTTATCGCTCCCACAAGTTCTGCTCTTTCGGCCAGATACTTTCGGATAGTAGGATTTGCCTTATCAAGTGTTCCCTTTGTGGTAATTACAGCAACCATGCCTCCCGGTCTTACCTGGTCAAGTGCTTTTGCAAGGAAGTAATCGTGGATACGGAAGTTATACTTGTTGTACTTCGGATCAAATACCTTGTAATCGCCAAACGGCACATTTCCGACAACCACATCAAAAAAGTTGTCCGGATAAGTAGTATTCTCAAATCCTGTGATACTGATATTGGCATTCTGATAAAGCTGCTTTGCAATTCTTCCTGAAATGCTGTCAAGCTCTACCCCATACAGCTTGCTTCTCTGCATTGGTGCCGGCATACTTCCAAAGAAGTTACCGATACCCATAGATGGCTCTAATACATTGCCGCCTCTGAAACCAAACTGGACAAGTGCCGAATTTATGCACATGGCAATCTCCGGTGAAGTATAAAAGGCGTTATTTACTGTTGCCCTTGCAGCACTGTATTCCTCATCAGATAAAAGTTCTTTCAGTTCTGTATACTCTTTGCTCCAGCCTGCGTTTTCCTCGTCAAATGCCTGTGACAGTCCGCCCCAGCCGACAAACTTCGACAGGATTTTCTGATCCTCTGGTGTGGCAAAGCGGTTCTCTGACTCAATCTGCTTTAAAGTGCGGATTGCGTCAATGTTCCACTTGTATCTGGTCTTGGCACCGCCTTTTTCCAACTCCCAGAGATTGTAATGGAAGTTGTGCTTTTTCTGATTGTCAGCAACTGCCAGTTCTGTTTCATCCTGTAACTGAGATTCTTCGGTTGATTCTCTTTGACTGTCATCTCGATACAAATCATCAGATACATCAACTGACGCTGGTTTGACATTATCTGACACAATACGACCATTCTCATCAATCTTGGTATCCCAGCCATTCGCTATTGCTCTTTCCCTGGTTTCAAGACGATTGGCTCTTACACTATCCTCGATATCAAAGAATCTCTTATAGACCGGATTCATCTTATCCCTGTCAGCCTTCTGCTTTGTCTCCTGATAATACTTCTTCTGGTCTTCTCCGCAGTAAAATGGCTGTTTTACCATATAAGATAAGATTTCATATAACTCACGCCAGTCGAGTGCACCTTCCTTACGCACACCATTCCTGTTCTTATAGCTGATCTTCACATAACCGCTTCTGATTGAGTACTCCACAAGACCATACTTATTGTTGGAATATGCCTTTCTTTCTGCATTATCTGTCCCTAATGCAATATCCCTGATAAGGTCAAGTTTATTGGGCATAAATGCAAAATCAGACTGCACCACATCCATAAGGAATGCCCTAAACGGAGTGTAGCAGCTGCAATCTGTTACAAGAAGCTCCGCCGCATCACGCAGGTCTTCATCAAGCTCTGCAATACGCTTGGCATAATCAATCGGTGTAATATACTGAAGCTCTGATGGATCTTTTTCAGTTGTTTTAGCTTCTATCTCTGCACCATATTCTGCCTGTGTTACCATGCGGTCTTCATCGGCAGTTTCCTGTGGTGTCATGCCTTTTGCACTTACATAATCTCTGTTAGAAGCATAGCTCTCCGGCTCATCCGGTATTGCATAATCATCAATCTCTGATTCTGCCTTTTCCGGTTCCACTTCCCGGTATTCGGCATCAATGACCTCATCATCCTCACGGAGTCCGTCCATCGCAAGCTCATCAATACGAGGTGTCTCAGGCTGGTATTCCCCTGTAAGAATAAGGACGCCAAGCTCTTTTTCGATATCTTTCCATGAAACATATCCTTCAACCTCTCCATCCTCATCTCGCCACTGAAAACGCAGTCCGTTCCCATGAAATGTGTCATATCCGTGCAGTCCCAGTCCGTCAACCGGCCAGCCTGCACCTCCCTGACCATACTCTGCTTTGATACGCTTTGCCCTGGTTCCTGCATCAATCTCTGTTTCAAAAATCTTGCATACCCTGCCCTTGCCACCGACAAAGCCTGTACCTCTCATAAGCACCTGTTTGATATACTCACCTGGTACTGTTGCAGACTTTTTGGGATTCAGATAATTGTATTTACCTGCTAGTGCAGCTTTTCTGTCCTGCTCGAACTGACGCATAAACTGATTATTGTTTTCGTCCTCTGTATGAATGGTGCCAATGCTTGCCTGCCCGTTCTGGTCGAAAAAAAAGGAAGCCTGTGTATATTCGGCTTCCTTACTGACACCCAATGAATTGATTTCATCAAGTTCCCTATTCAGTTCTGTATCATCTGATTCTAGTGGAATCGCATCACTATCTGATGGAGTACCACTTCCTCTGCCTGCATCTTCGCCTGCTCTCTTATCTTCCACATCTCCATTGTCGATGACGGATTCTGTGGCTTGTGCTTCGCCAGATACTGCATCTCCAGCTGGTCGTACAGCTGGTTCGCTTCCTCCTCTACCGCTGACATCTTCTCGTACATCTTCCCGAATCTCATCAGCGTCTTGTATCTTGCCGGCTCGTTCTCCTTTAGATAGTTCATCGCCATCCTTCCGTATTTGCCCAGCTTCGTGAGATCCTCCGTCTCGTCCGGCATCTCTATCTGCGGATAAAGCAGTCCGTCCACTTCCTTGTAAGTCATTTCTTCTAACATATCCAATTCTCCTTTCGCTCTCGATTGCCTTTAAGTTACGACTAAATTCTCTAAGAACACTACAGGAGACATCGCATACAATGGAACCAAGACGGTAAATGATCTCTTCGTCTTTGATATTTACGATCTGACTAAAATCCTGTTCTTGCACAGATAAGTCAAATCCGCATCTCGTCCCTACAGCATACATGACACTTGCAAATACAAGCTGCTCCATGTCCATTTCCTGCTGTAAGCCATTGCGTTTCTTACTTTCTTCCTTTATCACACTACCTGATAGCTGCATAAGCTCGGTCATTCGGTCTCCGAACTCTTCTTTTATTATAAGCCAAACATCTGTTCCTGTAAACTGTTTTAATATATTTTTTAGAGACTCCCTGTCGCTGTTATCGTACTGCTCAATCTGACCTTCTGATACAAGAAAATCCACATAATTCTTAAGATTTTCTCCCTCAAGGTCCCATGTCAGCTTGACATTCTTCCCTCCGGTATCACTGATATCAAAGATATACCTCATGCGTGGATTCAGTGCCCTTGACGGGAAAATAGCGCAGCCTTTCGCACCACGCTTTACATATCTTCCCACCTTTTTCCAGGTATCATAATCTGCCATGAGTGTGCTTTTTCCCAGAGGTCTCTGAGCTGTTACCATAACGATATTGTCAAATTCATAGCGGTATAACTGACCTGCGACCTTTAACACATCCTTCCAGCTCTTTTCTGATCTGGTGATGTTACCAATCTCAGAATCGTATATCGCTTTGACCTTCATATCAACGCCCATACCTTTGTCCTCCTCTATTTAAACATCTCTGCAAACAATCCCTTAAATAGCTTTAACTCATCCTTATCCAGCTCGATTGCAAATTCATTGTCGATTGCCTGTTTTTCACATTTATCCTTTTTCTTTGCAATCTTACGCACCACACGAAGAAGCACATAGCACTCTTTTGATTTTGCAATGCTCTGTTTAAAGGTCAGCTCATCCTCATCGACTGACTTCTGTGTCTGATAGATAATCTCTTTTAACTTATTATTGATACCATCTACTTCCTCAAGTGAAATAATAACGGATGCCTTAGAAGCACCCGATCTGTCCCACTCCTTATGAAGTTCCTTTACTAAAAACTCCATGTTCTTAATTACTGTTGTTGAATCACTTTTCATCTTGCTCTTCCTCCGTTTTCTTTTAATGAAGAAGGGAGCTGACCTTCGCTGATAGGCGTAAAATCAACTCCCTTCATGTCCTCTGCTCCAAGGACTATCTGCTCTGCATAATACATATCCATTGCCTTATTGATGGCATCATCAAGCGACTCTGCCTTTACTCTCTGTACTCTTGAGAGCACTTCTTTTATCTCAACATCAAATTCCTGTTCCATATGATATCGCCTCCTGTAAAAATCTCATCACCGGCTCTTTTCTTCCTTTACCTGTCTTTCCTTAAAGCCTTCATCGTACTTTCCATCTTCCAGCCTGTCGTAAAAACAGTCCTCTTCAATCGTTCCAAAATCCTCATACATCTGGTGAAGGAAGTCATTCTGCAGCTTCTTTGGTACATCATCATCCTTTGACATATCCTGATAAAAATAGAACTTCTGCTTTAGCTTTGCCCTGTAATCATAGATATCCTCTATCTTTTCCGGTGTGCCATACTCCCTCTTGTATGCCTTGAAATTCGTGGTTGAAAGTGTGGAACCTAGATAAATGCCATGCTCCCACGATACCCCGATTGTGGTATTGTCCTTTGTAGGCTTCTCATCCTTCGGATAACGCTTATACTCTGTCGCACCAAGGGCGATTGTAAGAGAACCTGACTTCATATCCATCACCACGAGATTCCTTGGTGATAATGCTTCAAGCACCATGTAATCATGGTCATTGAAGTTATGAAATGTCTGTCCCCTTTCAAATGAGCGGTTCTCCATTTCATAATGCAGGTTAAAATCATCCACCCAGCCCTTATCGGTCATTCCAATCTCCTTAAGCTTTGCAACACATTCAGAAGAACTGGCTTCTTTATCAAACCGAAATTTTTTGGAATCGTTATAAAACCCCTGAAGAAAATGTCCCAGCTGAATATCATCCAGACAGAATCTTGCAGATACAGTTACATTTGCTGCCCTGTAATACTCTGTGAAGTTATCTGCTTCACCAAGTGTCCTTCCAAGCTGCAACAAATTTTCTGCAAGCTCTGACATGTCATCAATTGCTATAAAACTCTTATAATCATCCAGAGCCATCAGCATATTTGTCTCTGTTCCCCTGTCGTTTTCTGTTACCAGTATCATATCTTTTAAATCCATTCTTACCTCCAGTCTCAGAGAGGGACTATGCCCTCTCTGCAAATTTCCTGTTATGGTCTTCCTATCACAACAATCTTTCCTGTGCTTGCCACATCTCTGTAGACCACACCAAGACTTTCATTAAGTGCCTCTACCACCTTGCCATTTCCGACATATACTGCCACATGGCTGATGTTCTTATATCTTCCGTTGCCTGTAAAACTGTAGAAGATAAGGTCTCCCGGCTGTAACTCATCAAAGGAGACAGTCTTTCCGGCTTCATCCAGTCCCTGTGCCTCCGCTGCCGCTGTGGTTGCACCGCCGTAACTAATATCCACGCCCGCATCCTTCCACGAATAATAGGCTAAGGAGCTGCAGTCATAATAGTTACCGCTGTCTCTTAAATCCTGACTATAAGGGAAGCCAACTCTGTGAAGTGCATAGGAGCAGACTGTTTTCTGCCTGCTGTCTGTAATTCCGTTTAGGATGGCATTGATTTCATCCTCAGTCATGGAGCTTACTCCAGGACTTCCGCCTCCGCCGCCACTTCCGCTTCCGGCATATCCAAGCTGTCCCATAAACTCCGGACTCATGATCTGCTCAAGCATTTCCACCTGATCAGAATTAAATCCATAGACCGAAATCATATCCCTGTACGATTTTAGTGTGACATTCACATACAGAACCGACTTTGTGACAGTAGTTACATTGCCGTCTGCATCCGTTTCTTCCACATCCTTTGTTCCGGTGCTTGTGGTGTATGAACACATATCATTTACAACTGCCTGCAGCCAGCCTTTTGAAGTATCATTCATGACTGTTGCTGTATCTCCGACACCATGCTTGACCATATAGACTGCCATGATGTCATAGTAATTGCTTGGGTTTTCTTCCATACCTTCATAATCCACATATACAAGCTCTCCAAGGTCATATCCGGTATGCTCATTCACTTTCGTATTAACATCCCGGTTAAACTCCTGCACATAAGCACTCGTTACTGTCTGCACGGTATCTCCTGATTCAAGTGGTGGCAGGAATAAAGCAAATGGAGAATTGTAAAGGATTGCTATCACCGCTATAACCGGAACCGCAATCATAGCAACTACAAGAACCAGTAACAACAGCACCAGTCCGATAATCGGTGCTGCTGCCTTTACCCAGGTAATCGCTTTTCGCACAATCAGATCCTTTACCAGCTTTGCCACGCTGTCTGTCTGATTCTCCTGTGCTTTCATCTTATCCAGAAAGAATTTTATCTTCCTGCTCCGGTTGGTCATCTTTTCATCCTTCACCTCTATGGATACACCTGCAGCATACCCGGCTGCCATGCCGATTGCAGTACCAACTCCCGGTGCAACCGCTGTTCCTGCCGCTGTAGCAGCTGCCTTTGTCGCAGTTTTTGTTGCAACCTTGGCAGTTGTCTTGGCTGTTTCTTTTGCCGTCTCTTTAGCTACCGTCTTGGCTGTATCTTTGGCAGCTTTCTTTGCTGTCTTTTTTGCCAGCTTCTTTCCTGCCTCTACCTTCTTGATACGCTTCTTTGCCTCGGCTGCCGCCTTTTTCCTGAAAAGTGCTGCACCCTTAGAAGCAGTTCCGGTAACAGGTCGGCTTGCTTCATATGCAAGATATGCTGCCTGCGATACCTCATGCCCGCCCTCCACCTGCTCCGTTACTGCCCCAGCTGCAAGTGCTCCTGTTCTTCCTGCAATGTGAAGATTGGTATTCTTGGTCTTGATTGAAGTTCCTGACTCTCTGATGTTACGCTTAAACTTAGAAAGACCTTTATCCTTAGCCTCCGACTGATGAATGGTACTCTTTCTATAAGTACTCTTTCCACCAGCACTTTTCTGAAGCATTAATTTTGCAGATGCTTTTTTATCCATTTCATTGGCTTTAGCATCATGCACTTTCGGACCTCTCTCTACTGTATAGATGTTGCTGCCTTTAATCTTGGCACCCTTTGGCTCGTGGGCATGAATCTTGGCTTTCTCCTTGGTGTGAATGACCATAGGCTTATCATCCACCTTTTTTATCTTCAATGTTCTCACCTTCTTTCTACATCCATTACCCAAAAATGGGTAAAAAAATAGCCATCTGGATGATTAGTCCAAATGGCTTATGTAAAAATCTATTTAATTCTATTGTAAAGAACTGTCTCTATTCTGGTTGATAAATCAATCTTTTTCTTATAAAGAAGTGTCCACGATGCTTGATTTTTTGAATAATCCATCTTTTCCTCTGGAAAAAATGAACGACAGAAATAATTATCTCCTTCATCATTAGATAAAAACAAAAATAGATTCCTGCTCTCCACGTTGTTTTCCATAAGATAATCAGCCTCAATCATTGAATACATATTTGCTTTCTTATTATACTTAAACACAGTATCATTACTATCAATCATTTGTTCAAGCAATGGCAGGAAATGAACTCTTTGCTCTATCTTATTATAAAAATCTGATGACTCTATTTTTTCAATTGTAATTGTTCCATCTGCTATCTCATCAAATACTCTGCCTCTGTCTCGGCTCAATTCAGGTCTGTCTACCAGATATTGTAATCCCATAAGATGAAAACAATCTTTTTTATCAAATGAAATTCTTAATGTAACTGAAACACCTTTTCTCCCTAGTACAAGCTCATATTCGGTTGATAATAGCGGAATAAATGCATTTATGCAATCTAAAACATTCCTCATTACAGTTCTCCACTACATCCTTAGATTAAGAAAGGCTCTGCATAAGCAGAGCCCTTCTAACATTTTCTTTCGAGGATTAACCTCTAGCCAGATTGTGGTAAATGTCAAACCCTTATAAAGCTCATAAGGCACTGCTCTCTGGCACAACACCTTACTTTGCCGCTTGGCAGACACTCAAGTTGCCTGTCTTTAATATTATATTACCTGTCATATGAAAATATGTCAATCCAAAATTCATGACTTCATAAAGAATTAACATTTTTCATTTGCATGCTTTTTCATCTCAATTATCTCGTGAATGTTGGTATTGTACAGCTTATACAAATCCGTATCCTTACTTATCTGATTATCAAACGGAATCACCACAGAACCACACTTGATAAGTCCCATTCCAGATGCAGTATTGGTTACAAATCTAAGCTGTGCCTCTGATACTCCGATAACCTCCGCCATCTTGGAACTGTCTGTATTCGCCTGCTTTAAAAGTGCCACAAACTCAGAGTTTGCAAGCATTGTGGTTGCTGTGTAATTCTGCAACAGATCGACTACATTTTGCGTGATACCGGTACAAAGACCTCCCTGTTTTCTCACTTTCTTCCAGAGCTGCTGCAGATATTTTGCAGAATACTCGGAATTAAGTAAGACATGGAACTCATCAATATAGAGCCATGTTGCCTTGCCTCTCTTGCCATTCTCAACAATCCTGTTCTGAATGGACTCCATCATGACAAGCATTGTGATAGGACTAAGCTCTGTACCTAAGTCCCTGATGCCATATACTGTGAATCTGTTATCCACATCCACATTTGTCTGATGGTTGAAGATGTTAAGTGAACCATTTACAAAAAGCTCCAATGACAATGCAATGTCCTTTGCCTCGTCCTCCGGCTGTGCCATAAGGATATCGTAAAAGTCACTCATTACAGGGATATACTTCTCTTTGCTCCTTGCAATGTCGATATACAGCTTTCTCACACAGCGGTCGATGATTGACTTCTGTCTTGAATTTAAGCTGTCACCGATGCACTGCTCACAAAGACCAAGCATGAACTCGCCCTTTTCTCTTACCATTCCCTTGGAATCATTCGGATCAAGGCTCCATACATCCATCTCCAGCGGATTCACATAGTTATCCGTGTAGGTGGACATATTTACCACTGTTCCACCATAAGTCTCAGCAATATCAAAGTATTCGTTCATTGGATCTATAACGATTATTTCATCATCTCCCGACAAGAATACGCTGCCCATTTCCATCTTGCAGAAGAAGGATTTACCGGAACCCGGCACACCAAATACAAAGCCATTTCCATTGATGAGCTTCTTTCTGTTACCGATATTCACATTCTTGCTGATCTGGTTGATGCCATAATAGTTTCCTGTGCTGTCATTTAATTCCTGCACATTAAATGGCATAAGCACCGCAAGTGACTGGGTAAGAAGTGTACGCATTGTCTCCACCTGTCTTACACCAATCGGAAGTGCTGTGTTGAGTGCCTCCCTCTGCTTTAAGTAGTGTGTGTCAATCGTGCAGCTGTTACGCTTTCCGATAGTCTCTACTGTCTCACATACACTCTCAAGCTCCTTCTTGCTTTCTGCCATAAGAATAATGGTTACTCCCACAAAGAAAAGGCACTGGTCATTCTCACGGACATCATCCATGATTTCCTCAATCTCCTTTTTCTCCGTCCTTTTGGCATATGAGATTTCCGTAGAAAAATCGTTATTCTTATTACGGACTCTCTGCTGCTTAATGATATCCGACTCAATACCAAGGTATTTCTTCTGAAGCACCTTTGTTGTCAGATCCTTGGGAACAGGCACCACATCAATGCTCGTGATGGAATGAACCGGAAGGGAAGTAATCTCATTGATGAATCTGTCTGACAAACTGCTCGGATACTTTTTGATAAAAAGTGCCTTGCAGAATTTACTCTCATCCTCAAAATGGTCTGGGAAATATTTCACCATCCCATTGCACAGATCATTTCTAAAATCTGCCCCGACCTTCTTTGCCTTTTTGATATCAAAATCAAAGCTGCCCTCATCTCCAAGATGATAATAGTCATAGAGCACTTTCAGTCTCTCATTGCCATTAAGTGGTACAATCTCCGCACCAAGCTCAATGAAAGCCTTGTGTATCGTTGCCTCAAGGGTTGCAAACTGTGCCTTTGCCTCCTCGAAGTTCTTTCTCTCAATCGTGATTGTCAGGTATCTCTCCTGCTCAATCCCCTGTCTGCCCTCAATAATCTTCTCCTCAATGATGTCATTGTAGATTCTTCTATAATTGTTGAAGCCATCGTTTTTCTCAGCAATCAGAACCTTGTCACGGAGTTCATCCATGTTTTTGTTCTTATTGTTGATCGTAATCTTATAATTACAGTCCAGCGAATTTAAGAACTTGCAGTATCTCTCAAATATGCCGATCTGCTCATCCTCCGTTGCTGTTGTGTAATTGATGTCCTGAAAGCGGTAGCATTTGGAATACTTATTTTTGCTTACTTCAAAAATGCCGTTTTCAGCCACCGCCATAATCTCTATGGTTTCCTGAATGGATTTAGGTGTCTTATACAAAGGCTCACTCGCCTTCTTTAATAACTTAAATCCGTCTGTAAATAAACCCATGTCTCTAACCTCGCTTTCTTATAATGAAAGCCCGCCGGGAACTTCACCCTGCGGGCTGTGTTCCCGACCTTGCGGTCAGATACTATTCGTTTCTAATGCATTGCCTTATATGCTGCAATGCCTGCTACTGCCGCCACAATGACTGCGACAAGTCCAAGCAGCATATTTCTCGTCTTTTTCTTCATCGCTTCAAACTCCTCCTGCTTCTTTACAGCCGAATCAGCTGTTACAGTCTCCGGTTCAGCCTTTCTGCCTTTCTTCTTTACCTGTTCATTCTGTTCTGCTTCTAACTGCTTTATTGCAGGCTCTCCTTCTGTTGATACATAGGTAAGCGCCCTGTTGCCAAACATAAAATGCAGTTTCTTTCCCATATACTCGTAGAAATTCATCCCATTAAAGGAATAGAAACCACCAAGTGCAATCGGTGCCACACAGGGAATTGCCACATAAGCAGAACCCGTAAGACCGATATACTTGTAAAGAAGAAGGACGATACCGCCACCAACCACTACGCTTGCAATGGAAAATATAAGCTGCCTTGCAGTAAGTCCCATTGCAACCGATTCCTGATAGCGGTCAATATCCTTGTTTACTTCGATTACCATTGTCCCTGCCTCCTATCTTGATAAATCCTTTATCTCTGGCTTTCTTGTCATTCCGATATTTGCCTCATACTTATCCATTCCATCCGGACACAGTTCCCTAAGCTTGTCTACATTGAACAGATAAAGAGGATATTCACAGAACCCGCTCCTTTGCGTGAATCCAGTAAACTCTCCAAGGTCGTTATCTGTAATAAACTTTTCAATATCCGGCATGTCATTCACATTCAGATATCCGCAGTAATTTGGTGCTGCAACCGACAAATTCACAGTCACATCCCCAAAAGGCTCCTCATATCCATCTTCATTACACATAAGACCGATAAACATTGCCCTGTTATTCATATACTGCTGGATATCAAATGTCACCTGCGTTTCTCCGGTTATGCTTGAATTATAAGTAACCTGTTTCTTTTCATTATCCATTTCTGCCTCCTTCTATAATCCAAATGCCTTGCTTGTAAGTGTCTGTGCACCCTTCACACTTCCAACAGTCATTGCTATCGTAAATGTCATTTCACACAAATAAATAAGCGTCTGTGCCCAGTCAGCGTAACTTCCTGTAAATGCCGGAAGTCCTGCATTGATAAATGCATTACATACCACAATTGCAAGTGCCATCGTTACTGCCTCGAATACACACGAAAGAAAATATTTGCAGTAGGTAGCCATTGTATGACTGACCATTCTGTTTCCTGCCATTGTGGAGCATGCAATCGCACCAAGCGGCACAATAATCAGTATCTTTAAGAACCTGAAATACACTGTGTAGATGATAAAGAATCCACAGATAATAATGATGATTGCAAGCAAGGCTGTAAGTATCAGCATTACCAGACTTTCACCAAATCCGAGTCCCTTAATGATGTCTGCCTGTGTACTGTCAATGGCAAGCTGCGTCGTTGTCCCGGCAGATATAAGTCCCACCAGATTTCCTATGGAAGTAAAAAATGCTTTCATAATCGTGACATTATTTGCAACAAACCATTCTGCAAGTCCCAGTCGGATAAGCATACGCAGGATTGATTCAAACCTCATCTCATCTTTTACATCTATGCTTTCCGAGCAGAAACCGATAACAAAGAACAGCACAACGAGGGAAGAGCCGACCGCTACAAAGACCGGCTCTATCCCCTCAATGACTGCCCAGGGACCTCCGCCCTTGAAACTGACCGGTGACTGTCCAAGCATTGCAAAGACCAGGGATATCTGATTGTTCCAAAACCCAAACACTGCCTCAAGAAGTGCAAGGATCTTGTCTCCAAGCTTAAAAATATCCATACTTGTTATTCACCTCTTTCCTTTTACTAAAAGGGGAAATGCATTTCCCCCATCTTAGAAGCCTAAGAATGTCAGAACTGTTGAAATACCAGCCATCATGACACCTGCCACAATTCCTTTCAGAGCGGAGTTCATGGTAGATGAATCCTGCTGCTGGTAGGCTTGTGCGAACTCCATAACATTCTTTGCAAGAATGATGACACCAACCGCACCAATGACAGCAATAATAAGTGTCTTTAAGTTCTCAAGCGGCTGTGTTACTGCGGAAGTACCTGTACCTGCTGCAAAACAAGTAGTGCTCATAAGCATTACTCCCATAAGTGCTCCGGATAATGCCGGAACGAATCTCTTTTTTAAGTGAATGAATCTGCTCTTCATGCCTTTCTCCTCCATCTGATTGTTGTTTGTTGTTGAAATAACCTGTTCTTTTCTCATGTTGTTTAATCTCCTTTTTTGAAGTGACAGAAGCGGAAAAAGCCAGAAAGGAATACACATATTCCAATCCGGCTAGCTTTCCGAACGGAATATATGCATTCCTTTCTGTCCTGTTGTTAGTTACTCTATGATAATCAGGCAATGCCTGTTGTACTGGTTAATCGGGCTTTCCCCGATGCGTTTTTGCTGTGACCATCTCCTTTCAAGGTATGAAAAAAAGCACCTTAACCATATTGGCTAAAGTGCTAATTTACTCTCAAATTTGCTTTATTCTAAAAGCATTCCATCAATTATTGCAAACTTTGTCTTAAATATAGATCTATTCTGGCAATATCGTAATATGACATCCTGTACATAAGGTCTTGTACAATAACTGTCTACCACAATCTGTTTATCTTCCTCTTTCTCTATCCTCTTAAATATGCCTTTTGCATTCCAATCCGTCTTTACAGCATCTACTAAATCATTACTCATCTCAAGATGTGATAAAATCGTGGAATTCAACTCGGTTTCTTTAATTTCAGATATTTGTCCATAGTCATTAAGTTGCTTCAATTCTCTCTTAATTGCCTCCGTGTAACTTGTCATATTATTATCTCCTATCAATAAGTATTCAGGTGTTACATCTAGTGCCTTTGCTAGTTGTAAAAGATTATACGCACTTGGCTCTTCATTGAGTCTACCTTGTTCATAACGTCGTATACTCTGAACAGATATATTTGTTATCTTACCCAGCTCTTCCTGTGTATAGTTTCGTATATTACGCAACTCTTTTAATCTATCTGCAAAAGTCTTTTCCGTATTCATCCTGTACCTCCAATATAAAATAATTTCTGTCTTTTGTAACTGCTCACATGTTAGTAGTCCAATAAGCTGAAGCATACCATGTGAGCAAATTATATCATATACTCTGTAATATATCTAAAAACATTACTGCTTCTTTCGATATGAACTCATCTTCTCCACAGTAACCTCCGGATAGAAATACGTCAGAATCGTTGACTTTGGAACACCTGCAGCAAGAGCTTTCTTCACTTCCTCTTTCTGCTCTGGTGTATATGACCAGTGCAGCATTCGGTTTGTGATGGTATCCTCCCATTTAGGCTTTTCCCTCTCAGGATTCCTCACAGGTTTAGCACCAGCACTTCCACTAGAAGCATTGGCACTTTCTGTTGCTTCCGACTTCTGCGATTCATCAACATACTCAAGCTCATTTGCCTGTTCCCTGTCAATCTTTGCTTTCTGCTCTGCTTCATCCTGCATGGAGAATCTTCTGCTTAATTCCGCATCACCAAGCATCATAAACTGCTCATAGGTAAGAGAATCTATATACACATTCTCGCCCTTATCCTTCAGCTTTTCATAATACTTAACTGCCTTGTCTGAAAGAATCTCAAATGGCGGACCGATAAGATTATCCGTTCCTCTTATCTGATGAACATATGGTTTTCCCTTACCATCTGCCGTCTGGTTAAACATCGGATGATTGAATGGTATAAACTTATTATCCATGATAGGATCAAAACCACGGATAAAGATAATACACTTTTTGTTATCCAGCTTTCTGACTTCATCGGGTGTAAACAGTTCCCTGCCTAATACATCATAATTCCTCGAAGAGCTTCCCTGTCTGCCCTTTGTCTCACCGCTTGACTTCTTATCAATCGTACCTTTTCCAAGCAGCTCTGAGACGTACTTATGCGTTGACTGCTCGTTGCCGCCAAGGTAGATGAAAGTATCGCAGTTGCCTGGAATTGTCTCCCAGGTGTCCTTAAAAAGTGCCTTTAACTGGGCAAAGTTCTGTATGATGATAATACTTGAAATCTCTCTGCTTCGCATTGTCGATAACAATGAACAGTAGTCATCCGGCAATGCGACATTTGCAAATTCGTCTAACATAAAGGTCACATGAATTGGAAGTCTGCCGCCACAGTTAAAGTCCGCCTGATAGTACAGTTCCTGAAATATCTGCGTATAAAGTAGTCCAATAATAAAGTTATAGGATTTGTCACTATCCGGGATTACACAAAAGAGTGCTGTCTTTGTCTCTCCATCCCCATTCACTCCAATACCGATATCTGACAGATTAAGCTCATCTTTTGAGAGTAATCGTAAAACCTGCTTATTCTCAAGAAATGCAAGTCTTGAGTTGGCACTGATGATAATGGAACGGACGGTATCTCCTGCACCTCTCATACATTTGTTGTACTGCTTTACTGCCGGATGATTAGCTCCAAGCGGAGAACTTTCCTCTAAAAACTTCATACGCACATCCAGCTTTGATGCCTTCCCTTGCTCTGTAACCTCTGCCTCTCCAAGAAGCTTCAATACTGTCTCAAAGTTTCTCTTTGCCGGCTGTACCTCCAGCCACACATAATAAAAGATAGCCTGCAAGAACAATCCTTCCGCTTTTTCCCAGAACGGATCACTTGGTGTCGCTCCCTTTGGTGTCGTATTGCTGATAAGGTTTGTAATCAGCTTGACCACATCTGTTTCCTCTCTGATATAGGAAAATGGATTGTAACAGTCTGATTTATCCATCTCTAACAGATTAATGACTTTCAGGTTATATCCGTTATTTTTTAACATCTGCCCGCAGCTTCTAAGGATTTCTCCCTTTGGATCGGTACAGATAAAGGAACAGTTATGCGGCATCTGCATCAGATTCGGCTTTACTTCATAAAATGTTTTTCCTGCTCCGGAACCACCACAGATAAGTATATTTCCATTGAGCTTGAGTCTCCTAAAATCCAGCGACATCTTCACATTTTGGCTGAGTATCCGGTTGAAATTCTCATCCTTATCTGCAAGTATCTTGTTGACCTGCTTCGGATTTTCAAATCTTGCCGTACCAAATTCCTTACCGGGCATATAGTTTCTCTGACTGGTGTAATACATGACAATAGCCATCGCATAGATACCTAATGCAATGGCTACTGCTTTTACTGTATTGGAATTGTAATAGTTGGCAAAGGGAACAGCACATACTTCATTGAATCTGTCCATAAATTCATTAAAGGCAATCCCTTCCGTCCACGCACCATTTATCAGATAACCAAGATACCCTGCTAACACTGCACCCACAAGAATGAATATCAGTGACGGCTTTTTCTTTGTTGTCTGCATAGGCTGCTACCTCGCTTTCTTTGTGGTAACAGTTTTCTGCTGTGTGGTCTTTTTCTGCTGCTTCTGCACTTTCTCGTAACGCTCCCTGACAGATGACTCCACCTTGTCGTAGTGAGTATAAAGCTCGGTTCCTTTCTGGGTTGTCACCACACGATTCTGCTCATCGTAGAGCTTATAATCCTTGGTTGAATCAAGGAAGGTAAGCATTGTCTTTCCACCATGAATCTCCATGATGTTTTCCTTACGGAGCCATACATATCTTGCCTCTTCTCCCCATGTGCCGGGAACTCTGGTCTTAACAGCATGGTCATTTTCTTCGATAATCAGCTTCTTGCTGATTGTCACATCTGACAGGTTCGCATTTTTTGATGCTGCAACTGCCCTCATTCTCTCAGCAAGGTCCTGATAGCCTCTGACACGGTTGATAAATGCATCCTTGTCCATCATGACTGTATGGGTGCCATCCTCATTTTTCTTTCCAAGCACACCGATTGTCTCTAGCTGTTTGATAACACTTTCAGCCTGCTCACCATTGATACTGAAATTCTCCTTGACCTGATCCACACTGATAGCTTTCTTTTCCATTGCAAACATTCCGACCTTTTCGATCAGTCCGTCAATAGCGGTATTAACCCTATCCCCTTCTATCGTGTGGCTTTTCTCGTTTCCCTGCTGTTTCTTCAAAAAATCCATCAGCTTGCCAAGGGATTTTTCATCTCCATTCTTCAGATAATCGTCAAATGTAGCAATCTTACCAAACTTGAGCTTCTGTATCATCATATTCACACGGGGAACTGCCTCTGTATGAAAGATTACCTCACTCAGTCCATCTTTCCTGTTACAGTCTGGAAGTACCGAATACAGGATTCCATACTTCTTTGCCATCTTTTCAACCTTTTTCATATCTTCGGTATTAAACTGCAACACCTGTAAATCGCCACCTTTTAAGATCAGCTTTCTCATGGATGTCTTGCCAAGTGACTTTTCATAATCAAGCATCCCTTTTAAGAAATCTATTGCCTTCTGCATGGCAGCAATGCCGCCGCTTCCTACCTTCATGGCAATCTCAATGCCATCATAAGCTACACGGATGATCTGCACCGCTTCCTGAATCTCTTCTGCCATTATCGCACCTCCACTTTCTCTCTGACTGTTGTTTTAAGCGTTTCTGTCTCTGTAGTACGGATTTCCTCGGCTGATACATCAATACCATAAGCAGTCAAAATATCTGCCAGATGATTGATTGCTTTCTCCTCCTCGATACGATACATTTCAAGTGCCACAAGCAGGTTTTCCACCTGTTCCACCCATGCAGGCTTCATATCATATTTAGACCTGTATGTGACCATAATCTCGTCCGACTCAGCCTTATCCGCTGAATGTGCCAAAGCTTCAATAAGAGAAATCGTGTCTTCCTTGCTGCCGCTTCTGAATGCGAACTGGACAACAAAGTTTTTCTCTTCCTCTGTAAACTGATGCTCCACACCATTCATCTCTGTTACTGCTTCATTTACTACTGCTAAATTCATAAGTTCCTCCTAATCTGCCATGCTGTTTTCAAGCACAGCAATCTCAATGATTTCCTTCATCTTTTCCGCTGAAATGTTGTTGTTTATAAGCTCTACAAGCTGTGACTCAGTAAGTCCCTTTTCTATTGCACTCTTAATCTGCACAAGCTGCGCCGGAACAAGGTCTCCCGATGCAACCAGCTTTACAATGTCTGCCCTTGACTTTTTCTTAAATGACAGTCTTGCAAAAAGGCTTGCCACTCCTCTGTTACTGCTCTTTCTCACACTTCGCTCAATCGGAAGTCTCTGCACCACATTTCCAGTACCATCAACTACCGGAATCTGATAATAGACCGGAATCCCGTTTGCCACAGCCTGCATATTCTGAGGAACTGCAACTGTATCAACCATCTTTTTATCTGCCTGTGATACGGACTGGCTTTCCTGCGGCTCTGCCTTACTTTCTGCCTCGTTCTTATTCTCTGTGGCAACACTTATGATCTTATCTTCCAATGACTCTATTCTGTCTCCCATACGCTTCATCTCCTTATCCTTTTTCTCAATATCATCCCTGAGTCTTGCAATCGTACTGCTTGCCTTATTCAGTTCATTCTGCTGACTGTTGATAAGAGCATCCTTATCCTGGTTCTCCTTGACCAGACGCTCCCTGACTTCCTCATCATCTTTGGAAGTTTCTATTTCAGAAAGCTTCTTATTCAGGGCATCATACCTTTCATTCTGATGATTGATCTTTTCAACCACTTCATCCATCTGGGTTACAAGACTTTTCACATACTCTAAATCCTGTGGCACCTGCTCTTTGGCTTTATTAAGCTTATCTAATACGACATCAAACATCCTGCGCATGTTTACTGCTGTATCATCTTTTTGGACTACCTCTCTGATTGCATCAATCGGCACACCTTTTTCATAGTAATCCAATGCTGTCTGCATCTTAGGTGCTGCCATCCTGCTATCTTTCAGCAGCGTTAACAACTCTTCTGATACACCCTTATGCAGACATTTTGATAACACCTTCATCTGCTCAATGTCATAACTTTTGTTAAGATACAGACCAATTTCATCATCAGTCAGTCCATATTCATAATCGCTTTTGACAAGAGCAATAACCTCACTGTCCATATGCTTATTACGAAGAATCTGTATCTTTCTCTCAATCGCCATTTCACTTAATGGCTCTCTTTTTTCTTCCATATATGCCTCCTAACCACTAAAAAAACAGCCTAACGTATCGGCTGTTCTTTTCTGTCTCTTATTGTTTCTTTGTCATACTGCTTCTCTTCTGCCGAAGCTGATACCGTAAGTTCCTTCCATATTGATCTTCCAAGGCTAAGTTCCTTTGATACCGCCCGTTCTGCCTTACAGTCCTGTGCATACTTGCTCTCATATTTCTTTCTAAGACTCTCGACCTCTTCCACACTGTATCCCTGTGCTAAAAGTTCAGTGTTAAGCCTTTCCCATGCATTGTGCTCATCTTCAAAGAAGGTATCCCCACTCTGATAACACGATTCCGCATCATCAAGCTCCCGGATCTGTTCAGCCTTGTCAAAAATATCTTTGAATCTTTCCTTAGCCTTATAGGTCTTACTCTTTTCCTTTGATGCTTCTTTCTTCTTATCCGTCAGATTATCAAGTACCGAAACAAGTTCTTCCGCACTCTCAATCTTATGCCTTACCAGAAATAGATACTGCTCCTGCAGCTTATGCATCTTTCGGATATCATCCCTATACTTCCATACCTGACTGTATGGCTTCTTTTTCAGCTTTCCAATCCGGTAAAGCTTTGCATAATATCTTTTCTGCAAGCCTGACATCTTCGCCCTGCGGTATCTTTTGACATAGCACTTTACTATCGCTGCCTGCTTTTCCTCATTCTGTGACTGGTAAAAAGATAAATCTTCCTTAGCAATACGCTCCACAATAGCTTCCTGTGAATAATTCTCGCCAAGAGTCTTACATCTTCTGAATCTTGTCATCCCCTGTGGTCTGACTGCCAGATACTTTCCCTGCTTGACCTCATATCCTTTTTCCGACAGCAGCTCCAGAAATCCACTGAAATCATTTGCCTGTAAAATGCAGGCATCAAGATCTCTTTTTATCATATCTGCCCACACAAAGCTGCCTTCACGATATTCGCTCCAATCCTTATAATTCTCGTGCTGTTTCTCTTTGCTGCCATCCTCCACATCTATAATGGAAAGACCATACTCCTGACACAGCTTATTGGTAATCGGCTGGATATACTTTGCCCAGTCACCTTTCTCGTAGCGATACTTTTTCCCATCCACAAAGCTTACACTGTTAAATACAATGTGTGAATGAACATGGTCTGTATTATCATGAACCACAAATACTGCTTCATAGGCATCGCCAAGATATTCTGCTACAAACTTCTGTGTTATCTCAAAAGCCCTGTCTGGTTCCACCTCATCCTCTTTGAAAGAAAGAATGATATGATACCCCTGTCGCTTGTCTGTTTTTCCAAACTGCTTCTTTGTATCCATCATCTGTTCAAAAGCCATATCTGCCTGGCAGTTTATGGCTCCCACAAGTCTTCCTCCCTGCGTTTTCTCAGGATTCATTACATAATCCAGTGCCCGCTTTAAATGCCTTGCATGAAAAGAATTCCCGCTGTCCTTCATGTGAAGTATCTTACTGATTGCCAATCTTTACCACCGCCTCGCTGACAGATTGATTCAGCTTTTTCATATATGCCACAAGCTGTTCCTTATCTTTCTTGGAATACATCTGAGCATTACTGTTAAATACAATCTGATTGATGTTAATGCCGATTCGGTTTATCTCATTGATAAGCTCTTTAAGAAGTTTCCTTACTTCCGGATAATCATTTGGTTTCTGACTGATTAGAAGCCTGATATATTCGGCTTCATTCATTCCATTTGCCTTTGCCTTATCAGAAAGTACCTTCGCTTCCTGTGGCATAAGTCTTAGTGTTTTCCTTATACAATGAACTTTATCAGCCATAGAATCACCTTCCTCTCTTACCCGTACTGTATTCTCTTACTCCTTCTGCTACTGTTACAGCAACTTTTTCCAGTTCTTTATTACCCAGCTGGGCAATAACCCTGTCTGCAAGCTCTGTAGCAACTTCTATAAGTTCCTTACCATAACTGGTTTTATCAAACAATCTGTCCAGTCTCTTTTCATCTGCTTTCAGACTTTCATACTTGCTCTGATACTCGTTATAATCGTTAAAATCCTTTGGATCACTCCTGTGTGCTTCCGCATCAAGTATCAGTTCATAGTTCCATTCACAGACAATATCTATAACATCATCTATCGGGTATGGTTCAATTTCACCATTCTCCTCAGCTACATCCTGCCTGTACATCTTCCCATCTGAATCTATGCCAATGGCATAATCATGTCCTTCCATATAGTTAAGCAGAATTGCAGCATCTTCTATCGAAGGGTTTAGTAAGATATCAAATGTGTCTGCCCAGGCAATAAGTTCCTCTGGTTCTGCGATTATTGTAAGTTCTTTATCCATTGCTTTCCTGCACCTCCCTTATCCGTGTTTTGTATATCTCTTCCACCCACACGCCTGTCTGAATCTCTTAGGTTTACGGCTAGATACGCATTAGAGACATCTCTGTCCTAATGCCATCTAGTTAGGGAGAAAATCTCCCTAAAACCCTCTGTTTATGAAAGTGGGGGCGCTTTTTGCCCCCACTTTGCTACTTTGGGGGCGCTTTCTGCCCCCATTTTGTTATTTTGGGGGCGCTTTCTGCCCCCACTTTTATTTTTACTTCAGTCCGGTGAAGTGGTAAACTAATTTTGGACACAGAGGGGTCAATTTCTAGACATAAATGAGTTATAATTCAAACAAGGAATTCTCATATTTAGTCTTAATTGATTTCGTATTTAACAGGAGGGTTACCATGAAATACACTTTAGAACAACGGTTGGACATTGGGCGCCGTATTTATGAAGGCGAACTAACAAGATTTCAAGCAGCTGAGGAGTATGGTATCAATGACAATACGGCTCGCAATTATATGTGGCTATATCGAGATACCAACCATCTTCCACCTAAAAATGTCGGAAGGAAAAGAACAACGTATGTTTCCAAAACTCCACAAACAATCGAAGCAAAACAACCTGATTTTGAATCATATGAAGCTATGACAAAGGAAGAATTAATTCAAGCGCTTATCCAGGCACGTATCACAGAGGCACGATTAAAAAAAGGTTACGAAGTGAAGGGGGATGGTTCGGTAATTCATTACAGCAGCAAGAATATCAAGTGATTTTGGAACTCTCAGGAAAGTTTCCGGTCAATCTTCTTTGTGATGCTATGGGCATCAATAGAAGCAGCTTCTATTATTGGAAGAAGATGCTCAGCAATCCAGCTCCAAGAACAAGGGCATTGATTGAAAATATCCAGTTATTCCAGGAATACCATTTAAAATATCCATCTCATGGATACAGATGGTTAAATGCTAAAATTCGTCTGGATAAAGGAATAGAGATGTCTGCTCCTTATGCACATAAATGTTGCAAGTCTGCTGGTATAAAGAGTAAAGCTAAACATTATAAATACAAGAAACCTGGTGCTCCGTTTAAGATTTTTCCAAATCTTCTTATGTCAGAGATTCAGATTGATGGTCCACTTCAATGTATTGTAAGTGATATGACTGCATTTTGGGTAAAAGGTATCTATTATGAACTTACCTTATATATGGATCTTTGGAATAATGAAATCCTAAGTCATTCTCTATCATCAAAACGTGGTGATCGAATGACTTATATAAGTGGTCTGGAAAATCTCCTTGAAATAAAGAAGCAGCATCCAGAATACCAAATGATTCTTCATTCAGATCAAGGATCCGTCTATGCTTCAAAGGCATACAATGATCTTCTTCCTATGTATGTGGTAAGATCCATGTCCAGAGCTGGAACACCTACTGATAATAGTGCGATGGAATCTATCAACGGATGGATCAAAGCAGAATTATTTATGGATTTTCATGTCACAGGTGAACGACCAGTTTACGAAGAAGTGAATGAATATATAAAATTTTTCAATGAGGAGCGCCCTGCTTATGCGCTCAGTTATCTTACACCGAAACAATACCGTGAGAAATATGCAGTATAATCTGTTCATGAGTTCATACCGTCGGTGAAAGCCGACCAGCGTTTTCGGGAGCGATGTCAAGGATGGCGTACGGCTTGTACAACCTTACGCTGTAACTGAATAATTTTTATAATTTTGTGTCCAAAATATGTTGACTAGTGCACCGGATTTTGTCGTGTCCAAATTGCGGGGGCACTTTTTGCCCCCACTTTGACATTTTGGGGGCGCTTTCTGCCCCCACTTTGCTGTTTTGGGGGCGCTTTCTGCCCCCACACATCAAAATCCGGTTTCTCATGCCCTGACTGGTTCATCTGCTCGCTTATTCATCCTGTTCAGATTAAGCTTTGCCGCTACAAGCCACTCGTTGTAATCCTTATATCCGGCAGGTGGCGGACAGTCTTCTACCTCATATCCAAGCTCATAATACTTTCTCATAAGTTCAGCTGCTGCTTTTCTCCCCGGCTCATCTCCATCAAGGCAGAACCGGATGGAAGTAATCTGCGGATGTTCCCGAAGAAATGTCTCAAGTGGTGCATCTGCAAGCATACCAAGTGCCAGCTTATTTGATTCATAATCCGCGAAGATATCGACATAACTCATAAGGTCGATTGCTGCCTCAAATACTACAAGCTCTGTACTGTTAACATTTACCACATTAAATCCATAGTTCTTATCATTTCCTGTGACATCACACTTGAATGGCTTGCCCTGCTTATCAAACACTCCCCGCATACTTGCAAATCTTGTCACTCCATTTTTATCATTTCCTTTGAAAACAACATTGTGGTAATGCCTGCTCTCATAAATCAGTCCATCTTTTAAAAACAGATCTATGACAGTCCTGCTGATTCCTCTCTCCTGATTCAAATATGAAATAAGATAGGAATTATCTCCTGCCAGTTCCGGTAGGACAAATGGCTTTCTCTCCTCTGCCTGCTTCTGCGATACCTGATGAACAAGAGGCTGCTTTACAGGCTTCTCGATCCTTCTGTATCCTGCGAAATCTAAAAGCCAGAACACAGCCTCTTTTACACTCATTCCACAAAATACCCGTAAGAAATCTATCTGTGAGCCGCCATTGTTGCCTTTGTCAAACTGCCTTGACCATCTGTACCAATGGCTTCTGTTATAGATACGGATGGAATCCATCTCCTTTAAAGTGTGGTATTTGCCAATCCTCTTTACTGTATACCCAAGGCTTTCAGCTACTGCACACAGGTCAACACTCTTTGCTATGGCAAGCTCTTCATCCGTAAATCTTCCATCCATGCTTTCACCTTGCCTTTCCCTGCTCTGCTACAAGCGGTGACTTGATATCAAGTGTCCGGTAATCTGTGCTTAGTGTAATCTTAGGATTATCAATCATGCCTTTTTCCCTGAAACTGAAAAATTCACGATTGTCTCCACCGACTATGATATGGTCAATGAGCGGTATTCCCATCAGTTCACACAGCTTGTTCATGCGGTCTGTCATCATCGTGTCTGCCTTGCTTGGGAATACATTCCCGGATGGATGACAATGGATTAACATCATGCTTGCCGCATTGCTTAGGATACTTGATTTAAACAGCTCTCTCGGATGTGCCATTGCCTCATTTAAAGAACCAACACTTGCAAAATGCACATTGATAGGTTTTAAATCTGACCTTAGATTGACCACACACACTACTTCCCTGTCAAACTGGCACATACAGTCTCCCATGACAGCAGCTATATCCGCCGGATTGTTAAAGGTGTGCTCCGAATAAATCGGAGCATCCTTTACAAGTCTTACCGAAACCACATCAAGCTTGAAGTCATTCTTCTTTGGCATCAGACACCGCCTCCTCTCCAGACTCGACACGGATAACAAAGTCACCTTTCTGGCTGTTTATGAGAGCAATGAGTTCTTCCATTGTAAGTTCCTGCTCCATAACTGCCTCCTATCTGGACTTTTCCTTCGCATCATATACAAGGGGAGGTTCTGCAACGATACCATCAAGTCTCTTGTTCGGTGTATCAGTTGCAAGGGTGAGTTTTCTTAAATCCTTATCATAGTGATATACCTGATTGGAAAGTCTCTCGTCCAAAGACACCTCCTGCATATTTACCTCGACTACCATCTGTGCAAGCATCTCAGGGCTTCCCATATCTGAAGATACTGCAATAACCTCATGCACGCTCGAAGGGAGAATATAAAGGTCACTCTCTAAACTCTCTGCCAGCTCATGAAGCCCATTCTCATAAAGCATGGATGCTGCACCATTGATACCCTTTTCATTGGAAATCACCCACATCGTCTGCTCCGGTGGAATCTCAGCTATCATCATCTCTGCGATCTCCTGTGGCATCCCATCCCTTGCGAACATTTCTTTCATAATGTCATTCATGCTACGAACGACAGGTGGGAAGAGTCTTCTTGTGTTTTCCGCTGCACACTTAAAGAGCTGTTCCTCGCTCATTCCAAGTCTTTTTGCAAATTCATTTGTAATTTTTGAACTCTGCACCGCATCCTTATCTGCACTGATTATTACCTTATACACAATAGAAAGATCCTGGAACTCCCTGTGCGGCACCTGTTCCAAAAATGTCTTATTCTGCTCTGTATTGATGAGCTGGAATACAATCTTCTCGTTAGCATCCTTCATAATGCTGTCCACATCAACAACCGGAACCTGCTCATATGCCCTTTCCATAAAGTCACATGCAGCCATAAGTGTTTCCTCAAGATCACCACAGTCCTGATACTTCTTATACATGTCATTGATATAAATCGTAGGCGAAATGTTCCTGCCTTCTTCTCTTAAGATGATGCCATCAAGAGTCACATTCACCTTTTCCACGGGTTCTACCACAAGCTCCATTCCTTTGAACTTCTCAGGCATATAATCCATAAACTTTTCTTTTACTACTTCCTTAAAAATCTCGTAATTCATCATATTACGGTTCCTCCTTAATCTAAAAAAGCGGGGAACATAAGTTACTGGCTTACATTCCCCGCAAGGTTAATTTTTACTGTTTATTCTTTTTCTTTCTTCCACGAAGTCCGACTCCGACACCAGTAATAAGTGCAAGTGCACCGATTCCAAGATAAAGAAGCGGATTTGCATTGTCACCTGTCTGTGGAAGCTTAGGCTCTGTCGGTACATTGACAAGCTTAAGTGTTGTTACAACAACTTCCGGTGCATTGTCATCATATCGAAGAGTTACATCGTGAGCTGTTTCATCAAGGATATATCCATCAGCTGCTTTTGTCTCAACTACTGTATAATGGATATCTTCCTTAAATGAACCATCCTCATTGTAAGTACAGATAGGAAGCTCCTTGCTCTCTGCATGACCATTCTTGTCAGTAGTGAGTGTATCAAGCACCTTTCCGTCCTTATCCCTTACTTCAAATACAACACCCTCGATCGGCTTTCCGGTTACTTTGTCAGTTTTCTCAATGACAATCTTACCGACTGCCTGCTCATCCTTCATGGATACCTTCTGGATTTCTGCTGTCTCCTTTACTTCAAAGGTTACATCACTTGCCACCTTATATCCATATGGTGCAGCTTCCTCTCTGAGTGTGTACTTTCCAACAGGAAGTCTCTCAATCATATGAGTCTTTCCTGCCTCTGATGTCCAGCTCTCAACAAGCTTTCCATCAGAATCAATAACTGAAAGCTTTGCTCCAGGTAATTCTTTCTCGCCTGTGATATCAGTCTTTGAAATTTCTACCTTGATCGGCGCATTTTCAAATGATGCCTCAAACTCGATAACCTTTACCTTATCTCCCTGATATGAAGCATCCACATCAAAAATCTTATCAGACTTCACATAGCCCTTTGGTGCCTCAATCTCTTTGACATAATACTGTCCAAGCGGAAGGTCAGAGGTAAATGTTACTTTGCCATCCTTTCCAGTAACACCTCTCTCAATCTGTGTATCTGCTTTGACAATGACTTTTCCATCTTTATTTACGATATCCTCTTTCGCAAATAAGCCGAATACTGCACCTTCAAGAGCATTCTTCGTCTCTGAATCAGTCTTTGTGACAGTAATCTGCACCTTCTGTCTCTCATTGGTTACATCCATTCCCGCAAATACAACCTTTGTATTCTGGTCGATATAAGAAAGGTCTGCATCAATCGGTGTATCATCAAGTACAAATCCATCTAATGTCTTTGTCTCTACAAGATAATACTTGCCAAGAGGAAGGTCATCAATTCTGGCAATGCCCTTATCGTTTGTTACGATAGTTGCTACCTTTTCCCCAGCTTTATGGTAAATGCTTCCAAGTCCGTCTGCACTCACGATATCCTCTTTTGCATATACATCAAAGGTTACTCCTGCAAGACTGTCCTTGAAGTAATTGAAAATGAAATCATACCAGTGTCCCTTCATAAGAGTGGTATCTGTTACAAACTCGCCATCCTTGTTGATCACGATAGAACCAGTCGGAACCTCATCCTTCATTTCTACATGCTGCACATCTCCTGTATCCTCTACAGTAAACTGAATATCGGTTGCTTTCAGATATCCGTATGGAGCAAACTCCTCACAAAGTGTGTAAGTCTCTCCTACGACAAGTTTCTTGATCACATGTGCTTCCTTGGCATCAGATGTCCAAGTGTCTACCACATTTCCATCCTTATCAAGTACAGTAAGTGTTGCACCTGTAAGCTCTGCACCACTTGTGATATCTGTCTTTGTAAACTCAAAGGTTGTAGGAGTGTTTTTATACTCGCTGTTATATACAGCAGTCTTAACATCCTGTCCCTGATATTTTGTATCAAAGTTTACTGCTTCCTCATTTGTCACATATCCGGCTGGCTTTACAAGCTCCCTTGCAACATATTTTGCAAATGGATAATCCTTAACAAAAGCAATCTTTCCATTCTCATCAGATGTTGCCTTCTCAAGAAGTGTGCCTTTCTCGATAATAACTCTGCCATCAACATTCCTTATATCCTCATCTGCATAAAGACCAAATACTGCACCTGCAATCGGTGTGTTATCTTCTGCATCAAGCTTAGTCACTGACATATCAAGCTTCTGTCTGTCATCTGAGAAAGTAAGGCTTTCCTTGATAACAGGTGTCTTATCATCCACATATGTGAATGTCACTTTCTGCTCATTCGGATTTAATACATATCCGTATGGAGCTTCCACTTCCACAACTCTGTACTGTCCAAGAGGAAGATTCTTAGCTGTTGCCTTTCCATCCTTACCTGTTGTAAGAGTTGTCACAAGGTCTCCCTTGCTGTAATACTTAATGCGGTTTCCGTCTGCATCCTTCTGGTTGTCTGCTGTGTAAATATCCTCGGCAGCATAAACTTTGAATTTTGCTCCGGCAAGTGAGCCTTCCTTATAAACAAACTCTTTCTCATATGAGCTTGCAAGAAGTCCACCCTTGAATCCGTCAAGTACCTCTCCCTTCTTTTCTACAGTCAGCTCTCCGACTGCAGGGGCATCGGAATATTCCACTGTGATGATGGCATCATTTGTATCACCATCTGTCTCAAATGCTGTATCAGTATCAACAGAAATGTTGACATACTTATCATTTACAACATATCCAAATGGTGCAGACACTTCCTCAATGCGGTAGTTACCGATTTTAAGTGCTTCCGGTAAGATTAAATCTCCGTCCTCATCAGTAAAGAATGAAGTATGCTCTACCTTTGACGGATAGGTTGTGTACTGCTTTACATATTCGTTCTTATCAATATTAAAGATCTTAAACTCTGCGTTTGGTACAAGTACTGTCTGCTTTGTATCGGAATCCTTCTTGATTACACGAAGCTTTGCTGTAAACTCTCTGTCCAAGAAAACTCTCCATGTCTGAGGCTCTGTTGGATGATTCTCCTTTATCTTTACCTCAAATGGCTTGATTGTCTTCATGTTATGCGGAGTCTTTGATTCAACTACCACATAAGTTCCATAAGGAATTGCAATGGAAACTGCATGTCCCTTATCATCGGATGTGATTGTTGTTGCTCCGTTTTCCCCGATTACTACCGGAGTTGCCTTGTCAAAGTCATAACTTCCATCTGCCTTTACAGATAAAGATGATTTCAAATACGCTGTAAACTCTGCACCTGCAAGCAGTCCTGCTTCAGTATCATCGCCATTGTCAGATACCTTGATAAGCTGGAATGGCTGCTTGATGACCTGCTCTGCTGAGGTTGTGCTTCTTGATACCTCTGCTACAAGGTCTCCCTCATAGTCGCATACTACATCGTGCTCCTCTTCGTCTAAGAGATACCCCTCTGATGGAGTGATTTCTTTCACATAATAGTTTCCAAGGTAAAGGTTATTGACCTCTGCCTCGCCATTCTTATCTGTTGTAAGTGTTGCTACAAGGTCTCCTGCCTTGAATACGACTCCTGTTGCTCCGTCCGGATGCACGATATCATTTCTCGCATAAAGACCATAAACTGCACCTTCAAGGCTTGCATCTCCCTGGGCTACTGCCTTGCCTGATTCCTTGTCTACCTTGTAGATATGAATCTTTGCTGTGGTTCTGTCATTTACAAATGTGTGACTGAATGATGCCTTTGCCTGTGTTTCAGGTAATACATTGAAATTGAAGCTGTAAACATCTTTACTGTTTCTGATATACGCATATGGTGCCTGTGTCTCTTGGATATAATATCCGTTAGAGATTGGCAGATCCACGCTGTAGCTTGCCTTTCCGTCCTCACCTGTAGTTACTGTCTCAAGAGCTGTACCCTTTGTGACAATAACCTGTCCGGCATAGTTTTTGATGTCATTTCCGGCATAAAGTGTGTACTTGCCACCATCAAGAGGGTTCTCTGTGTCAGAGTCCTTCTTTACGACAGATACATCCGCTTTCTGTCTTGTATTCTCAATCGTAGTTGATTCATACTGTACTGTCACAGTCTGATCCTTATACTCAACTGCTACTGTCTGAGGTGTGGTATTGATTGTATACCCGTCAATGCTCTTAATCTCAGTTACCACATAAGTTCCAAGATGAAGGTCAGATAATACCACCTGTCCGTCAGTTCCTGTTGTAAGGCTTTCTGCCACAACATCGCCAGCACTATACACCTTTGTACCATCTGCCTTATAGATATCTGCTCCGGCAGTTACCTTAAAGGTTGCTCCGGAAAGCTTCTTTTTCTCATAAGTGAAATTGCTTCCATTCCATGAGCTAAGCACCTCACCCTCTTTATAGATTGTGATTGCTCCAAGCTGCTCTTTATCTGTTGCAGAGATTCCCGTTGTCTGTCCTGCTTTTACAGTAAGTGTATGAACTGTACCGGAAAGGACATATCCCTTTGGTGCGGTAATCTCTTTTACATAATAAGTGCCTGCGACAAGTGCAGCTGACTTTGCATATCCGTTTCCATCTGTTGTCATGGTCTGTACTCTGTTTGTGCATCCGCTGTCAGAATAGATTCCATAGACTGCACCGGAAAGCTTCACTCCGCTTGCCTCATCTGTCTTTGTAAGCTCACCATATCCGATATTCTCTGTCTTGACCTTGATATATGCTTTGACAGGATCTGCTGTCGGTCTTTCAGAAATAAACTCCTGATATCCGCTCTTTCCTGTAAGCCAGAATACACAGCTTGATGTTGTCTCAACCTTGCCAGCATTGGATGTGAATGTTCCAGTTGTAGCTGTGGTATTCACGCTCGTTGAAGAGATTGTAATACTGTTGCCATTCTTATCAACAGAATATCCACTGATGCCAAAATCAAAGTCTGATAAGACACCATTGCTGTCAGATAATGTTGTTTCAAATCTCTGACTTCCCTCATTCCACTTCAACTCATAAGTTGGTGCCTCACTGGTTCTGCGTGATGCAAAACTTGGAAGCGTTGCATTGTAGGAGCTGCTGATATTGTCCCTGAGTCTCTCATAATAGCTGTATGAAGAATCAGGACTTGGTGCTGTGTTACAGAGCTTTCTTGCTGCCGAATCACCACTTCCGGTTCCAAAGATATCTGCTACAATAACCCATACCATTGCCTGAGTTGCGATATACTCATCGCACTGACTGTTGCTTGGTGCCGCCTTTTGTGTACTGTTAAATCCATAATAAAGGCAGTAACTTAAAAGCTTTCTCTGCTGTGCTGACATTGATGTGCTCGCATCATCGTAGCTGTTCATAAGCTGACCGCCATCTGCTCTTAATCCGAAATTCATACAATATGCAGAATTTCCGTCAAGAATTGAATACAGAATCTTGCCATGATTATATCCGGGCTTCAGCTCACTTACTTCTCCGGAATTTTTGACTGACGCATTCCAGAACGCAATATTTGCCTGCGGACTGGCTGCAAATGCTGTTGTTCCATTCGTAAAGAGTGTTCCAACCAGTGTGAGCATAGCCATAAATCCTGCCATAAAACGCTTTAGTTTCTGTTTCATGTGCTCTTTCCTCCTTAATTTACGCATAAAAAAAGAAAGACATAAGTTTATGGCTTACATCTTTCTTCCTTCTGCTTCTATTCGTTTTTATTTATCTGTGACATCGAAACTCGTAATAGTCTGTACCGCCTGTCGTGTAAACTCCATCATAACTGATGTAGAATACCGGATCTGTTTCCAAAAGTAACATACTTGCAATATATTCTGCGATTGCATCCTCAGATGATAACCGCTGTCCATCAATGGTACTTACTTTGTTGAGGTCTGTCTCTACAAACACACTGTAATAAGAGCCTTCCATACCATCGTAAGGATAATACTCATTGTACTCTTCCTGCGTGATACTTCCATCATTCAAATGGTTCTGTAAATTCTGCTGTGTGGTAATCATCCCTCCTGCCTGACACTTTGCTGTTGCAAGTGACACAACATTCTGTGGACTGTATGCCACGGATGCAGGCTGTGGATTGCTCACATTGTCTTTCGGACTGTCTGTAGTCTGACCACCATTACCTGCATTACTCTGATTTCCGCCAGCTTCCTCATTATCATTTACTGAAGCTTTCTGTTCCGGCTCGTCATTCTGCTTTGGCTTTTCTTCCTGCCTTGAAGCAGTTTCATTATCAGCGGACCGGTTATCTTCCTTATCATTCTTCTCTTCTGAATCTTTAACCTCGGCAATATCTTTCTCTGTCTCTTCACTTCCAGCTTCGGTTGTGACCTCTGTGACAGCTTCCGTTGCCATTTCTGCTTCTTCAGTTGGCTTTACGCTTTCCGTCTGTTTCTCTGTCTGATTATCAGCCTTTTCCTTACCACCATTACAGGCAGCCATTGAAAAGACCAATACTGCGAATAATAAGATAATACTTATCTTCTTCATAGTAATCGCCCATCCCTTCTCCGCAAGAGGGACGGGCTTTGTGTTCCGTGCCATCCACCCTTGCGGTGAACTATTTATCTGTAATGCACGGGACACATAGGACTGTCCCGTATTCTGTGCATCTTAAACTCCTTTCATTATACCAGTTCTCTTATTTTAAAGAAATACTGCATAAGTCTTCTGTTTTTCTTATAATTTAAGAATAAACCCTTTACCTGCATACGCTCACCTCCTCTCAGAATGTGCCCATTCTTACGAATGAAAGAAATATCCTTGCCACCATAGCGAATAGAAGAAGAATTATTCTGGCAAGTCCTAAGACCAGCTTCAACGCTCCAAGAATTATCCTTAATATCCACTTGAGTATCTCTAAAATCACTGTTCCTACGGCTCCCATAACTCTTCTCATAATAATCAGTCTCCTTTCGACATCCATCCCATTGCAAGTCCTGCAACATCTGCATCGTCCATAACATCTTCTGTGGGTTCTTGTGCTTCACTATTGGCTGCCTGCATTATTACCGGCTGACCAACATTCATCCCGGATATCACTCCGCCTAACAGCCTTATAACCTCTTTCCTAGCCTCATTGGTTGCTGCTTCAATGACTTCTTCCTTAATGTCATCAATATCTTCTGACCGGATATATTCAGCCCTCTCTTTTTCCTTCTTCTTGATAACAAAGGTTTCTTTTCCATAATTATCAATGTAAAACTGAATCGCATCTATGATGAACTGATTCTTAGATTTGAAAATCTTCGGATCAAGGTTCTGAATCACATCATTGATTTTCACATGCTGAGGATTGCTCATGTTGAGGCGGACAGAAGTTTTTACTTCATATTCAAGTCTTCTTCCCATCATCTGCCTCCTTATGATAATCGCTTAGTGCTTTTAAGCCCCATCGTGGCAAGCTGCTCATATCCTCTTGCATTTGCCTTTACATCAAGGTTATAGGAAATGTTCTTGGCATCATGGCTACCAAAATTCTTCATCACAACTGCCCCGCCACCGACAAATACAATCGGTGTAGTCTTTAAGTTATACCCAAACTCACGAATTGAGTTATATACCTTATCAACAAAATCCTCTATCTCTGCCTTGATAATGGCAAAGTATTCATCATCAATATCTGACCTGCCATATCGCATGATGTTCTGTATCTCTGACTCGTCTACCTCTCCGTTAAGTTGTCTTACACACTGTTCATTGATAGAACGCATACAGGTAATAAGACCTTTTGGTATCGTCACACACTTTGATTCATCCGGTGACTTGTTGATTACCGGCATAATGTCGATTGTCCAGCTACCGATATCTACTATCAGCGTTTTCTTTGCCATTGTAGGAATCTTGTCCACTACTGCTGCATAACACTGAGGGAATACTGCCACATCATCCATTTCAATATAATACGGCTCATTCTCATATTTGAAGCTTACACGCTTATTCTTTGTCAGGTACTTGATAAAATCATTCTTCTCTGCTCCAAACCTTGTAAGTGGTAGTCCTACGGCAAGGAATACCTTTGCCTCTGCAAGACCTCTTCTTTTAAGTTCCTTAGCAACTGCTGCAAGAGTGAGAAGATAAAAGCTGTCATCTTCGACCTTTGTATCCTTTACTTCCTGCCTCACAGTTCCAACCTTATAGAACTTTCCTTCATACTCAAGTACATCGCCGAAAAGTGCCGGAGTTGTTGTAATCTCCTTAACACCTGTGACAAATACCTGAGAGATTGTTTTCATCATTGACCATCCATGATCAATGCCGATTACTTCTAATTTGTTATTCATATTCCTGTCTCTCCTTCCATTCCGTAATATTTGCTTCCATATCCTGCACATCTGTATCTTTTCTCCCCTCCTCTTCCATAAGCTGCTCAATAAACCTCTCTGTTCTGGACGACATTGCAACTAATGAATATAGAAAAACCAGGATGATACTTATTCCGACCAACACTACAATCCAACATAGCTTCATGTAAATACGCCTCCTTCCGTAGATTCTTCTAAGAGACACTTACAATTTGCCTGACATTTTCGTGCCAGTCTTTGAAAATAAACACATTTCAAACATTCGTGTTCTGCCATAAATAGTGCTTTCTCATTCCTGGCTACAATCTTTCGGTAACGCTTTTTCAAATAAGAAACATCATATAAATCCTGCTTGATTTCATTCATGACATTTTGCTTCATTATCGCTGTATTCAGTGAATTAATGTAGCTGACGAACTTTTCCTCAGTGCTTATATCCACACCTTTAAAAGTTAATTCCATTCACTACTTACCTGCTTTCTACACGGCTCATGCCATGTAGGTGTGCTTTTTTCCCATTTGCCTGCACACATAGGAATTACAGATAAGCCGCATCTGCGTTTACGACGCATTAAGTTAAATTAAATAATGCTATCCTCTCTACCGCCTTTTCGAGAGCCAGGAAGTTCCCTTTGAACACCTTCATAGTTTATTATCCTTCCGCAACAGTATTGACTACCCTTACTCGCTCCACTTTCATTTCTCAATCCTTCAGCACTCTTCGCAAGTATATTTGATTTCCATCAGGTATCTGAACCGGAATTATCACTATATCTGTAATTGTTATTCAATTGTATGAGCTGCTTTGCAACTCGCAGGATTATGATATAGCAAAATTTTCAATCCTTGAACTTCGCCAAAAGAAGTATTTTCAACATATCTATTCTTTTTATGTTAGTCCTCATTTGTGGTCTGTTCATATTTTTATTATATAGTCCACATTTGTGGTTGTCAATATATTTTCAAAATAATGTACCACTTTTGTGAACTCTGTGTTAAAATATTCATATCAATTTGTTTGAGGTGATTATTAATGGATAATAGACATTCAATTGGAAGTAAAATTCAAAAATATAGAAAATTAAAAGATATGACACAGGACGAATTATCAAAACAGTCCGGTATTTATTTATCTACCATAAAGAAATATGAAAGCGGTGAACGAAATCCAAAACCAGATCAGCTTCAAAAAATAGCAGAAGCTCTTGGCATTAGCGTAACTGTATTTCTTGATTACGATATTAATACTATTAGTGATGTTCTTTCTTTAGTTATGAAGCTTAACGAACAATCTCCATTGAAAATATCTGCTGATAAGGATAAAGATGGCAACTACATCCCCAGCAGCATACACATGACATTTGAAGATTCACAAATAAATGAAGCTATTTGTTCTTATCTAAATTGTAAACAACAGATGGATTTAATTGCCTATGAGGATAATGATAAAGCTGTGATTGAACAGCAAAAAGAATTTTATGATGATAAGATTAACAGATTGCTCTTATTTAACGAATGTATTAAAAAAATCCGCTAAATTGCGGATTTTTTCTTTGCTAGGACTCTATTATAATACTTCTCTTTACATATCCTGAGTAGTTTATCCCCTACTCAAATAGCTTTGGTAAATCGTTGGTAAAAATCTACTGTAACATCCCCAAAACGCCGTAAAATCAAGTATTTTTAATCAAGGTTAGTATATTGCCGTGGCAGATGAAAAGTACTTTTATCATGTTTTTGTTTCTCCTTAATTTGCCCCGGAATGCCCTGTTTTGCAAGGGGTTCTAGGGATTTGTAAAATGTGTATTTTTGCTGAACTCCTGGCAAAATAGAGCAAGATGGAGCAAGTTATTGCGGGCTGTTAGTAGTAAAATTGGTAGTAAAACAAGATAGGCTTACTACTAAGAATGTTCTATCATACATTCTCTAACCAACATTAATAATTCTAACAAAGACAAATCATTTAATTCCTCATGCGTATATTTCGCATAATATTCAGTCAACACATTTGTCAACTTGATTTCTATATTAGCTAAATCCTCTTTCAATTTTGCAGGAATAGTACCTGTTTGCAAATTATATAAATATGCCTCATCTATTTTGTAAGCAGCATTTCTAACATTTTTTTCTAAAGTAATATATTCAAGTTCTTTATTCTCATCTATGTTCTTTGGTTTTAAATACCTAGAATGTGACATGTCCATAATAGATATCGCAGAAAAAAGTTCATTCAAAAAATTTTTCATATCATTTTCAGAAACACTATTGTCACACACCGGACTATGTGTATGTGTTTCAAACAGATTAAGTAACGCTTTCCTAGCTTCAATATTATTAGTAAAATTCAAATCAATATAATCTTTAAATTGACTCTTAAACCACATTCTATTACCACAGTGATAAAATAAATTTTTAACTACATCACCATACTGCTTAATCAACATATTATATTCCAGATAATCAATGGGATACGCAGCTATTTTAAAAGGTTCATATAAATTGAAATGAATACACTCCTTATCATCATGAGGAAAATCCAACCTTAATTGATATCTATCTTCGTTGCTCTGTGAAAAGAAAATTTCCATTTTTGTAGTTGTCCTAGACCCATTTTCATATTCACTATAAGATGTATTCGGTTCCATATAAATTCCTTCAATCATGCAGTTTGTGAAAATATCTCCAAAACAACATAAGAACCACTCTGCAATTATTCTGTCTTTATCATTGAAAAATGGACTAATCTGCATACACATTAATGTATTGATTAATACAAGATATTCTAAATGTTTTTCGATTATAGACAAATCACATTCCGAAACAATTTTCAGCTCTTTGCTCTCAATGATTTCTTTATTAGGATAGATTTCTTGTATTTTTCCCCTTCTCTGCATATCGTCTCTAATTACCTTAATGTAGTTAATTATTATGCTACTTTGACTATATTCATTTTCATACGAAAACCTGCCATCTTTTTGTGCCTTATCCATATAATATTGAGTGATTTCGGAATTAACTAATATCATTATATTCAAAATATAATTGGCATCATCATAAGACATGATTTTACCTTTCAATTTATTGAGTTTGTTTCTTATATCATCAAGAAAAAGATAAATAGAAACAATCCTTTCGCTCTTTCCATCCAATAATTCTTCTGATTTATCATTCAGTATCTCATCTATTAACCTCTCATCATCTGCTATATTAGCAAATATTCTTTTTGCAATATTGGGGTTAAGTTTATACATTGATTTTGGATAAGCATCCATTAGCCAATATAATGTTTTTTCAAAATTATTGATATTTGCACCTTCTCTCTAATCCCATCAAACATATTATATATTTTATTTTATTATTTTTCCATAGAAAAAACGCCCCAGCCAAGCCGGAGCGTCATCCCTTTTCCATATTAAATTACCTTAAACATCTTCTGCGACATCGGTTTCTCCTTCTTCTGCTCAACCTCTGCTTGTGCCTTTCGGAAGTCTTCCAGCCGTTTCAGTTCTTCCTCAGCATCATCAAATCCGATATGCGTGTACACATTCATTGTAACCGATATATCCGAATGTCCCATCAAATACTGCAAGGTCTTGGGATTCATTCCCGATTTCGCCATATTGCTGCAATAGGTGTGTCGGCACACATGGGGCGTGATGTTTGGCATCTGCACCCGGTAGATGTCATTGTACCTGCCAACCATGTGGTTGAATCGGTGCTGCCAGTGCATTGCCACAAGGGGCATTCCATTGTCATCGTAAAACAGGAATCCACTGTAGCCATCAATGGATTTTTCCACTTTCGGTGTATTTCTATCCCCGATGATTGCCTGAAACATCTGTGCCACATCCTCTGTAATCGGCAACACTCTTGTTCCTGCATCCGTCTTTGTGGTTTCTATGATGTATCGCATATCCGATGTTCTATGCAACTGGTGGTCAATATTCACAGTTCTGTTCTCAAGATCAATGTCCTTCAGCGTCAAGCCACAAGATTCTGATATTCGCATTCCCGTATGAAATAATATGTACACTACTTCATAGTATTTACAGTACATCACATCGTCATGCACAAACTTTAGGAATTTTCTCATCTGGTCTTTGGAAATTGCCTCTCTTGTAACTGCATCATTTACCAGTACTCCGGCAAGTTGGAATCCAAATGGATTCTTTACCAAAATATCATCATCCACCGCCATCTGAAAAGCTGGTCGCAACACTCCCCGAATGGTATGAATGGAACTTTAGCTTTTCCCATCTTCCTGCTGCAATTTTATAAGGAACAGCTTTGCATCGGAAGTTTTCACACTTCGTATCGTCTTTTTGCCAAATGCTTCCTTTGCAAGTAATCTCTGTACTGTAACATATCCCTGTTTTGTGCTTTGCCTTACTCCTGTCTTTGTTTTCAAATATCGGTCTACCTTGCGTAGAAAAACCGGATATAAGAAACGAGGAAAAGGTCATCAACCATCTCTTGGATTTGCAAATGTGGAGTTTCGCCAAGGCAGAACATATACTGATTTTGAGTATGCGATGAAAGCAAAGTATACAGAAGATGAAGTAGTAGAAATGGATACTGTAAAAGGCGTAAGAGAACAAGGCAAAAGACTTCTTACCATAATTTTCAGAAGGAATAATGTAATGCTTCTATTCCTGATGCCGGATGGAAAAGCAGAATCTGTAAAAAGGGTGTTTGACTATCTTGAGGCAGGACTGGGAATAGAAGTATTTCGGAGATTATTTTCGGTTATATTGACTGACAATGGCAGTGAATTTAAGAAAGTGGATGAGTTAGAACTTACATCAGATGAGGATGGTTTCTTAGTTTATAGAACAAGTCTGTTTTACTGCGATCCGATGGCCTCATGGCAAAAAGGATGTATCGAAAAGAATCATGAATTTATCCGTTATGCTATTCCGAAAAAGAAAAGCTTAAATCCTTATAATCAGGATGACATCACATTGCTTATGAATCATATCAATAGCATCAAACGTCCGGGGCTTGGTAACAAATGCCCCTATGAACTGATTGAGGAAGATGATGAAGATTTTCATGAACTAATGAGGCTATTAAAAATGCACCTCATCCCGCCAGATGAAGTGCATTTGATGCCAGACCTATTCATTGAAAAGTAACTAAAAGACTTAAATGCAGGTAGTAATCGATTTGTCAATAGGTGTTATTAGACGGGTCGCGTTTACTTTTGCATAAGAATTAGCCAGCCGTCTGTTTGCTATGCAATTTTTGATATACCCGTTGTCTGGAATATGCTAATTATAGCACCTTTCAGAAAGAAGGCACAACAATATAAGTCGAAATTGGGGACGAAAATCGATTTTGTGTAATCAGACGATATTTCAGTCAAGTTTTAGTTTTTCATTCAAGGACAATAAGAAAATATCTATAGAACTGAAAGAAGGGATTTTTATGGCGGTTACCAATAATATCAGAGAAATCCGGGAACAGCGTGGCATTTACCAGGATGACCTTGCCGCTGCTATTGGATACAGCGCCAAAACTGTCGGCAGGATAGAACATGGGGACAGCACCCCATCTGCCGAATTTATGCTGCGGATATCAAAGTACTTTAATATGCTGGTGGAAGATGTATTCCATGCAGAGGATTGAGCGAGACTATGAAGAAAAGTCCGTAAATAATAATCTTCTATGATAATGATTGAGCTGGAAGCGCTAAATTGGAGCTTCCAGCTCTTGCTTTATATATACGACATGATTTCGGGCATGTCAAGAGCAGACGTCAAAAACGTCCTTCTTATCACGCATACAAATTCTGTTATTCTGGGAGTCTTCCTTCATACATAATGCTGAGTTCACCATATACATGTCCCCAGTTCCGAATGCTCATAGTCCATTTAGTAGCTTCGAAAGTTGCCAGATACAGGGCTTTCAGGAGCGCTGTATCACTAGGAAATACGCTTCTCTGACGGTTTAGCTTACGGTAGGTAGAATTCAGACTTTCAATTGCATTGGTCGTGTAAATAACCTTTCTGACATCCGGTGAGAACTTGAAAATCGGCGTTATTGCATCCCAGTTATCATACCACCGTTTCATGGAATTTGGGTATTTTTCGTTCCATTTTTCAGTAACTCGATCCAGAGCCAGTCTAGCTTTCTCTTCATCGGAAGCATGGTAAATCGTTTTTAGGTCGGAAGCGAACGCTTTTCTGTCCTTATCCGGAACATATTTCAGCGTGTTTCTTACCTGATGTACAAAATACATCTATGATACTCTGTTTTTGGAAATGCAGCGGCAATTGCCTCTTTAATGCCACTAAGACCGTCAGCGCAGATAATCAGGATATCCTTTACACCACGATTCTTCAGCTCATTCAGAACAGACAGCCAGTACTTTGAACTTTCATTATCACCGACAGTGATTGAAAGAACCTCTTTTTTTCCTTCTGTGTTGATGCCAAGAATGACGTAGGCAGCCAGTTTTCTGATTACTCCATTATCTCGTAAGGAATAATGGATGGCATCTATATAGAGGATCGAATATACCTCATCCAGCGGTCGATTTTGCCAGTCTTCGATCTGAGGCAGAATTTTATCTGTAACGTCTGAAATAAAGCCTTCTGATGTCTCAAAACCGTAGATATCTTCGATGGTTTCGGATATTTGCCGGGTCGTCATCCCTTTTGCATACATGGAAATAATCTTCTGATCGATATCAGAAATATCCTTCTGACGTTTCTTTACAATCTGTGGCTCAAATGTTGATTTACGGTCCCGTGCAACATCGATATCCATGTTGCCATAGCTGCTGTTTACACGCTTTGATTTATATCCATTGCGGTAATCATCGCTATCAGATCGTTCGGATTTCTGGTAACCAAGATGATCATCCATTTCTGCTTCCATCATCTCTTTGATAGTGCCGCCAAGCAGATCCTTAAGCGCATCCTGGATATCTTCAGCGGTTTCAATATCATACTCCTGAAGAAGTTGCTGAATGATGTTTCGCTTTCCTTCTGTCATTACTACTTTGTGTATAGGTTTCTTTTCTCTTCTTGCCATAATAAAAGGCCTCCTATGATTTATATTTTATCATAGAAGACCTTGCCGTTATTAGCTATTTACAGAAAAAGTTTCACACACTCTTCAATGCCCTCTACTATACTCTAGAATATGTATTTTATTATCTGCTATACCAAGACACCTTCCAATTCTTCATTTCTTACACCTGTTAATAGTTTTATTCCATCTAATTGCATATTATCATTTTTTTCATGCTCATATAAATCTATGTAATATTTTTCTCTAGATCCCAATCTATCATAAAAATTACCTAGTTCCCAAGAGCACCATGGTCTTATATAATAATTTCCTCCTATCCTTAATTCACTATTAGGAGTTCTTAAAAAGAGTAAATGATCTGATTGAGCTAATGCACTATGCAATTTATATTTTAGCTTGATTCCTTTTTCTTCTTTTCCATTATTCATCCAATCAACAAACAAAAAAATATTTTTCTTTTGAAAATAGAAAAATAAAGCAATTGTATACAATTTATCTTCATATGCGTATGATAAAAATACTTGTTTTTCTTTTTTATAATTCGCCTTTAGATAATCGCCATATGCATTCCAATCAAACCCTGTTTCTCCTGAATCCAAAAATGAATTGTCACTATAATCCTTAAAAATATAGTTTCTTTGCTTTGTCAATTCTTCTATTACATTGTCATTAAATCCACTAAGCGCTTTTATTAGCGAATTGAATTTGTTGGGCGTTTTTACTTTACTCTTTGCAATATTATCCAATTCCTCAAGAAGTTTTCTATAAGTAGGTATATTCCTTGCTTCCTCTAAATTGATACCAGCTTCAACAACAGTCGCCAACGCACTTTGAAATAAAACATCCTTATTTTGCAAATCATTATCGCGCAAAAATAAAGGTTCAACATCTCTCAATATCCTTTCATTTAGGCGAACTAAATTAAAAATTTCATTACTCAATCGCGCATTCTCATTACGCAATAAATCTAAATACACATTTACTCTTCCTAATATTTCCATTACATTTTCCTTCTCATCAGTAATTTTGTTTTCTTATATAAAGGCAATCCAAATCACCGCTGCTGAAACTATTGCAAGCGGTAAATAAAAAAACAACTCCGTAACAGAAAACAATGTATCCAAATAAGTATTCTTACCTGTTTTAAACTCATCCTTATTCGTATTCATATCGAAATCAATTTTTTCGTCTTCCATCTTTCTGACCTTATTATATAAAGCTCGATAAAGTCTTTCCTGCCATAAATAGTAAGTATCTAGTCCCCAAAAAACAATTATCGGAATATACGCTATAATAAAATAACATTTATCCGCATCTTTACTAGCTAACGCAAAAATACCAGCTACAAGAGTTACTGCCCATCCTTTTAATGCAAACGAATTTGACGCCATTCGATTAATAACACCCTGAACCAAATCCATATACTTATGTTTATCTTCACAGAAATTATCCATATATTTCACCTCATTCTTAAAATCAAACTTCTTTTCTTATATTATATTCGTCTATATTATTTTGTCTTTCAACTGCTTTATCCACATAGTCTTTGTAATTATTAATAAAAGTATTCCATTTAACGGCTTCTATGTAGCTACAAGTTCCAGACCAAATAGTATCATTGCTATCACAAGTTCGTTTATTAGCATTTTGAATTCTATTAAACTTGTTTTCCTTTATTATTGTAAATAATATATTTGTATGATGCATTGTACATCCACCATCACAACAATTCTTTTTTTCTAAATAATATGTATACGAACCGTTTGCATCAGGAAGAACAACTGCAATCATAGCATTACTATGACTTGTAACAGATTCTCCATTTTTATTTCTTCTTGATGTTTCTTTTAAAGAATAAGAAATTTCCCAAGGAATCCATTGTTCCTTATCTTCTATCCCAATTTCTCTCATTCCTGGGGAAATAAACACTATTGTTACTGAACTGTCATAGATTCTATCTTTCAATTTTTCCCAAATAATGTCCTCGGACAATTTACTTAAATCTTCTCCATCACTTTCACCCTTATAAATATCGTCCTCTTCATCCAATTTTTGTTCAAACAAATCAACATAGTCTCGTACTGTTGAATTAACCTCATCCTCCAAATTTTCAACAAAATCATCCGCATATTTGTATGAAACAAATATTTTTTTCCCATATATTTTCCTTCCTTTTCTATTTTAATCATATTATATCTGTTCTCTATATACTTTTGAATTCAAAAACTAAAATCCTATGCCTCTCGCATATGCATAAATTCTATTTAGAAAATTTTCATCAATATCTTCCTTTTCATCCACTAATTTGGAAAATCCAATATATGAACTGAACCCCAGCATATAAACAGCAATTGCCATTGCAAGATTCTCTGATTTTTCTCCTGAAATTTCCGCTATTTTCTTTAGTTCCTCTGCAACTGTATCATGTGGAACTTTAACCTCTCCACCCTTTACAACTACAGATTCGATAACTTCTGGAAGTACCATACACATCTGATAAAATGCATCTTCTTCTCCTGTTACAAGTGCATAGAATTGATCTATGCTTACTCTTCTGATACGTTTATGAGAAATCTTCTTACCATCAACCGTTGGATTCCAAGTAATATTTTGTGATTTTTGCGCAATCGCCTCTACCAGAAAGCATGCGCAATCATCATCATTCAATAATTGGTTCTGCATTTTCATATATGTCTTTCCGGTAGATGCAGAATTCATCGTATTATGTTTATTCTTCATCTCAACATAAATCTTATGTACTACATCACCCTCTGGCAATTGAATTCCATCTGCGTTTTCATAGATAACATCCCATCCGCCTTCTTTACCATTTTCAGGCACATGACAATTTTTCATGTACTGAAATATTGTCTGATGGAAATATCCGATATCGTTATTATTTGATTTGTCCCTTTGTCGGAATATCTCGTTTCCCACCATTTCTTCCCAAGTTGACTGATATACTGTTTTATCAAATATCAACTTAATCGGATCAATAATATTCTTGTTAAACCGCTTAATATCAAAAGATTCCAGTTTTTCCCCATACTTGTCAATTGTCGCTTCCACATGTTTAACAAAGTTTTCCTGACTTATAAATTTCAGTTTCCAATCCATTACATTGCCTCCTTTACTTTCTGATTTTCCGCAAGCATATTTAGCGAATTTGCGATTTCTTTTGCAATATCATATGCTAAATTAACCGGGACAGCATTTCCTACCTGTTTATATTGAGCCGAAACATTTCCGCAAAACTCCCAATCATCTGGAAATGTCTGACATCTTGCATTTTCTCTAACCGTGAAAGGTCTTGCTTCCAATGGATGACATCTTTCTGTTTGCTTTTGGGATGGAGATGTTAATACAGTTAAAGACGGCTCATCCAGGCTCATTCTTCTCAGAATTCCGGTTCTTCCGCCTTCCATATCCCAACAACTCTTCATATATTCCTTGGCAATTGCTGGATCTATATCTCTCCAATATCCACCAGCTGGAACTAATTCAAAAATCTTTCTCTTTTTTTCTCCATACGGAACCCCTGGACCATCCGGACAATCCAAAAGGACATCTCTAAGAACCGGTTTATAACTATGTGCTTTCGGAAATCTGTATTCAGTCTTTCCTACCAAATCATTGCGAATTCCTATAGTAATAAGTCGTTCCCTTTTCTGCGGTACGCCATAATTCCATGCATTTAATACTTGTTTGTCAATGGTATAACCAGATCTTGTAAAAATATCAAGCATTGTTGAATAAGTCTTTCCATGATCATGTGTAAGCAATCCTCGAACATTCTCAAACAGGAACATTTTAGGCTGCAATTTTTCAAGGAACAATGCATAGTGATAAAATAATGTTCCTCTTGCATCTTCAAGCCCAAGCCTTTTTCCAGCATATGAAAATGCCTGACAAGGTGCACCACCTGAAAGGAGATCTAGCTCACCCTTTTTAATAGAGAAATACTTTTCCAAATCCAGACACGATATATTTGCAATATCGTCATTTATAACATTCCAGTTTGGTCTATTTTTCTTTAATGTATCCGCTGCGTCCTTATCAAATTCTATTAAACCTAATGTATTAAATCCCGCCTTTTCGACTCCTAATGCCAATCCGCCGGCTCCAGCAAAAAGCTCTATACTTGTATACATTCAATTACCTCTTTACTTTTTTCTAATAATATCATAGTATATGTCCCATAAAACTGACTCTTCTATACTAACATACCTCTTTTTCTTCTTCATCAACTAATTCGATTACATCTTCTACCTGACATTCCAATACTTTGCATATTTTACATATAATTTCTGTCGAAACATTCTCATTTTTTCCCATCTTTGCTATTGCATTTGTTGTTATACCGGCTTTTTCTCTAAGCTGAGTTTTGCTCATATTTAAATCTATAAGTCTTTTCCATAATTTATTATAGCTTACAGTCATAGTTGATCCTTCCTATCCTAATAATAAACTCGTTACAGCTCCATAGTTCTCCTATAACTCTGTAACCCATTTACTTAAATGAGTATACTCGATTATATTGATTTTTTCAATATTTTTTTGATTCATTCAACTGTATTGAATAATATTGACCCACGCAAATAATATTAAAAAGGTGATTTTTATCCCAATAATGTTGTACCGTTAGGATTACAATTCACTTCAACCAAACTCTTTGTATAAAAAATACCAACCATCAAACTACGATAGTTGGTAAATATGAGTTCAAATAAAAAACTGTATAAATGTCATTATTCCAAATAAAACAGAAAGAACAAGCCCGACTATTGTTAGCACATCTTGTCTTTTACTATTTTTTTCTTTTTCAAACAAAGTATCCTGCAAATTTTTCATTTCAATTGCTAATTGATTGATAGCTTCATCAAACTTGTCACTTTCGTTATGGTGAAAATATTGAATAATATCATTAAACAAAACAAAATTTGCTCCCTTTACTTGTTCCATTGGATTTTTTTTCTTAAATTCATCTATCAGTTGCAAAATATATGCCTTCAGATTATTTATATCCTGGATATTAACATTTACAACTTTTTTATTTTGAGCATTTAATTCAATTAAGTATTTTTCCAAAAGGAAATCCACGCTTGCATAATTTCTTTTTAATTCTTCATTTCTATCAATAATATGCTTAAATATCAAGTTTATTTCTTTAAAACATGCCGTGGTATCATTTTTATTATAATAACTTAGTAAAATATTTTCTAACGATTTAAACATTTTCTTTTTCTGTCTTGTATAAATAACTGTATTTAAACAAAAATTAATTTCCCATATTAAATACAGGATAGGTATCACTAATACTCCTAGAAGAATCAACATTAATATTGTATCATTCATTTTTATTTCTCCATTATATTTCTTATATATATACGAATTGTATCATGTCAATTATAAATATTACATTTTTTATCGGGCAGCCCTATAATTCCATTACTATTTCAGGGGCAAAACAGGGGTAAATTCTCCCTATCGTTTTCTGAAAGCCCTGATTTTACAAGCATTTCATGCGAATACACAAATATTGCCGTGGCAGATGAATAGTACTTTTATCATTGTTTTATTTCTCCTTGTTTTGTCCCGGAATGCCCCGTTTTGCAAGGGTTTCCGGGGTTATTGTGATATGCTCTGAAATTACAGATTGTGGCAAATCAGAGCAGAATTTAGCAAGTTGTTACTACCTATTAGTAGTAAAATTGGTAGTAATAGGGAATGGGTTACTACTAAGGATTTTTCCCTTATTCCGCCTCCGCAGATTTAAGTTTTACGAATTTAACTCTCTCACTACCAGTCTGTTCAATTACAAAGTCTTTACCAAACATTTCTATCAATGAAATAACCAACTGTTCATACGCATACTGGCTATGATAGAAAATAGTAATTTCTGAAACATATTTTTCAAAAAAGAAATCCTTCAATATTTCTTTGTCTGTCATTCCCAAAGAATGACCCATAATATATACTTTAATCGGAGTATCTTCCAAAGTGGTAAATTCTTTTGGAATCCATGTTTTATAATATGCCCCTGTTTTCTTTTGGATTCGTTGGAAATACTTCTGAAAATAAACATAATCTAAATTATTGAATGCATTATCGCTTACGCCTAATACAATATCATCGTTTGCTAACGAACCGTGCACTTGATGATTTGAATTTGCGCTGCCATAAACACTTTTATATGTATATGTGTAATTAAAGTTAAGCAAATTTATATTTTTCAATTCTTTAATTTGTTGTGAAAAACAAGACACCTTTATATTACCAACCAATTCTCTCATATAAATTGTTAATGCTCTTATCAAGTCATTCAACTCAATTTTTAATTCAGCAAGTAATTGGATTTTCACATCTCCATACACAATTTTCTCTATATCACTTTTTGAATATAATCCCACATTTAAAGGCATCGCCTTTGAATGTGTCATCACACACTTTATCGCCTTATACATTGTTGGATTAATCACCTGTGACATTACTTTTCCTTCGCACTTATAAATCTCACATGTACAGAACTCCTCTACCAAAACAAGTAATTTTTCTATCTCCGCCTCAAAATCAATCCATCCCTCAGAGGAATATCCAGTTTCTATAAAATATTTTATCCATACATTTCGTGAAATAATGTCCCCTAAAATTGATATACTTTCATTATCCAAACATATTGCATGATTAGCAAAATCCTCTAACGCTTCCTCTGTCAGTTTTCCATATTCGTTTACAGATACACTAAATTGTTCATGCTCTGTTTCACTTCTCATATTATGACTTTTTATAAGTTGTTCATTGTACAAAGAGTAAAACTTTTCCCAATTTCTTACCAAAAAAAGAAAGTCTGTATATCTTGTTGGTAGTTTATGATACAAATCGAATCCATTTCCTATAATCAACACATTATTATTCATCATAATTACCTTTCTCTTCTAATTGTTTTTCTTTATTATTGTCTTTCAGCCTTAACAAATATAGTAATGCATATGCCCGATTATACAAATATTCAATGAACTGTGAATCATTTAATGCTTCTCTCTGCTGCTTGGCTACGTTTAAATAATCATTGTGTCTAATATCAAAATATTCATTAGAAATCTTCATCAAATCATCAATTTCGCGCTTAACCACTGCATATACTTTACTATTACCATCATCTTTTACAGACTTTGCCAAGGCACCATATTGCTTATCTCGATTTCCTTTCTGCGTAGAAATCATGTACTGCAAGGCATCTATTATAAAATCCAATGCACTTTTCTTTTCCATCATATCATGGCTATTTATCATATCCTCGGAGAATCTGATTTTTCTTTCAAACATCCTATAATTAATAATCTTATCAATTCCATACGTAGTCTTATATCCTTGTTTTAATAAAATACCATTTTGCAATCGGTAAGGGAGTTTAAATATTTTTAATCTTTCATTTACTTCTATGGTAAATGCATAATGTGATTTTCCATCATTGATAATCCAGTACTTATATGCCAATTCAATGAAAGTTTTAATATCTTCCATGTTACCAGTGTTTTCTTTTAATGAATCTGGATAATTCACACCTCTATGGATCCGAAATTCGTAGTCATAATCTATTTCCAAAAACCACATCCCACCATCCCAATTATCCCAGCGTAGGTACTGCGATTTTAGCAATTCCATACTAACCAATTCTGTTTCAAACCACAAAATGAACGATGACCAAAATCTTTTTATTTCAGCATTTTCCTCTTTTTTCTTTCCTGTATATTGGATTCCATTATTGGCTAAATACATTACTAACATTGCTCTAACCGTATTTGCATCTCTTATCTCTGTTCCATCTCTTAGTAATATTGAATCTCGTATTTCTGGTAGTTCATTCTGCATAACATTCGATATTTCAATTATTAAATCAAATATTTCATCAGTCGTATTATCTATAACATCATAGTTTTCTACTACATTATCTATTTTTTCTATGTAACTTATAATTAATTGAACCTTAATATTATTGATTTTTTCTTCCATATTTCCCCTTCACTTATTGTATCGACAACTCTACATAATATATACACATATTATATCGTCATTTTCACTTCTTTTCCACTCAAAAAAACGCCCCAGCCTAAGCCAGAGCGTTTCCTATCTTCCATATAATACCTTTTGACAGTCCTACGATCCAGGTCGTACAGACGAGCCAGTTCTGAAAAGTTTGGTTTTATATTGCTCAACTTTAGTATCTGAAGCTGAGTGATTAATCCTTTATCCATGGTGAAAATCCTCCCATGGAAATGGTATCAATCACAAGTGGGATTGTACATTTTTATTTTCCACTTTTTTTACATTTAAATAGTAGCATTTACATTCAATTTTCTTGCAAGGCTATTTGGTCTGTCATATCTCTTATATTGTGGTAATAATTCCACCTGCCCAGCAACAGAGCTGTCTCTTTTACCATAGCCTTGATTATAAAATACAGAAGTTTTCAAACCCTGCTTTGTTTCATAACTAACAGTAAAATCTCCATTCTTTACATATTTCTTTTTAATTTTGGGTACTTTTGTCTTGTACTTGAACGCAAAAGTTTTCATCATGCTGTATTTCATTGCCCTGCCAAATTTTCCTATTACATAGGCATTATCAGCAATACAAGCCAGCGTTTCCCTCAACCTGATTCCAAGATTCAGTTCATCCAGATCATAAAGGAAACTTCCCTCTTTCACATAGTTAAGCTCCGGTAAAAGTTCCTCATAATAATCCTGTGCAATCCTGTCAGCTATCTCCATAATCCTCTCTTCAAAAGGCATATTTACATCGGTTGCACCATAAGTCTTTTCAAGCTGTGCAAGCACAGGAGCCTTATGTTCCTCCTTAAGTTCCCACAGATATGGATCACGCCCGATTCTTCTTGCCTTATGCACATCAGATACATCAAAGACGTATTTTAATCTCGGACGTTCGCTGTCCGTATCAATCAGGGCAATTCCTTTCGCTCCACGGTTGACCCAGCAATTCATCTTTTCATTCCACGTTTCAAGCAAAGCACAGGCTGTTGCATCAGGTCTTTGGGCGTATATTAACATCTGCTCGTTAAAGGGATATTTATACAACCTTGCAGCCGTGGTCAGATACTTCATCCACTCGTCACGGTTTTTGACTACTTCTGTAGCAGTCTCTTGTGCTAGAGCAGATATAAAATCATATTTTCTCACGCGAAAAACACCTTTCTTTTATTTATATCTTTATAAGCATAAAAATACCTGCAATCCATCTCTGAATTACAGGTATTAAATAATAATTTTGTATGTAACAATATTATTTTGTTCTATGATAGTATTCTTCTGAATATAACTCCCTTATATCTTTCAAATTTAAGTGATGTAAATCAATTAAATTTTGAAGTTTTTCATTTGAAATATCATATAAGTTATATGGTTTTAATTCTTTAATAAACCTTTTTATAGACTCCTTAAAATTTTTCAGCTTTCCTCTCCTAATGATTCTAACTTCATGCGTAAAATCACCATAATACGACAAATCTTTTGTTGGAATCAATAAATATCTATTTACTAATACATTATCACCATATTCTGTCTCAAACCATGCACAATGATTATTCATTTGTCCAGCTTCATGTTTACTTATTTCTTGCCTAGTTTCCTCTACTTCACTTTTACATTCAAAAAAAGCATATTCATCGTTAGTTCCACACCATAAATTATCTGGTCCTTTACGAATTTCTGTATCTGGACGCTGACTCACAAATCCCAGTAAATCACCAATTTGCTTGAGCGCAGATTCAAATTTATCGGCTTCAATTCCGAATGATAAATTATCCAATATTTCATTAACTGCCAGCATTAATTCATTATAGCTCTTATACCGTTTCAAATATTGAGAAATCCTATTAATTCTATTCTCATTAATAAATGATACCTTGGTATATTCAACTCCTGTTTTAGGTTTCAATAATTGAGGATTTGATTGAAACGCTGCTTTTTGAATTTTAATAGATTCCTCCTTCCTAATCGGATAATAATAACGAGCAAGTTGCTGCAAATACCATCCTTTTTCTAATGGATCCACTACATATTTACCAATAAATTTTTGCATTGCAGAAGAAGCCTTTTCATACTCTTCTACACTATACATTTTCTCTATAATAGACTCTTCTAATAATTGATCATATATACTAGACTCATTTTCTTCTTCTTCAATCGATTGCATTTCGTCATTATAATACTCTTTCCATCCTTCATCTCTAGACAACATCTGTTTTATCAATGAAATAATTGGCTTCATAGTAGATTCGGTTTGATTCGAATCTTCACTCGCCATTTTAACAATCTCAAGTCCAATATCTATTTGTTTTTGCGTCTGCAATGAGAAATATTTTTTTGTTGTAACACTTCTCATAAATTTTACAAGATCTGAACCAATTATTAAAATAGCACAATAGTCCTTTTCTCCTCTAACCCCTCTGCCCAAACCTTGCTCAATTTTTTGCGCTATTTTTTTGTTAATTATTTCACTATTTGGCCGACACTTCTTTTCATATTTATCAGATAAACTATTAAAATATGGCATAGAATCCATTATCAATACTCTGCAACTTTCATCTGGCAAATCTATTCCATCATATCTATTATTAATAACAACAAGCCTTTTAAATTCTCTCTTTTTGAGGGATTCTATTACATCAAAGATATTATTTTTATCCGCACAAATAGCTCCCAAATTACTATACTGTTTCGCTTTTCTAGTGTTAGGAACCAGTGATACCATACCGAATTTTTTATTTTCCATTCTTGCAAAATCCGTTACCACCAAATCTCTATCACAATTCTCATCTATCAATGATGGGATTATTACCATTTTCTCTCCAGACCATTTTTGTTTCTTGAACATCAATGGACATTTTACAGCACTTGTACTAAATGAAAGCCCTTTAACAAAAAAAGCATCATCCTGTGTTGTTGCAGACATCAAAACCCTATGTTTTGCCTTTGAAAATGACCCGAATACATCAACGCTAGCGTTGTAAGGAACTATTTCAATTTCATTTCCGGAAATATAGCAACTGTAATCTTTAATTCTATCTCTCATTAAAGGCCATACAAACTGTATTGATGGTATATCATTTACTTCTGACAGTATTTTTAGCATCTCTGTTTTTTTATCATACCAACTCCAATACGGAATAGGCATAAATGTATCATAATCACCATTTTTTATATCTAAAAAGCTTCCCTCTCCTTGGTCTACCAATTCATCTGAAAATAATGATACTATTTTTTGATAGACATAGTCCGAATCACTTTTTTTTATACTGATAGTCTGAGAATCTTTTATTACATCAATACATGCATGTGAATCATCTAATATTACTGTGTCAACATCAATAAAATTATTACCTATTCCAAAAATTGATTTACCATTAAAAACCTTATATGCATGAGTTATAAGAATTTTTTCACCACATACAAATTCATCTGGGATTTGATTATCGTTCCCTATCTCACAATATGGTATACCAAATTTTTCTGCTTCTGCACATACCTGAGCAGTTAAGTATACATTTGGACAAATATATAAACATGGTCCTTTTTTAGAATTAATCATAGATTGTAATAATAACAAACCTATTAATGTTTTACCCTCTCCTGTATGCAATTTTATAACTAAATCTCTATCATCACGATGGTTTGTATACCATTGACTTAAAATATACTCTTGAGCGGGGCGTAACGGACCGGCAACACTTTTTCTATCTAATGTAGAATATAATTCACAAGGCTCTGTTTTTCTTTCTATTTTGGCAGAATTAAGTTTTTTCTTGAAATCAATCATTTTTGCCATCTCCCTTCATATTTTTATGAAGAATATAATATATTCTTCTTACATATTATACCATAATTCCACCAAAATTGAATTGTATGTTCTTCTCTATTTTTCTGAAAATATTAAAGCAAATATAATTCTCATTTTACTTTTTCAGAAATTCCAGCTTGACCTTATACTGTGAGCCTTTGATTTCCTTTCCATCTTTGGTATAGGAATAATCCTCAATTTCTTCCGGGTTAAGGTAGGCATCATAGCTTCCTTTCTTTACCTTTAATCCTTTGACGAAAGTCTTTTTCCCCTCCAGCATACTCTTGATCTGCGTATCGGAAAGGACTGTTCCCATAGCTTTTCCAACATTCATACCACATTTATTTTTGCAGTAAGCTCCATATTTTCCTTTTACTACATCCCCGCCACATTTCGGGCATTTTCCAAGGGCTTCCTGTCCGTTCTGGTTCCCTCCAAACATGAATTTCTGTTCGTCACTAATGCTGTGATAGGTCTGCACAAGGTCTGTTACCATATCCGCAATGCCATCCATAAACTCTTCCTTGGAATACTCTCCCTTTGCCACAAGGGTAAGGGCATTTTCCCAATCAGCGGTGAGTTTCGGAGACTTTACCACATCAGGAAGCACCGTAATCAGCTTTATTCCGTCCTCTGTCAGTATCATCTGCTTTTTCTGTTATAGGTCATGCCATAATAATCACTGTAAAGCGATGTCCTGCTGATATAGGCTGACTGCTCAACCGCAGACTGTCCTTTGCTCCGCTGGACTATGGATGCCCTGCTGCTAATCGTTCCGTTCTTCACTGTCCTATCCTTTCCCACAACGTAGCGGGTTGCACCGGTAGTCTTTGTGGGCAGATGAAAGCACGTCTTTTTGTGATTTCATCTGAACGCAAAGTTCACTAGGGTAGGCGGTTCTTTTTACCGCCGAAGGGAGTGTAGCTCCCTTATAACAAAAGGCTTGCCTTTAGTTCAACAAGGTGCCTGCACCCTGTTATCGGATACGAAGTAGCCGACTGCCCTCTGCAAGAGCCTTTGGAGAACGCACAGCACCGCCCCAAAGGGTGGTGTATCTGTGCGCCCTCAACAAAGTTGAGGAAATTGTCTACAACGCTGCACATTCCCTATTCTTCTTCGTTTTCGCCCTCGTCTGCTTCCTCATTTATCGCCGTATCCGGCATTTTCTCCTCCGTCCTTGCATGCTCTCGTTCAATCTGCTCCATGCAGTTCTTGACCTCTCTTGTGGCAAATGCCACCTGCATAATCCGTCTGGTCTGTTCTTCGCTGTATCTCCTCGGCTCATTAAGGAATGTTTCAAAGTTTGCACCCACCACAATCTTTTTGTGGTTATCTGCTTTCCTCTGCTCCATCTTTGCCTTTTTCATCAGAATATCCAGCTTGTTCTTTTCCTGTTCCATGCGTTTCCGCTGTGCTTCGATTTTATTTTCTAAATTCATCTTTCATTACCTCTGCCTTTTTATATTTTTTGTCGGTAAAACAGAAAAGCGGTGCTTCCGTTTTATTGGATAACACCGCCTAAATGACTGCCCGTATTCGTTTTGATTTCTGCAATGTACTCCTGTCTCCTTTCATAATATTCTATATTCATATCTGAGTAACGCTCATATATTACTATTCTTCAGTATTGTCCACAATCATCATATTTTCTTTCACAACAATCATTTCGTCCCTATATCTTCTTCCCCTTATGGTTAATCCACAATATAGCTTTCCTGCATTTTCACTCCAAGAAGAATATATCAAGCCTAAAGCTCGCAACTGACTTAATATTACTTTTATCTGTTGTGAATCATTAAAATACACCATGCAGCCTATTATTGAAGCATATTTTGATTTTATGGCATCACTAATCGCCGATCCAGTTAAAGAAACATCCATCATTTGTATTGCAATCACCTTGAATATTTCTGGAAGTTTTTTTCTATGCTACCACTCCTTCTATAACCACCTGCAGGTGTATAATGATAATCTATTTTTCAGTTTTATTTGTTTTATGAACCTGTTCAATACTATTCATAATAGGCAAATGCATTTCTCATGAATTTCCTATATTTTCTCGCTTTTAATGTTAGATTCCACCAAAACATTCCCTAATCTTCTTGAAAATATCAGAATCAACAAAACCTTTCTGCGCCATGTCATCGAGCATCTCACACGTTTTTTCGTGCGATAAACTTTTCTTATATGGTCTGTCCTCGGTTAATGCCTGATAAATATCAATACATGCCATAATACGTTCCGGCTCATTTAACTCAGCTGCGGTTTTTCCAAAAGGATACCCTTTTCCATTTAATTTTTCATGATGGAAAGCTGCCCAGTCTCGTATTTCTTCAAAATCATTAATCTCTGATAATATAAGGTATGTATAGCCAGCATGATTCTTCATTTTTGAAAATTCATCATCCGTAAGCTTATCCGGTTTTTCCAAAATTTCATTGCCTACTGCCATCTTCCCAATATCATGCAGTGCACCAGCCAGATAATTTTTTTGCACATTAATAGAATCATATCCGATATATTGAGCAAAAAAAGCTGCTTTTTCAGCCGCTTCTATAGAATGTCTGCTTATAAAAGAAGATTTATAATCTACAATCTTTGCCAAAAAATCTGCGACATTTTTACACGTTTTCCAATCAAAAACCTGTTTTTGTCTTGGGATAATCTCCCATAGCTTCATTTCAAAAGAATTATCACTTAAACATATAAAAGATTCAGAATGTGTGAATGCATGAAAAAAGGCATTCACACATTCTGAATCGAATAATCCATCCCTATTTTTTAAAAGGTACTGACATATAAAATTCCAACTGTTATTTCCAGATCCCGTGTTATTTCCTATAATATCAATGGTATCTGCAAGATGAATAATCCTTGCAAACAATGGATTTTCATTCCACCTTTTTTGAAATTTTCTGGCCTATGCATCCGTCTGCTGTTCCTCCAGCTCCTCATAAAACCGGTAACTGTTCTTACCATTCTGTTTGACATAATACAACGCCTTATCCGCTTTTATATAATATTCTTCAAAGTTTCCTCCCTGTCTGCACATGCACAGACCGCAGGACAGGGATGCCGGTGAAGTCTCTGCCGTGACATTTTTTGCCGCACCAAAGCTATCAAACAGCTTTCTTATCTGCATGCTCATCTCTGCTTCTGATGCCTCCGGCAGATAGAACAGGAATTCATCTCCTCCCAGCCGGCAGACCACTGCGTTCTCCATGCACTCTGTGAGCATTGCTCCTACCAGCCTGAGAGCACAATCCCCCGCCTTATGTCCATAAACATCGTTGATCTTCTTCAGATTATCCATATCGACAAATCCAAGACAGCCATCATGCTTCTGCATTTTCTCAAGGATCAGCTTTTCACCCTTATGACGCATAGGAAGACCAGTCAGATAATCCATGCTTTCCATTTCCTCTCTCTGCCTAGCCAGCTCCAGCTCGCGGATGCGGTCCATTGTATGGATCAGCGTAGCGACAAGCAGGACCACCAGTCCGGTTGCGATAAAGATCCCTGACAGTGACACCACTCGATACACCGCTGTCACCTCCAGCATGACTGCAATCATGGCAACTACCAGTCCGATCAGCGGAAGCTTGTAATGTTTCGCCGTTCCCTTGATGATATCCAGGCAAATGGTGATAAATATTGTCAGGAACGTTCCTGCGATCACTAGGTGGGACAAGAACATTGTCGAGATAAAATCTGCGATATTCAGTAGCTGTAAGGCCGTGCATATCACAAAATTCACACAGGTGATACACTCTGCCACATGATAGACCTTCCGGTACCTTCCCTGCTGCACACTGTCAATATAGAACATGATCGGAACCGGGCAGAGCATCACAACGAAGAAGCACATATTCGACAGAATAGAAGCATTGGAAACAAACAGCTGGCGCAGCTTCGATTCTCCCAGCATCCACACTGCTCCCATGAGCATGCACCATCCCAGGTACTCCAGATCAAATCTCGTCTTATATATAATATCAAGCACCAGACTAAGTATCAGCACAACCAATCCGGCAAACAGCATGGCGCAGGCGATCAGAGTTACCATAAAATAGCAGTGGAACATATATGCCCAGATATCTGATTTATCCCCGCAATATACCTTGTTGACAACACCTGAATACTTTTTCGTAAAGCATTGCAGCTCTATCCGCACTTCCTGTCCCGCATCCTCGCCGGATGTCTCGCAGAACACATACCTACTGGCAGAATTTTTCCCAAAAGGTCTGGTATTCTCCGTATCATACACCGCCCTCAGTTCCCCACCGATGTAAATGCGCACATTCTCCAGAGAGGACCTAATGGCGATCGTATTTTCATGATAATCCTGTGGGAGCACTGACCGGATGACAAGAGACTCTCCGGCAGGCACATTATACCGACCCGGAATCCGAAGCTCTTCTTCCGTTCCGTCTGCCAGCACCCGGTAAAAGGTTCCGGTATAAGTAATGCTTTCCTCCGTGACCGGTTCCCTTTCACTTGGGTAAATATATTGTCCCAAAATGAATGCCGCAAGCAGCACACATATCACCACATAAAATAAAATTCTCTTATACTTTTGAATCGTATATTTCGCTTCTGTCAACTTTTCTACCTCATTAAATGATACCGGGGCTGCCCCCGCTTTTATTTCCTTATCGGTGGTTCTGTCCATGATCTTTCATCCACTTATCAACAAGTTTATCACAAGTAGCAGGAAAAGCAACTATCCATTTCGCTCTGTAAAATGTTTATGGAAAATTCATTCGACAAATCATGCTTTCCGAACTAAAATAGGATTACGATATGATAATTTCATGATCCTATGAAAGGAGACAACATGATATGAAGAATAAAAAATATTCCATCGTTTATAGCAGCTTAACAGGTAATACCAAGGTGCTGGCTGATGCAATCCACGAGGCATTACCTCAGGATGAATGTGAGTATTTCGGTGTGTCCGACACAGTGATCCCTTCTTCCGAACTGCTCTATATCGGATTTTGGACAGACAAGGGTAATGCAGATACCAAGACATTACAGCTATTATCGCAGTTAAAGAATAAACAGATTTTTCTGTTTGGAACTGCAGGCTTTGGTGGCAGTGATATCTATTTCCGGAAAATCCTGAGTCAGGTTAAGCAGTTCATTGACGCAAGCAATGTTATCGTCGGAGAGTATATGTGTCAAGGCAGAATGCCGCAGTCTGTCCGTGAACGCTACTTGAAAATGAAGGAAGCTCCTGATCATCCGGCAAATCTTGATGTATTGATCCAGAATTTTGACTGTGCATTGTCTCACCCTGATGCAGATGACCTGGAGAGACTCAGACAAGCCGTTAGGAACTCATCCTTCTGATAAGGCCATAAAATAAGGCAGCCCCACATAGCTGAGTCTGCCTTACTATCTTTATTTAACGTTGATGCCACTGGCATATTGCTGTAGAAACTGTTTCTTTCCACATGGTCTTCCAAAATAATATCCCTGCAGATAATCAACCTTCATTTCTTTCATTTTCAGAAACCATTCTTTTTCCTCGATGCCTTCTGCGCATATCCTGACGCTAATACTATGTACCATGGAGATGATATTTTTATATAATTCATAATCCCTGTCACTGTTCATCGCCTTGGCAGTAAAATCCCTATCCATTTTCACGTAACTTGGATTCATATCACGGATACAATGAAGATTCGAATATCCTGTTCCAAAATCATCGATTACAAAGGGAATCCCGTTCTTGTCCAGAGTTTTACGGAATTTACAGAACGAAGGTGTCATATCCATAAATCCGCTTTCTGTCATTTCAACACATAAGCATTCCGGCTGTAATGAATATTTTTGAATTGCATCCAGAATATCCCGCTCCACATCGCCTTGCAGGATCTGAACATAGGATACATTTACATTCATCCGGAAGTCAGGAATATATTTCTGCATTTCACAGCACATTGCTGCAGCTTCGTTCAAAATATATCTTCCAGCGGGAATGATCAATCCGGTCTCTTCCAATAATGGGATAAACTCCATCGGTGAAACAAACTCCCGCCCTTCTTCCGTTATCATAGAAAAACGCATCAGTGCCTCTGCTCCAATGAGCTGTTCGGACTGACAGTCCACGATCGGCTGGTAGTATACTTCAAAGCCATCATAATGGTTCACTATAGCATTACGAAGTGTTGCTATGATTCTTCCTTGTCGTAAAAAGTCCTCATAGTCATCCTGGTCAAAAATATAGAATCCATTTTTACCCATGCTTTTTGCCTGTTTCAAGGCAAATTCAAACTTTTTGCGGCATTCTTCGGCTCCCTCACAAAATGTTGCTGCATCTATAACACCAATAGAAATAGAAAATATCGCTTCATAATTTTCGGCTACTATGAAATTACGAAGTTTATCTGTAATCTTTTCTTTCAGTGCCACAGCGTCTTCTGCGGAGGAAGCTTCCAGATCCACGATCACATACTGATCCGCTACCAGATGGTAAATTCTCTGCTTGTCTGAAAGGCATTCCTTCATACAGCCGGCTACGCTTTTCAGGATATAATTACCATAATCAGCTCCCCTGGAGCTATTGATCGCTCCAAAATCATCAATTCCTATATGCATAAAAAATCCCTTGGTAATGGGTTCTTTTTGTGCACGCAGGTAAGCAAGGAATTCCGAACCGCCAAGCAGTCCTGTGACATTATCGGCTCTTCTCTTGTTGCCGGTTTCATTCAGACACCCGATCAGATACTCTGCCTTTCCCTGCTGATCAATGATCACGATACCACGGCAGTTAATCCAGACCGGCATACCTTCTTTATCAAGCCACCTGTAATGAAGATTATGTACATTTTCTCTTCCTTCACATATATCCGCAAGATGCTTTGCAAGCATCCTGCGGTCTTCCTCATATACTACCTTCATAACTTCATTTGCAGCATCTGTCAGAACATTTTTCGATATATTAAACCGTTCCACAGCTGACTGTGAAATCTCAAAGATATTATTCTGCAGATCAAATATATACAGATAATCATCCATACACTCTTTAATGATCTCAAATAAGATTTCTCCTGTCTGCTCTCCAAACACTCTAAATATATCATTAATCACAACAAGAACCTTCCTTCCGACAATTTCACTCTATTCCTGCCATTTTTCTAGAATAGCTTAAAGATATTCACGCGGTCACGCATCTTGGCTGCTCCCTCTGCCAGATTAATACTGATTGCAGTATTCTCTTCTGAGGATGCTGCATTGCCCTGTACCACACCGGACAGCTGTTCAATTCCCTGACCGATCTGTTCCAAGGACTCTGCCTGGGAGTTTGCTTTCTCCATGGTGTTCTGTGCAATCTCTGCAAAGGACTCCATATCTGCAATGATCTGATTGAATGCATCTGCTGTTGTTCTTGTAATCGTATTGCCCTTTTCGATTTCCACTAAGGTCTTATCAATCAAATCTCTTGTATTTACAGCAGATTTTGCACTGTCTGCTGCCAGCTTGCCAATCTGATCTGCCACTACTGCAAAGCCTCTTCCTGCTTCTCCTGCTCTGGCAGCTTCAATGGAAGCATTCAGGGATAACAGGTTGGTCTGGGATGCAATATCCTCGATATCTGTGATAATATTACCGATCTCCTTGGAGATTTCTGTAATGTGCTCCATTTCCGTGAGCAGCTCATTCATTTTTTCTTTTTCTTCGTTCGCTTTATTTGCAGAGGCTTTTACACGTGCAGATGCGTCCTGTGTTTCCTTCGCTGTATCTGACGCCAGATCCACGACCGTATCAATGGTGGCATTCAATTCCTCGATGACTCCTGCCTGCTCTGTTGCACCGTCCGCCAGGGATTTTGATGCATTTTCCACCTCTGATGAATTTGATGATACCTGTTCTGCCAGATTGCTGATCTCGGTCAGGGTACTGTTAAACCGTTTCAGAATATACAGCAGTGATACCTTCAATTCCGAGAAATCGCCTAGGAAATCTGTAATATCATCACCATTTCTGGTCAGGTCACCCTGCGCTATTGCCTTTACCTCCACAGAGATCTCGCGGACATAATCTGCCAGAATACCCATGGCTTCTTTCAGATTCCTGATGCTATCGCCAAGCTCATCATCAGACTCATAGGTAAGCATTTCTACATTAGACAGTTCGCCCCTACGCAGGCTGGCAACTGCTGCCTCTATCTGTTCTACCGGCTCGGTAATGGAATCAGTAATGATCTTTCCGATCAGTGTCGTCACTACAGCAATCGCAAGACCCGCTGCCACGATCACAATTAATATGATTACAGTGCATACATTAGCCATGGTCTTTGCCCGGTCTAATTCTACCTGGAACTCGTCACGTAATGTAGTTAATTTTTCAGTAAAAGCTTTATATTCTTGATACACCTCTCCGGTCATAATTTTCGATGCTTCCTGCTGTTTACCTTCACGGCTCAACTTCAGGATTTCATCCGAAGCACCCCTGTATTTTTCCCATGCAGCGTTTGCTACATCATAATCATCCCGTCCTTTTTGAGCTTTGCTGTTTGCAGACATGATTGCTTCCAGCTTCGCATCGGTATCCTGGATCTGACTCTCCAGCTTCTGGATTTCTTCTTCGCAGGAGTTCATGGTTGCTGCATCTGATGATACCAGATGCTGATACTGTTTGATTCTGTATCTCGCAGTCATTGTCTCTAAATCCTGCAGATATTCCAATGACGGAGACCAGACCTCCGTGATCTTCTCTATATTTGAACGGATCACTAATGTCGAGATCAGTGCCACCAACACTAAAAATAATGTCATAACAAGCACTGTCATTCGATATACTTTTAATTTTCCTGCAACCTTTAAGTTAGCTATGCGCTTTTTGATCTTTTCCATGGTAGTTTTCCTTTCTTTTGAAAATTCACATTTATTTATCCATAAGCGTCTATAATATAGCATACTTTATTGGAAAAATCTACTAAAAAGAATTAAATTATTTTCTACTAAATATTAGTGGTTCTATTGCTGGAAACTGGTGAAAATTAATCTAAATTCTGTCTCCTGGATGAACACTTTTCACAATGCTGATTTTCTCCAACAGAAGTATATATATGAGTCTGCTTACAGGAAGACCGTGCCAATGTTCTTATTATAGACGATTCCATGTTTGAACGTAACCGTTCTAAAAAGGTAGAGCTTAATGCTAATGTTACTGCCAGAGCAGAAATATTTTCCGGAAATAGACTAATAGCCGATTGTGCTGCTCCATTGTAATCATCAGAAAATTTATAATTCAATACCTTCTACGATTTTCTTTAGAGTATCTGCAGATTCCTTAAGTTTTAACGCTTCCTCGCCACTTAAATTAATAGGTATATCAGACTCAATACCATCTGCACCTACGATAGCTGGCATACTTAACGATACTCCGTCAATATCATATACGCCATGAATCATGTGTGATACAGGCAGAATGGACTTCTCATCTCGCATAATCACCTCACAGATTCTTTTTACAGACATTGCAATTCCATAATATGTGGCATGCTTTTTGTTTATGATTTCATAAGCACTATTCTTAACCTCTGCTGCTATTTCTTCCGTGTTTTTCTTATGCTTATAATGTCCACGCATTTCACATATTTCACTCAACGGAACACCCGATACATTTGCAGATGACCATGCAACAACTTCACTGTCACCATGTTCTCCCACTATAAATGCATGAACGCTTCTGCTGTCCACAGACAGATGCTCACCGAGCCTGTATCTTAATCTTGCACTGTCAAGGACTGTCCCCGAACCGATAACTCTGTTTTCAGGAAGTCCCGATAACTTTATAGCTACCTGGGTAAGAATATCCACAGGATTAGCAACCACCAGCATAATACCCGCAAAATTTCTCTTGGCAATCTCAGGAATAATTGACTTAAATATCGCTACATTTTTATTTACAAGGTCAAGTCTTGTCTCACCGGGCTTTTGTCCTGCCCCGGCAGATATTATAACAATTGCAGCATCAGCCGCATCATCATAATCCCCTGCATATATTTTCATTGGGCTGGCAAACGGCACTCCATGACTAATATCCATCGCTTCACCCTCTGCCTTATTTTTATCCGCATCAATAAGAACAATCTCTGTAAATAATCCGCTTTGCATTAAAGCAAATACTGATGCAGAACCAACAAAACCACATCCTACCATTACCGCTTTTTTTGAATTAATTATTTGTTTCGTCATAATACTCTTAATACACCTTTCTTATAAACGTCTCCATATTCATCTGATGTATCCAATATAATATGTAATTTTAAAAAAATCAATACCTTAAAATTAATTATTTTATATAAAATTCATATGATGATTTTGGTATACTTACTTTTCACTCTTACTTTTCCCATTTCACAATTAAATAAAAGAGGCATTTGTACATTAATACAAATACCTCCTGATGACATTAGCATATACATAATTGAAAAAAACTATCTGACGCAGATATATACAAGGTATACCGCATACATTATAAGCATGGCAATACCTTCCTTTTTATCAAGTTTCTGTTTTGTCCATGCAAAGCCCCAGACAACAAGGCTCAGAACCATAAGGATTATTATATCGATTACATTTTCCATAATAAATCCCATTGGGCTCATTGCTGCAGCAATTCCAAGTACAAAAAGAATATTAAATATATTAGAGCCTATAACATTACCGAGTGCCATATCAAGTTCATTCTTCTTAGCGGCAACAACAGATGTTACAAGTTCCGGAAGGCTTGTCCCACATGCAACTATAGTAAGTCCTATCAGATTCTGGCTGAGACCCATCTTAGCTGCAATTGTTGATGCACCATTAACGACAAAATCCCCGCCAAACTTAATTGCAATTATTCCTCCTATTATAAATACAATACATTTCCAGACAGGAAGCACCTCATATTCCTCATCTGAAGCCTCTGCTCTAGCCCTGAGTGCTGAGCGTACCATCCAGATTATAAATCCGGCAAAAAGCACAAGAAGTACAATTCCATCCGCTCTTCCAAGCACCATTCCGATGTAACCAAGCACAAGCAGCAGCATTGCACATATTATAGAAAATGGAAACTCTTTCTTAAGCGTACCCTTGTCCACTGCAAGAGGGTTAAACAGCGCACAAACCCCACAGACAACCATAAGGTTGAATATATTAGATCCAACAGCATTGCTGACTGCCAGCGCATTATTATTGGTAAGTGACGCCGTAATACTTACAGCGCACTCCGGGAGACTTGTTCCCATTGCAACTATTGTAAGTCCTATTATAATAGAAGGAACTTTTAACATCTTAGCTACGGAAGAACTGCCCTCCACAAAGAAATCAGCACCTTTAATCAGTAAAACAAATCCAACCACAAGTAACCCGACTGATATTAACACATCTGCCATATAATTCTCTCTCCTTTTGCATGATTAATATATAGTTAAAAAAATAGACCCATGCATATTCCACACAGATGCATTTATGCATCCTGCGAAATATACATGAGTCTCATTCTTTAAGATTTGCCAGGTTATATATCATACAAAGTATTCTACACAACCGGGTCTGTTGACAAATCACGTTCTCACGCGAACTACTCCCTCACGGAAATTCCTAACACAATGGCTTGCGCCACATTAGATTCAGTATAACTTGCGGAGTATTTTTTGTCAATAAGATGTTGTTAAATTATGCTGCTGTCTTCTCTGAGTTCTTCTCACTATTAGCATAGCTCTTTACAGAGTTAACTACGATGATTACACCGAGAACTATAAGCAGGATTGCGATTATAAGCTGTAATCCGTTAGCAATGAATACGCTGCCCCATGTTGCCTTACCTGCAGGAATTGTTACAGCTGCTGCATTCTGGATAGCCTTAACCATAGCGATAAGTCTCTGTACAAGAGCTGTAAATGTTACACAAAGCATAATGATAAGTGGTGGGAAGAGCATCTTGTTGCTGCGTCCAGTAACCTTAAGGAATACGCAAAGTGTAAGAAGTACAAGTGCGCTTAACAGCTGGTTAGCTGAACCAAACAGTGGCCAGATATTAGCATATCCAATCTTAGTAAGGATAAATCCAAATACAAGTGTTACGATTGTTGAGAAATATGTATTGCAGAGGAGCTTTCTCCATCCTTCCGCATGTTCCATATCATCTACGCTGAAGAGTTCCTGGAAGCTCATACGTCCGATACGTGCAACAGCATCAAGAGATGTAAGTGCAAGTGCAGATACACACATTGTCATAAATACTGTAGCAAAATGTACAGGAACACCAAACATTTCAAAGAAACCTGCTACACCACGGCTGAATATCTGGAACGGAGTACCTGTAGCGGCTGTTCCATCTGCTGCTGCGGCTGCACCTGCTACACAAAGAGCAAGTACCGCAAGTAAACTTTCAAGTATCATGGCACCATAGCCAACCTTAAGCATATCCTTCTCATTCTCAACTGTCTTAGATGATGTACCTGATGATACAAGGCTGTGGAAACCTGATACGGCACCACATGCAACAGTTACGAAAAGAATTGGGAACATTGTTCCAAGCTTTGCATTGTTGAATCCTGTGTATACAGGAAGGTTCATAGATGGATGAGCAACAACAAGTCCAAGTGCTGCACCAACTATCATGGCAATGAACATAAATGTTGTCATATAATCACGAGGCTGCTTCATTAACCACATTGGCATAACAGCTGCGAAGAAGATATATACAAATGTAATATAGCTCCATGCCTCCTTGCCTAATATGATTGGGCAGAAGTTACCGATTACAAATGAAGCAACTATGAATGCAATACCAACTACAGCTTCTTTCCATCCTGAAAGATTGAACTTCTTCTGGATAAGACCGAATACAACTGCAAATACCATGAACATGATAGAAACAGTACCGGCAGAACCGTTAGTTGATACTACTGTTGTCTGTCCTCCGGCTACAGAGTAAGCATTGAATGTACCTGCAACCATATCAGCAAATGCTGCAATAACGATAAGTGTGAATAACCAGCAGAACAGTAAGAAAATCTTACGTCCGAACTTACCGATGTATTTCTCAATGATCATACCCATTGACTTACCTTCATTCTTAACTGAAGCATACAGAGCACCGAAGTCTGTTACTGCACCGAAGAATACGCCGCCGATAAGAATCCAGAGTAATACAGGTAACCAGCCAAATGCTGCTGCCTGAATGGCACCGGTTACAGGGCCTGCGCCTGCGATAGATGAAAACTGATGGCTGAATACTGTCCATCCTTTTGTTGGTACATAATCTTTGCCGTCATTATACTTAACAGCAGGTGTCTGAGCCTTTGGGTCAATTCCCCATTTGTTTGCTAACCAGCGGCCGTAGAATACATAAGCTGCAAAAAGTACAACTGCTGCGATAAGCACGATTACTAATGTGTTCATAATCTCTCTCTCCTATTGTTATATAATAGTATTCTGGCAGTCAAACACTTAATGGCTCACTAATGGTTCATATATGTATAACAACAAAAAAACCTTCGTCCATGCACATATCCATTGGATGTATGTGCAAAGACGAAGGTAAACTTATCGTTACTTCCGCGTTACCACTTTGCTTGCCGGGTGTTCCGACCTCTCTCCTGCCACATTCACCGACTAACCTGACGATTAATCATGGCTATATGGCATGCCCTGTTAACGATGGGTACCGGTTCCGACTACTTGGTATACAGTAATATAACCTTTCCCCGAAACAGCTCGCAGGTGAGGGCTCATTCATTCCTTGCTGCCGTATCTCACAAACAACGGCTTTCTGTAAGCGGTGATATGAAGAAGTCATGTCCTGTTCTTCGCATTTGACTGTTGAATTAAGTAATACAATAGTCTTTCGTTTTTAATTTGTCAACACCTTTTTTAAAAAATTTTAATATTTTTTAAGTAAGTATAAAGAATTACTTAAAAATCTTATCCGGCAGTTATCTGTAATTGTTATTGATAATATCTGTCATTTTGCTGCATTGTCTGCTATTTCTTGAAAGCAGGAACAAAACGTCCTGCCGGAAATTAGTGACATTATCCGCCGTGCATCCGTTATCAATAAGATACTCCAGCATATCTGCACCGGTTCTGTCACTCAGGTTATCCGCTATTGTGGCAACTGCATTATATCCGCAATAGTCCTTTACATTGATGTCCGCCCCATTATCCACTAGCAGTCTGAGACGCTCAGGCTCTCCATTATATACAGCATACAGAAGCGGTGTATATCCGCAATTGTCACTTGTCATATAATAATCTGACAAGTCATTCATTCTGTGTAAATCACTGTCTTTTGGATGTTCGTATGCCCTGTACTCCAAATCAGCTCCATAATCAATAAGCAGCTGCATCATGCGGAGTACTTCTTCCTCATCGCCTGCGGAATCAGTTCCCGAAGTAAAGCCATTTTCTGCAAGTACACACAAAAGTGTCTCTTCCCCATTCCCGGCATGTCTGTTGCTGTATCTTGTACAGTCCGGCGTTACTCCTCTCTTCAAAATGCGCTCTGCAGCCTCATAGTTGCCGTTCATCACATTATATCCGAGATTCATATTCTTATCAGCAAACGAGCTTATTCCGGCACCGATAAATGAATATACAACAAGCGAAACCGCCGCAATAAGCGGAATCATGCACACAAGTCCTATCGACCTTAACACTATATATGTACGTTTTACAGGTATTCCCTGTGACGTCTTTTTCTTGTAGCTACTATGCTTAAAAGCACTTATGACAAGCAGGATTGCTCCCACAAATGTGCAGAATCCGATAAATGCTATTATTACAATTATCAAGACAAAAAACATGCTTACAAATGCCATTATAATACCGCCCTTATCTTATCTATTAAGTCTCTGTCCGCAACTACAACTGATAGTCAACATTAGCTCCCCGCAGCTTTATTCCGTCTGACTGCTTAAGATCCTGCTGATATGGATTAGACTCATTATAATACTTAATCTGTGTATTCGTAACTCCGCCTGATATGTATGAACGTCCGCATTCCGGGCATATCGCTGTCTTAAGACGCACAGACGCTGACAGCACCTGTCCGTTATTCTGTGCTGCCTTCTTAAACGCATTTGCAACATGCTGTCCTTCATGCGCCGCAACTGCAGCTTTGGCTCTCTCTGGCGATATGTGTGCTGCACTTTTAAAAGATACATTGGCTTCGTCAGAACCATCTACGTATTTGCGGTTTTTACACGTCTGGCATTCTTCCTGTGGCTTTTTGCCATCAGGTGTTTCCCTTCCTGCATAATCGGAATAGTCATTATATCCGCTATAATCATTATAACCGTTATATTGGCTGTCTGTTGTTATGCTTCCTGTATACATAAGCTAAACCTCCTCTCATTCATCGCCATTCTTCTCCCCTTCCATCTTCCTGCTCCACTTATTATAAATCATGCTTATCACAAAGCACAAAAGACCGCTGACAAGGAAACTTCCTGCCCTGACGATTCCGTTCTCATATGAGATGTCGAATACAAGAAGTTTTACGATTGCAAACATTGTCAGGAACATTCCGTACATGCGCAGGTATCTGTATCTGAATACAAAGCCTGACGCAATAAGGATTATCGAAAGCACCAGCCATCCTATGCTGATATATGGGCCGGTAACTTCATATGCGTGAAGTGCTGCATATACAAATACGCTCAGCTTAAGGCCGGTATAGATGCCTGCCCATGTCTTAGTGCCGTATTTTTCGTATAAAACATTTATCCCTGTTGTAAATGTTCCTGCTGCTACAACAAGAATTATCAGCTTAATCCACCAGGAATAACTACCTTCAAGATATGACATTCCCTGAAGCATCAGCAATACATTGAATCCTCCCGTAAACAGCAGGGCCGGCTTTTCAGACCTGCTGCGGTCAAGCAGGTGGACTGCTGCGCAGTTTATTACCGCAAGTACTATATATATCCAGGTATTGTGCATAATCCGCGGGATGCTTTGGATTATAAGTACGTCATCCGTAATTGCCCGGATTGTGACAATAATTACTGCATATAATGCACATTTGAATAACGGATGATACATTTCCTTGCGGTATGCCATCAATGTGCATGCCATTGCCGCTCCGAGTATACATATTATTATTCTGATTGTAATGTACTCACAGCCTGATACTGCAAATACAGCCATTGTTGCATACGCAAGCCATAGTGCCGTTCTGTCCTTACAGTAATAAGCTGCCGCAAGCATCGGGAATATATAAATGCCTATTCCGACCATATCATAAAGCGCGTCAAATTCCGTTGTTTTATTAAGAAGCATCAGATACAGAATTACAGACATAATTATATGGATTATATTATAATTCTTAGCTGACACTCCGGCTGCCGCATCAGATGTACCGGCATTACCAGGGCATGCATTGTAAAGCTTTGTTCTGTATAGTTCGGCAACATATGCGGTTCCTGTAATAATGACATTTACCGCGAATGTTATAAAGCCGGCTGCCGCATTCATACCGGAATTAATACCGTCACCAAGTGACGCGGTCACATAACATGCAGACAAAGACAGTCCGACATATATAATACCTGCCTCATCCGACAAAGCTGTACCTTGCCGGGATGCCCATATATATCTGAACAGGATTCCGAACATATACATCCATGTCACCGCCATAATTACATACAATCCCGTCTGCGTACAATGCTCTGCTCCGACTGCGGATACCGCAAATATTCCTATATAATCCATAATTGCCAACGGAGCATTCTTTGCAGCGCCTCTCTCCGGGCGTACAATAAGATAGAACAATGACACTGCCACAAAAAATACGAATACCGATACATACTGTCCCATCCATGCACCGTCAATAATCCGGGTACCGTCAAGCGCATACGCTCCGAATACGGCAGCGATTGTAACACCCGCCTGACCTACGACTCTGAATGCGTATGACTTTTTCTGAAAGAAACCGAACACTGCCACCGCCCATATCGTAATCAGAATGTACAGAACTATTCTGTCAATCATACCAAAATATATATGTGCAACAAACAGCGACAGGAATATCGCTCCCATTCCGCATCCGGCAACTGACATTGTAAATATATTGGTTCTGCGCTTCATAAGCACAATTCCTGCAGCAAGTATTGCAAAACTTAATGCAAATATACATGTTACCTTGATCATGTCTGTGAGCGATGAATACACCAGCGTTACAAACAGCACCATGCTTATAAATATAAGCACAGATGCAATAATTCCCATTGAATTGCCAAGCCTGTTCTCTATACTGTTCTGCCTCATCCTGTCCGCAATTGTGGTTTTACGTCCAACAGGCGGCAGCCCATATGCTTCCGGATTAATCTGCGGTTGATGCGGCGGCATCTGCTGCTGTTGTGGCATCTGCTGCTGTTGTGGCATCTGCTGCTGTTGCAGCATCTGTTGTGCCTGTGGCTGTAATACATGCTGCATCTGCCACTGAACCATCGGCGGTGCCTGCGGCTGTGGTGCCGTATTCATCTGCTTAAGCAGTGCTATCTCCTTTTGCTGTGCATCTACTATATTCTCAAGGCGCGTAAGCTCCTGTTCAAGCCTGTCTATTCTATCCACATTGTATTCATCGTTACCCATATCTTATTATCCTCCTCGCATCATGCAATATCCCCTTCAATACATCTGCATGGCTATTTACTATTATACATATTAAAATATATTTTGAATATCTTTTTTGGAGATTTTTGTTATAATAGATATCAAATGCTTAGCGCCCAATGCGCAGAAATGGAGATAAATATACATATGGTTGACATGCATTCCATGATTGACCTGCAGATAACTATCTTTTTACTTATGATTGCAGGCTATGTCATGACAAAATTAAAAATTCTTCCACCCGAATCCAAGAAACCTCTCACAGATCTGGTTATTGACTTTGTACTTCCGTGTAACATCATCGTGTCATTTATGATTGACATGAACCGTGAGGTGCTTGTATCCTGTTTTGCTGTTCTGTGTGCATCAATTGTAATACAGATATTCAGTGCATTTGCCGGCAGATATTTTTATCCTGTAAAAGACAAAGACACTCTCGCAGTCCTCAGGTACGGCACAATATGCTCTAATGCGGGATTTATCGGCAATCCTGTAATTCAGGGACTTTATGGTGCACAGGGTCTTCTGTATGCATCAATATATCTTATTCCGCAGCGAATCGTAATGTGGTCAGCCGGAGTATCCTGCTTCACAACAGCCAAAGGAAAAGATGTAATAAAAAAGGTCATCACGCATCCATGTATAATTGCAGTGTTTGTCGGATTTGTACTTATGCTGGTTCCGTTTGACCTGCCATCAGGCATTGTAAAGACACTTCAGACTTCAAGCAGCTGCACAACAGGCCTGTCAATGATTGTAATAGGACATATTCTTGCCGGTATCGACATCAGAACAATCGTAAGCAGGCTTAATATCTACTATTGTTTTATCAGGCTTATCGTATTCCCGCTTCTTGTACTCGCAGGATGCAGGCTGCTGGCACTCGACACACTTGTAACCTCAGTATGTGTAGTCCTCTCAGGGATGCCTGCCGGGGCAACTACAGCTATACTCGCCGCCAAATATGACGGTAATGAACAGTTTGCCGTCAAAATTGTATTTTTATCCACAATACTGTCCCTTTTTACAATTCCGTTATTGTGTGTCATAATGCAATATTTCTTGTAATCAGCACTTTAATGTGGTAAAATGTTCCTTGCTTTTTATTAAAATTTATACATTTATATTGAAGAAATTCTAAGAAAGAGGTTTAACATGACAGTTGCACAAATCATTATTCTCTGCACGATGGTCCTATACCTTGGTTTCATGCTTGTTGTAGGATTTATCTGTTCCAAAAAGAATAACACATCAGATGATTTCTATCTTGGTGGCCGTAAGCTTGGCCCGTTCGTAACGGCAATGAGCGCCGAAGCATCAGACATGAGTTCCTGGCTTCTTATGGGACTTCCGGGTCTTGCATACCTTACAGGTGTCGCAGATGCGGGATGGACAGCTATAGGTCTTGCTTTTGGTACATATCTTAACTGGCTTTTTGTTGCCAAGAAGCTCAGAAGATATTCACACATTGCAGGTAATGCGATAACCGTACCTGATTATTTTAAGAAGCGTTATCATGATAACAGTAATCTGCTTCTTCTGTTCTCAGCCATATTTATTATCGTATTTTTCATTCCGTATACAGCTTCGGGATTTGCAGCCTGCGGCAAGCTTTTTGCAAGTCTTCTCGGAGTTGATTACACAGCCGCAATGGTTATTTCTGCCGCAGTAATCGTACTTTATACTGCTACCGGCGGATTCCTTGCCGCATCAACAACCGACTTTATACAGTCAATAATAATGTCAATCGCGCTTATTATCGTATTTATATTCGGAATAAATGTTGCAGGCGGTGTTGATAAGGTTGTTGCCAATGCCCAGTCACTTACAGGTTATCTCAGCTTCGTTCATACATATAATCCTGAGACAGGCGCTTCATCTCCATACGGATTTCTTAATATTGCAACAATGTTTGCCTGGGGTCTCGGATATTTTGGCATGCCTCATATCCTTCTCCGCTTTATGGCTATTGAGGATGCCAGGAAGCTTACTATATCAAGACGTGTTGCCACTATCTGGGTTGTAATATCGCTTGCTGCTGCCGTATGCATCGGTATTATCGGACTTGCAGTATCCGAAGCAGGTGCACTTCCAATCCTTAAGGATTCAGAGACACTTATTGTCAATATTGCTTCACTTATGAGCTCACATGGAATACTCTTTGCAATTATAGCCGGAGTAATTCTTTCAGGTATACTGGCATCTACGATGTCAACAGCAGATTCCCAGCTTCTCGCCGCGTCATCTGCCGTGTCCAAGGATATCCTGGGTTCTGTTTTCAATGTAAAGTTAAGCGGAAAGGCTACACTTCTTGCCGCAAGATTAGCACTTATCGGAGTAGCACTTGTTGCAGTATTTCTTGCAAGAGATCCTTCAAGTTCCGTATTCGGTATAGTGTCGTTTGCATGGGCAGGCTTTGGTGCAGCATTCGGTCCTGTAATACTTCTTTCACTCTATTGGAAGCGTTCTAACAGATGGGGCGCACTTGCAGGAATGATATCAGGTGCCGCAATGGTATTTATATGGAAATATCTCGTACGTCCGCTGGGTGGTCTCTGGGATGTATATGAACTTCTTCCCGCATTCATAATTGCTCTTATAATGATAGTTGTTGTGAGTCTTCTTACAAAAGCGCCTGAACAGGCGATACTCGATGAATTCGACGCGGCAATGAAAGCTGAATAGTACAAAAATCAAATATTTTAATTAATTCCCGGATCATTAACGGTCCGGGAATTTTTTTATGCCGTCAAGAGCGTTTTTCGCGTTCGCCATAACCGCTATAATCCATATATTTCCACTGTAATTTACTTATTTCAGATGATACTATAATTGCCAAAGCACAAACTAAGGATGCCCTGAAAAACGGGCAGGAATGGAGGTCAGCATTGAAAAAAGAAGCATCACTTTTACAGGCGGTAATCGTCCTTGGAGGATTCCTCGCCATGGCATTTGCCTGTAACCAATTCGGAATAGAGATTCACCTTGCAATATTCGCCGCATGGTTTCTTGCCATGGCTTTAGGTAAATTTAACGGTCATTCTTACAGTGATATGGAAAAGTCAATAACCGGAGGCATCTATGACGGAATGAGCGCAATACTTATTCTTCTTGCCGTAGGCGCACTTGTCGGGACATGGATTTCAGGAGGTATTGTTCCGAGCCTTATTTACTACGGACTTAACGTAATTCATCCGGCTGTATTTCTTCCGGCGGCGCTTATATTGTGCGGTATAACTTCGCTTGCCACCGGAACGTCATGGGGTACTGTCGGTACTGCCGGAATTGCTATGATGGGTATAGGCTCGGCAATGGGTGTCCCTGCTCCCGTTACTGCAGGTGCCGTCCTTTCGGGCGCATACTTTGGTGATAAGCTCTCCCCGCTTTCGGACAGCTGTGTTCTTTCCGCTGCTATGGCAGATATTGACGTAATAGACCATGTCCGTGGTATAATGCCTGTATCTCTCACAGCATTTGCGATAACCGGAATTGCTTTCACCATATTCGGATTATCGATTGGAGAAAGCAGTGCAGACCTTACGCAGGTAGAATATGTCATGAATGCACTGGCTGAGAATTTTAACATAAGCCTTTTTGCATTCATCCCGATGATAATTGTAATAATTCTGCTTATTCTGCGGCTTCCTTCACTTCCTGTAATAACATTCGGCTCAGTACTTGGGATTATATGGGGAATTGCTTTTCAGGGGCTTCATCCGGTAACGGCAATATCCACTGCATGGACACAGCTCGAGATGAATACAGGCGTTAATTTTATAGATTCGCTTCTTGGACGCGGAGGCATGGAGAGCATGCTCTGGTCGGCTGCCATAATAATTCTCGGTCTTGGATTCGGCGGACTTCTCGACCGGATTGGAATTATAAAGGCTATTGCCGACAGGCTGTACGGCTTTATTAACAATGGCGGGACGCTTACTGTATTTACAATAATAGTCGGCTTCCTTGGATGCCTTCTCGGAAGTGCAATGTATGTCTCACTTGTACTTACACCTAAGATTATGGCAGCCAGATATGACGGGATGGGCTACAGCCGCCGCGTTCTGTCACGTAATGCAGAGATAGGCGGTACACTTACTGCCGGCATGATTCCATGGAGTGATAACGGCATCTATATGTCTGCAATTCTCGGAGTCGCCGCATTTGAATATCTGCCATATATGTGGTTATCATTTACATGTATAATAATAGCTGTTATATTTGGCTTTACAGGATGGTTTATGTGGGACAATTCCAATGATGTCCGCATGAGCAGCAAAAATTCACCTAATGCAGAAATGGAGATATAATGAAAAAAATACTTTTAATCGCCACCGGCGGTACAATAGCTTCATCAGAATCAGAAGGCGGGCTGACACCTTCAATCGACGTAAAACGCCTGCTTGCATATATACCCGATATCAAATCAGTCTGTCAGCTTGACGGTATATCTGTCATGAATGTTGACAGTACCAATATGAATCCGTCACTTATGGCAGCAATAGCGCAGGCTGTTGCCGATAATTATGAATCATATGACGGTTTTGTTGTGGCACACGGTACCGATACGATGGCTTACAGCGCCGCTGCCATGACATATATGCTTAAAAATCTCGCAAAGCCCGTTGTATTTACCGGCTCACAGATACCTATCGAGGCGCTCTATACTGATGCCAAGAAAAATCTGTCCGATGCGATACGTTTTGCCTGTGAAGGAATTAACGGGGTATATGTGACATTCGACGGAATGGTTATTAACGGCGCACATGCGATGAAGATTAAGACCAGAAGCTCGGATGCATTTGAAACCGTCAACTTTCCGGTAATAGCAGAAATTAAGCTTGGAAGGATAACCTACAATCAGGTGCTTGACTATTCCGGTCATCTGCAGCAGTTAAGCCGCCCGGTATCAGGTGAATTTGCAATTGATACACGCCTCTGTCCGGACATTCTTATTCTTAAGATATTTCCCGGAATCAGACCTGATATATTTGATTTTATTAAAAATACTTATCGCGGTGTTATTATCGAAAGCTTCGGAATCGGCGGAATTCCGAATGAGCATAATGATATAGTTGCAAAAATACATGAGCTTATTGATGCAGGAGTTGCGGTAGTAATCACCACACAGTGCATATATGAAGGAATTGATCTGAGCATATATGAAGTCGGGCAGAATCTTGCAAAGCAGAATGTTATCATAGGTGCCGACATGACAACAGAGGCCCTCACTATGAAGCTTATGTGGGCACTTGCCCATTACGACAGTATTGAAGCTATTAAGGAGTATATGGAAGCTCCGTTATTTTCAGACCGCAGCTACTGATAATTTTTATTGTAAAAATAAAATATCCCTCTTCAGGGCACAAAATAAGCCATCGTGTAAAGGCGGTGGCTTCATTGTGTCCTGTCAAGGGACAATCTAAAATAAACCTTCTCGACAGGTATAGTAACATTTTTAATTGGATATGTCAAATATGCATTACCATTGATACAATAGGAAATGTCACTACCGATAAGAGTGTTGTCATTGCCACAGTCTCGGATGATAATGCATAGTCTCCGCCGTATTCCTGCGCAAGCATTGCTGTCATGCTTCCTACAGGTACTCCCAGCATAACCATCGTAACACCTATGATTGACGGATTGTCTGTAACCAGAGATACAAGAAATGTTCCCAGAACCGGTATAACAAGCAGCCTTAATGCAGAGAACACCCATGTTCTCACATTCAGGAATACCTTTTTGAAATTCATTGTTGCAAATGACGCGCCGATAACCATCATACTCAGCGGAGCTGTTGTGCTACTCAGCATTGATACCGTTGTATTGACCCATGCAGGAAACTTTATTCCGAGCGCATACACAACAACTGCGATTATACAGAAGATAACTCCTATGTTGAATATCTGCTTAATGCTTTCTCTGCCGGACTTTTTAACAGCACCGCTGCCTTCACCGCTGCTTTTGCACATTTCCCATACACCATATGTGTATATCAGTATGTTGTACGGAAGCAGGAACAGCGAAGCATACAGAAGCGCTCCGCCTCCATATAGTGAAGATATTATCGGGAATCCCATAAATCCGACATTACCGAATATAGTCATGACACGGTATGTACCCCTGTCCCTTGCCGGAGCCTTTATAATTACGGGAACAAGCGCTGCGACAGCAATAAGGAATACATACATTCCTATCGCAACGAACATGGTCTCAACAAGCTCTGCTCCCGTAACCGTTGCATTTCCGGTAACACTTGAAAGTATGAGGGCAGGATTGGATATGTTTACAACAATTGCCGACAGCTTCTTGGAAGTCTCATCCGTAATTATATTTTTCTTATAAGCTATAAAGCCAATCATCATTATGATGAAAAGCACAAGCATCTGTTGTAAAGCAACCATTAGCCATACCTCCGAATCTATTCTGTCAGCTCCTTCAGGCACTCGTCAATGATATTAATCGCAATATCAATCTCCTTCTCTGTTACGATTGTAGGAGCGATGAATCTTACGATATTGTGGTTAGTACCGCATCCAAGCAGAAGCAGTCCCTTCTCAAGTGCCTTGGTACGGATTGCTGTTGTGATATCTGCATCGGGAGTCTTATCCGGATGAACCATCTCCATTGCAAGCATGAGTCCAAGTCCTCTTACGTCACCGATAACTGAAGGATACTTCTTCTGAAGTGCGAACAGCTTTTCCTTAAAATAATCTCCCATTTTAGCTGCATTGTCAAGCATTCCGCCGTCAGTGAGCTCATCAAGCACTGCATTGGCAGCCGCACACGCAACCGGATTGCCGCCAAATGTACCGCCGTGTGCTCCTGCAGGCCACTGCTCCATAATCTCCTTCTTACCGATAACCGCACTGAGCGGAAATCCGTTAGCAATACCCTTGGCAGATGTAAGAATATCGGGCTTTACGCCAAAATGCTCATATGCAAACAGCTTGCCGGTTCTTCCCATACCTGACTGAACCTCGTCAAATATAAGAAGTATGCCATATTTATCACAAATCTCTCTTACATACTGAACAAATTCCTTATCAGGGACAATATAGCCGCCCTCACCCTGCACAGGCTCCATCATGATTGCTGCCACCATTGAAGGATCAATAAGCGTATGGAAAATATTTTCAAACTGCTCAAAATACTCCTTAGGGCATTTGCCATCCTTCATTTCATAAGGTGTTCTGTAAAGATATGGATACTCTGCAAAATATACACTTGGCAGAAGTCCCTCATAATTCTTTCTGTAAGCTGAGCTTGATGACGTAAGTGATGTTGTTGCAAGTGTGCGTCCGTGGAAAGAACCTCTGAATGCAATTATGCCCGGTCTCTTTGTTACATACTTGGCAAGCTTTATTGCTCCTTCATTGGCCTCAGCACCGCTGTTGCTGAAATATACCATCGTGTCTCCGCCCGTAAGCTCAACCAGTCTCTCAGCAAGCCTTACGTATGATTCATAGTAGACAACATTGTGTCCGCCATGGATAAGCTCCTTCATCTGCTTCTCGGCTGCATCAACTACCTTAGGATGGTTGTGTCCGAGATTACATACTGCAACGCCGCTTGCAAAATCAAGAATCTTACGTCCGTCCTCAGACCACAGATAACATCCCTCTCCCTTCGTTACTCCCATTGTTGTTGCTCTTTTTACTACAGGCGGCATGACCTTCATACATCTCTCATATAATGATTCCATATTACAATCCTCCATTCCTGCGCTTTTTGCGCATATCAAGTTTGTTCGTCTTTTTCAGTGCATTTTCTTTTTATCTGTGAAACCATATCTGCTAAAACGCTATGCTGCTGCCGGCAGCATGCAGCGAAAGCGTGTTTTAGTTAGCGTATACTGCTCCACAGTCCCTTTATTACTTCCGCATCAATCTTATGCGGTGTATTTGCCATGCTTCCTTTCTGAATCTGGGTAAGCTTTGTGTAGAGTTCTATCTCTTCTTCTGTAAGCTTCGGTGGCTGTCCAAGCATTTCCGCAAGGATATCGGCAAATTCATCAATGCTTTCACATCCAAGCAGGCTTAATGCATTGTCTATCTTGTCCTTTGCCACATCATAGTTAAGCTTCATATACTCTCTCATAATCAGGCCGTTGGCCGCACCATGCGGAATTCCCTTAAAATATGTATAGCAGTAGCCCATTCCATGCGCAATCGTTACGCCTGTCTGCGATATTATGATTCCTCCGAGAAGCGATACTAGCATGAGATTCTCTCTGTCAGCCTCATCAAGCTCGAACTTGGCAAGCTTTCTCATGCTCTTTCCGAATGCCTTTATTGCAGTCGTTGCAAAGCTGTCGCTGATAACGGTGCTTCTGTTGGCAAGATAGCCTTCAAAAGCATGTGTAAATGCATCTACAGCCGTGCTTATTGTAGAACCCTTTCCGAGTGAATATGTATACTTTGCATCAACAAATGCATACACCGGATATGTGTCCTTTGTCCCGAAGCTTACCTTCGTCTGCATATCCTTTCTTAAGAGTACGCTGTATGGTGTTGCCTCACTTCCGGTACCTGCCGTTGTAGGTACTCCGACAATCGGAAGTGCCTTTGTAAATGCATTTTTAAAAAGGTCGGTCACTGCCATATCCGCATTAGCAGCAAGAACTGCAATTGCCTTGGAAGCATCTATCGGTGAACCTCCGCCGATTCCGATAACAAAATCAATCTTTTCTGCCCTTGCAATATCAGCAGCCTTAGCAACAGTCTCAACAGAAGGATTATTCTCAATCTCATCAAAAATTACATATTCCTTTTTCTCCGCCTCAAGCACTGCTGTGACATCATCAAGTGCGCCGCTTGCCTTAGCTGAATGCTTTCCTGTGACAATCATTGCCTTACTTCCAACTGCTGCAAGCACTCCGGCATTCTTAGCTATACAATCTTTTCCAAAATATATTTTTGTTGGTATTCCAAATGAAAATTCCATCTACAACTCCTTCCTTCTTTAATGAATTTTATTTGATTAACAGGAGCTCTTAGCTCTTAGGTATAATATGCTACATTTTGTTTAGAAAATATTGTAAATTTATATACTTAATATTTTTGAAAATTTTAAAAAAATATCAGGTACCTGCAATCTAAAAATTCCGTAATAAAGAATGCAGATACCTGAAGTCAACTTGCGTTGTTGAATTGTAGCAGCGCAGAAAGTAAAACGCAAGTACTCATCAGACTAATACAGCTGGTGTCTGTAGCATGCCACAAAATGTCCCGGCTTTATCTCTACAAGAGGCGGCATCTGATCCTGACATATCGGCTCATTATATGGGCATCTGTTATGGAATATACAGCCGCTTGGCGGGTTAAGCGGTGACGGGATATCACCCTTGAGCATTATCTGTTCACGCTTAACATGCGGGTCAGGCTCCGGCACTGTTGAAAGAAGTGCCTGTGTATACGGATGAAGCGGATTGTTATACAGCTCCTCTGTCCCGGCAAGCTCAACAAGATGTCCAAGATACATTACTCCGACACGGTCTGATATATATCTTACGACACTCATGTTGTGTGAGATAAATACATATGTTATGTTCATTTCTTTCTTTACTTCAGCAAGCAGATTAAGCACCTGTGACTGAATCGACACATCCAGTGCAGACACCGGCTCGTCACACACTACAAGCTTAGGCTCAAGAATAAGTGCTCTTGCAATTCCGATTCTCTGACGCTGTCCGCCTGAGAACTCATGAGGATATCTGTAATAGTGGTCGCGCCTCATTCCCACCTTTTCAAGCATGTCAAGCACTCTCTGCATGCGTTCTTCTTTAGTCTTACATATCTTATGGATTATAAGCGGCTCCTCAAGGATGCTTCCTATCGTCATTCTCGGGTTAAGCGATGAATACGGATCCTGAAATATCATCTGCAGATCTTTACACAGAACTCTCTGTTCTTTGTCGCTTATGCCTACTATATTTTTTCCATTATAAATGACTTCGCCCGACGTAGGTTTATTAAGCCCTATAAGGCATCGTCCGGTAGTACTCTTGCCGCATCCCGACTCACCTACGATACTGAGCGTTTCATTGCGGTACACGTCAAATGAAACGTCATCCACAGCCTTTACGGACTTTGGCTCAACTCTTACCTTTGACTCCACCGGGAAATATTTCTTAAGATTTTTTACTTCAAGGATTTTATCAGCCATATTTCTCCTCCAATCCGCCCTTCTTGGGACATCTAAAATTCATTCGCATGCAGGCAGCATACCTTCTGTGTCTCATTAACCGTTCTGAGTTCAGGGTCATGGATTTTACACTCTTCCGTACAGTATGGGCATCTGCTTGCAAAACGGCATCCGCTTCCAACCTCACTTAGCTGCGGAACCATTCCTTTTATCATGTAGAGCTTCTCACCCTTCTTTGTTGTCATACGCGGAATTGATTTTATAAGTCCGATTGTGTACGGATGGAGCGGTCTGTCAAATATATCATCCACCGTGCCTTCCTCTACAATATGTCCGAGATACATTACTATTACTCTCTGACATGTCTGTGCCACGACACCTAAGTCATGTGTGATAAGCATTATTCCCATTCCCAGCTCTTTGTTAAGGTCTGTTATGAGCTTTAATATCTGGGCCTGAATTGTAACGTCAAGCGCTGTTGTAGGCTCATCTGCAATAAGCAGCTTAGGCTTGCACGACAACGCCATCGCTATCATTGCCCTCTGTCTCATTCCTCCTGACATCTCATGAGGATATGAATAAATACGTTCCTCAGGTGCGGGTATACCTGTAAGCCTTAACATCTCCTCCGCAACCTTAAGTGCTTCCTTTTTAGACAAATGCTGATGCTTCATTACCGTCTCCGCAATCTGGTTACCCACCGTATACAGCGGATTAAGAGAACTCAGTGCATCCTGAAATATCATTGCTATACTGTTGCCTCTTATCGCCTCCATCTTTTTCTCAGGAAGCTTCAGAAGATTCTCTCCTTCAAAAAGAATCTCTCCTTCATATCTTGCCAGACTTTTCTCATCATACAGCCTCATAATTGACTGTGACGTAACACTCTTTCCACATCCTGACTCACCTACAACTCCGACTATCTCACCCTTATTTATTGAAAAGCTTACACCATCAACCGCCACAGCCGTTCCACGCAGCGTCTTGAACGATGTTCTCAAATTCTTCACTTCCAGAAGCTTATTATCATCCTTCATGCCAATTCCTCCTTGTTTTTGCGAAGCAAAAATCCGAACTCCCGTGAGGAGAGGAATTTTCCTCCTTGTTTTTGCTTAATTAAAGCCTGCATGACAGTTGCATAACTTACGTATGCCATTAAACAGTTATACAAAATTGGCAAATTCATAAGCAGGTGCTTTTAGAGCGACCGGTACTTAGGTGCTGTCCTTTAGCACCTTATGTACCGCTGTCAGCTCTAAGCAGCGCAAGCGTGCCTGCGTTGATTTGCCATTTTGTACAACGTCCCTGACATCGGCACTTTTGCAAATGTTATGTAGGGTCTATAATATCTCTTATTCCATCTCCAAGTATATTAATTCCGAGTACTGTAAGAATCATTACAATGCCAGGGTACAATGTCATCCACCATGAATTGTAGATAACCGATCTTGCCTCTGACAGAATATTGCCAAGGCTTGGTGTCGGCTGAGGAACGCCTACACCGATAAAGCTTAAGGATGACTCAACTATTATTGCTGATGCAAATATAAATGTTGTCTGTACGATTACGGGTGACATTACGTTAGGTGCTATATGTCTGAATATAATTCTCATCCAGCTTGCACCCTGCGCCTTTATTGCTTCTATGTATGACATTTCTTTTACCGAAAGCGCCGAAGCCCTCGCTATCTTGGCTATTGTCGGCATATATATGATACTTAAGCTTATTATTACATTCTCAGTCTTGGCTCCGAGTGCCGCCATCATCGCTATTGCCATAAGTGTTGCGGGAATTGACATCATTGCCTCGCATATTCTCATAAGTACTACATCAGCCTTAGGGAAGTATGCTGACAGCAGACCGATTATAAGTCCAAATACCATTGCTATGATTGCAATAGCAAATCCAACATAAAGTGATATTCTGAGTCCGTATATAACTCTTGAGAACACATCTCTTCCAAATGTATCAGTTCCAAACAGATGTCCGTTGCCCGGAGCTGCAAGCCTGTTCTGGATATCCATCTCGTACGGGTCATATTTTGTTATCACAGGAGCAAGCACAGCTGCCAGAACCATTACAACAACTATGATAAGACCGGCAACTGCAAGCTTATTTTTAAGAAAGCTTTTAATCATAATCGCCCTGTGCTCTTTTATGCTTTTCTTATTCAGAGCCATTGCGCTGTTATCTGCATTTTTCATAATCATCGTCTCCAATCCTCATCCATTAATCCTAATGTGCCTTCTTTGCAAGTCTTATTCTCGGATCTACAACTCCGTACAGAATATCAAGTGCAAGATTTATAATTATCCACATGATACTTATTATAAGAACAACGCCCTGTATCATAGCGTAATCTCTTCGTGTTATTGACGTTACGACAAGCTGTCCTACACCCGGTATATTGAATATAGTCTCAACAATTGCCGTTCCGGCAAACAATGTACCGAATGACTGTCCGATTGCAGTAAGAATAGGAATAAATGCATTACGCAGTGCATGCTTGAACAATATAACCGTGCTCTTAGCACCCTTTGCCTTGGCTGTCTTGATATAATCCGTATTCATGACCTCAAGCATTGAAGAACGTGTCATTCTCATCAGGATTCCCGCCTGTCCAAGCCCAAGTGCGAGTACAGGAAGTATTGAATATTTTAAAAATACACCGACACCGCTCTTAAGTGTCCTGTAACCTGATACCGGAAGCGCCTTGAATGCAACACCGAATACAAGTATGAGAATGAGACTCATAAGGAAGTTAGGAATCGACAGTCCAAGAAGTGATGTTGTGCTAAGCATATAATCAAGCCCGCGTCCCTTATTCTTAGCTGCAAATACTCCTGCCGGAATAGCAACGATTACTGCAAGTATCTCTGCCATTATTGCAAGCCGCAGTGACGGAACAAGTCTGGAAGCTACTTCTGCAAGCACCGGTTCACCTGTATAATATGAATCTCCCAAGTCACCTCTTACAGCTCCGAATATCCAGTCGATATACTGTTCAACGACCGGTCTGTCCAGCTTAAGTGAATGCCTGAGTTCGGTAATCTGCTCCTCTGTTGCTTCCGCACCAAGTATTATCTGTGCCGGGTCACCCTTTGACATATGTGAAATTGTAAAAATAATTATCGACAGCAGGAATATTGTTACCAGTGCCGACAATAACCGTTTTCCAAGGAATTTTGCCATATCTGCCATACCTCCTTCTACATAATCAAAAGGAGCCATTCTTAATCAAATGGCTCCTTTGTCATCTCATATATTTTTATGGTTCATATACTGTGCATCCCCACAATGTGAGTCCCATAAATCCTGTATAATTTTCTACTCTTGAAGACTTGCTGACTACTGTATACTGATGTCCGAGCGGGATGAACTCTGCTTCTTCCCATGCTGCCTTCTGAGCTTCCTTCCAGAGTGACTGTGCTGTAGTCATATCCTTTGCCGCACCCATCTGGTCGAATATTGAACTGATTGCTGCATTGTGTGTAAATCCTGTTCTGCCCGGTGTAAGGAACAGAAGTGTATTAGGGATAGGTGATACACCGAAGTTCGATACGAACATATCCAGTGTCTCAGGCTGGTTAATTCTTGTAAGCTGTGTAGCCCAGTCCATTACCTCTACTTCTACCTTGATTCCTATAGCTTCAAGCTGCTTCTGTACTACAAGTGTGCCATTATACATATCAGGATATTCTGTATTAGTTACCATCTTAACCGTTCCGCCATCGTACTTTGACTGTGCCAGATATTCCTTAGCTTTGGCAAGATCATGCTTGTTATAATATGCATCACCTGCATTAGTATCCCAGGCTGTCTGGAAAGGTCCCATATAATCTGAATCAATTGTTACATAATCTGAATTAGGAACCTGTGCCTTGGCAATCTCATTTATATCAAGTGCATATGATACTGCCCTTCTGAAGTTCGGATCTTCTGAATAACTTCCGCAGCCTTCCTTCTTCTCAAATATAAGGCCGCCTATCATGTACTGTCCCTGTGTAAGTGAGCAGTTGGTAACTCCGTCAAACTGATTCATGCTGTCGTAGCTTATCTTATTTACAAAGTCATACTGATCTGCAAGTGCACCTGCAACTCTTGTTGACGCATCATTAACCATGTAGAACGTAAGTGTATTAAAGTTAACTGTCTTATCTCCTGCAAATCCGCTGAGCTTTGCTGAAGGTGCTGAATAATCAGCAAACTTTTCAAGCTTTATATATTCATTCTGCTTCCATTCAACGAACTTCATTGCACCTGTACCGATTATACTCTTATATCCGCTTGATGAATCGGCTGCCTCTACAATTGACTTCTTGGTAATACCTGCGAACTGTGACGGGTTAGCGAGGTAATAAAGGAATAACAGACATGGTGTGTCAAGCTTTATTGTAACTGTATAATCATCCTTTACTTCAAACTTCTCGCCATTCTTTATAATGAGCTTTGCTGAACCGTTAATTCCTGACCATCTGTTAAGCGATGCTGCAACATCTTCTGCCTTCATCTCTGTTCCGTCATGGAACTTAACTCCCTTTCTCAGATAGAATGTCCATTCTGTATTGTCATCATTATGTTCAATCTTCTCTGCGAGCTGTGGCTGTGGCTCAAAGTTGGCATCCATCTCAACCACGCCTTCATATATATACTTATTGATATCTCTTGCTGCGGTAGATGTTGTAAGTGTAGGATCGAGCATTGGCGGCTCAATATCCCATGCTACCGTGACATCCTGCTTAACACTTTTTCCTTCATTAGATGTACTTTCTTCCGCACATCCAACCAGTGAAACCATCAGTGTAAGTACCATTAATAAGCTGATCAATCTCTTCTTCATAACAATTCCTCCTTTTTTTGCGGAGCAAAAAATCCGAACTCCCACGTGAGGAGAGGAATTTTCCTCCTTTTTTTGCGGAGCAAAAATCCGAACTCCCACGTGAGGAGAGGAATTTTCCTCCTTTTTTTGCGATAGTATAACAAAAAGAGACAATTACGTTTTGTGACGTCATTGTCTCTTTTTGCCTGCCAAGTATTTACTTGTTGAAATCAATTATACTATCGTATAATAAAAAATATTGTAAATTTTTGTACTTTTCTTTAAAATCATTAATCAGGCTCACCACTTACCTTAATCATCTCCATAATCACCTGCGGAAGTACACCGAATGAATACGGAACATACAGTCTCTCCATCCACTGATGCGGATCTTTCATAAATACACCAAAGTTGAGTGCCGGTATATTAAGTTCTTTTTCGGTCTGCAAAGGTACACGGAACAGCATATCCATTGCCGGGAAGTTGCCTTTCAGTGAAGCAATCGCATCGCTGTCATCATCTATCTTCAGATAACTGCTGTCTGTAAGGCAGGCAAAGAACTTAAGTATCTTAAATGTCTCTCCGGTTCTTTCCGCCATCGTATCAAGCACCTTTTCAATCTGTGTCTGCAATGCAGCCTCGTACGTATCTTCAAGATTAAGCGTATTATGTGGACAATATGGTGCTGCAAGGAATATAACTATTGCCTTTTTATCTATTCCTGCAAGCTTAAAAAGCCTTTTTGTCAGCTCGTATGCGGAATCTCTCTTGTCGGGATATTCTTTTATTATATCCGCCGTCAGGTCATCTACATACTTTTCAAAATCAGAGGTGCATTTTTCTTTTGCCATCTCATATATCTGCATGAACTCATATACTTCATATCCTTCTCCTGCCCCTTCTGCCGCATCTTTAAGAAGCCCAAGTATTGCCTTTGTATCTTTATACATTATCATATAATTAAAATATAAAAATGCCTCATCATCCCTGCACCTTAACTTAAGCACTGCCGGAGGCGTAGTAATCTCTCCGCCCGCTCCGTCACAGAACTCCGGATTAAGATTGACTGATGTCACGATTTTCGATGCCACATCTGCTACAGGCTTCCCTGCACCATTTACATAGAAACACGGAAGAATCTTGCCGATTGCGCCTGTATATATATATCTTGTCGTGTCTCCCGGATAAAGCGGCGTTACGCAGTCGCTGTTGATAGCATAGAGAAATCTGTATCCTTTATCTTTCATATCCGAAAGCACATCAAGTGCATTTATAATTCCGGTATGAAGATTCTCCTCTACCGGATTAGACATAAACAGGATATTAACTCCCAGCTCCTGTGTTCTTTCACTAAAATACTTTGTAAGCACCATGAAGAGAGCAACACCGCTCTTCATATCACCGACACCTCTTCCAACCATCCAGCTTCCGCTCTCAAGGTCATTGCGGAAATCCTTGGGCAGCTTATCCTTTATCTCAAGGAACTTCTCTTTGAGTTTGTCGCATGAGAATGCATAATCTTTAAGATTGCCATAATCATCAACACCAACCGTGTCCATGTGTCCATGGATAATTATTACATTTTTTGTCTCTTTTTTTCCTGCCTTCACAAATGCAAATACATTACGTCTGTGTAGCGCATCCGCCCTTAATTCCTGCGTAAATGAATATTCAGGATGTTCCTGAAAATATGGAAGTTTTTTAAAATAACCATCTATATATTGCGATGCAAGCAGTTCACCGCCGTCGTTAGAATTTATGCTGTTGACTGCAACCAGTCCTTTTGTCACAGATACCATCTCTTCAAGCATATTTTTATCCATAATAATCCATTCCTTTCTAAAATACTATTATTGCCGGATCCTTTATCGCTGAAAGCCTGAACCACTCCCTCACTTCCCCAAGTGTCATACTGTCATCCTTTTTGATTATCTTTACATCATAACTGTAAGGAACATATTTTATATTACACAGTCTGCAATACTCCTCACGCCTTGTGTTAAGCATATCCAGCATCTTTTTGCACGCCTGTGCCGCAGTTTCTTCAAGCATATTCTCATAAGCTTCTTCCTGACAGCCATTTTCTGATGCGCTCTCACCGTTCTGTTCATATTCAAATGATACATATGCATCTGATGGTGTCTGCACGTTGTATTCCGGCTTGAGGTCACAAAGTTCGACAGGCACCGCGCCTTTTTCCTTCATTAGCTGCTCAATGAATGATGCTATCGTGGTGGCACATAAGCCCTCATAGCACTGCCCTACATGTGTTGCCCTTCCCCATATATAAAACTTTGGATTTTTCTTCATAACCGATTCCTCCTTTTCGTTCCGGATGCATTTACAATCAGCCCTAATCAGCTACTCTGAAGCTCATTGGTGACATCTCATCTGCACTTCTTCCTGCCCAGTCTCTTTCAGGCACCTTTGCAATCATCTTATCCTGAGCCTGCTGCATCCTTCCTATAACTTTATCTATGTCCATATTGACAGGTCTGTTACCATCAACAATGAGCTTTCCGTCAACGATAACTTTATCAACATTCTTGCCGCATGCGCTGTATACCAGCACCTTTATGGGATCCCTTACAGGCTGGCAGTCAAGATTATTAAGATCAACTATTACGATATCTGCCTTACAGCCTTTCTGGATTCTTCCAAGATCAGGTCTTCCTATTGCCCTTGCACCTCCAAGTGTCGCCATGTTGAATACCTCTGCCGCAGTTCCCGTGAATGGGTTGGCACCTTCGGCAATCTTACAGAATATTGCTGCATATCTCATTTCCCATATAATATCCTGGGTAAATGTATCAGTTCCAATACCCATATTTATTCCAAGGTCAAGATAGTGCTGTAATGATTCAAGAATCATGCCACGTCTTCCAAAGCTCCACGGACAATGAATTATGTTTGTATTGGTGCCGGCTATAAGCTTAAGCTCTTCATCAGGCTTCATCAGCTTCATTGCGTTCATGCTGTGTCCCTGAGGCATAAGATAATGTCCGTAATGAACCCTGCTTCCTACTATGCCGTGATCATACAGATATCCGGCCGGTGTTTTTCCGTATGTTCTTGCAATCTGCTCATACTCATTAATGGACTGCGCCGCATGAATCGTAACGATCATCTCCCTGTCGTTATCCATAACCCTGCGCACCTCATCAAGATATTCAGGTGTACAGCAGTCCACCTGACCAAGATATAGTGCCACTGTCATCCTGCCATCATATGCACCGTCATATTTCTGTCTGGTATCCATGACGTATTGCAGCCTGTCATATGCCTGCTGTTCATGCATGTTGTAATATACATTTCTGCCGTCCTTAGTCATGAAGTTTGAACTTGATGCCACAGGTCCGACTATTGTACGCAGGCCCGATTCGCCCATATGCTCTATTGACTTTTCATCACACCAGCCCTGCTCGAATACTGTTGTTGAGCCTCTTGTCATAATGTCTGCAAGTGAAAAATCAAGCACATCAATCTGATCTTCCGGTTCAAGCTTTGTTACTGACAGATATTCGTACAGTCCCGACATATAATTGAATCTGTTGCCTGTATCCTCGATAAAGCCCTTTTCAAGAGGACTTCCCGCAATATGGCAGTGGAGGTTGATAAGTCCCGGTATAACAAGTCCCTGACCGGCATCTATCTTCTCATCCGCCTCTCCTATATAATGTCTGCCTACATATATTATTGTATTGCCCTTATACGCAACTTCTCCGCCTCTGATTATGTAATGCTCTTCCTCTTCACAGCCGATAACAAAAGCTGCATTATAAATAAGTGTTATCTTTTCATTCCTGCCGTCTTTCATGTCTGCCTCCTTCTCACACAAAGTGCTCCTCTGCCGGCTTTTTGTAATAAGCCTTAGGTGTCATTAATGTAAATTTCTTAAAATCCTTTATAAAATGGCTCTGGTCATAATACCCAAGGTCATTACATACATCTGCTGCATTCTTTTCTCCGAGTATATCAAGCGAACGCTGTATCCGTACTATATTGGCATACTGTTTCATTGACAGGCCCACTGCATTCTTAAATACACGGTCTGTGTAACAATGACTGTAACCAACACGTTCAACAAGTTCATTTATATTTACATATCCTCTGTTCTCATCAATATTATTGACGACATACATCGTCATGGCACGCCTGTCTGTCATATCTGCACTACAGTCATACTCATCGGTAAACATCCTTATTTTATCTGTAAATGGCATATCCTGTTCAACATTAAAATTCTTACAGCATTCCGAATATTTGCCCAGGTCTTCTCTCGCTTCCATCAGCTTGCTTGCATCAGCCTCAATCCAGTCAGGCATCTGCCCCGGATTGAATTTTACACCAAAGCAGTAATCATAATCTCCTATTCTTGATGGCTTTCCCTGCATAAAGCTGCCGCATAGCTGTGGATGCATCACTCCGTTCTTCCATACATACTGTATGTCTATGCAGCCATCCGGTATCGCAACTATTCTTTCGTTATCCGGATTATGAATCTCATAGAATTTGTTTATTGAATCTGTCTGAACGCTTATCTCATTGTAAATAATTCTGTCATTAATATAAAATGTCTTCCTGTTCATAGCAGCCTCCGTTCCGCCCGGCAGTCGCCGGCTTTTCTTAAGCATATTATTTCCGTTTTTGCCGGATTCCATCTGCAGCATTTGCAGAAATCACGGCACGCTTTCCGTACAAAAAAGGCGCCACATCAATGATGTGACGCCTTCGTCTGAAAACTATATTTCATATAATATACATGCTCTTACAACTTTTCAAGTCATAATGAATATTTTTTATATTATAAATTATTTTTTTCTTTTGCTTAATTAATTTAATGATACTGCAGTATTAATTTACATTGATTTTACATATCTGTAATGATATAATCTGCAATATGTTTATTTACGAAAGGGGATTTTAACTATGGCATGGGAATTATCGTTACTCCATTGGTTTGAATCGATACATACACCGGTTCTCGATACAATTATGAAAGCCATAACTTTACTCGGCAATGCCGGAATATTCTGGATATTGCTTACAGTTGCATTTCTTTGTTTTAAGCAGACACGCAGATGCGGACTTGCAATGGCTCTCTCACTTGTTTTTTCATTAATCTTCACCAACATTATAATCAAGCCGCTCGTGATGAGACCACGCCCATTCTGGATTGACCCGTCATTCAACCTGCTTGTCACGGCTCCTACGGATTTTTCATTTCCATCAGGTCATTCATCAGCATCTTTTGCCGGAGCTGTTGCATGTCTGACACAGGACCGCAAAAAGGGAGTTATCCTCGTTATACTTGCTGCACTTATCGCAGTATCACGAATGTACCTTACAGTACATTTTCCTACGGATGTTCTCGCAGGAACAATACTCGGAATAATATACGGCATAGCAGGCGGAAAGCTTTGCAATATAATAACGGCGCACATTGCTGCACGCCGTCAGGCAAAATAAAGTCAATTCAGACTAAGTCAATTCAGACTAAGTCGAAGGTTATAACAGTACAATATTTTTTATCTTTGGACGCAACAATCTTATCAAGACTTTTCTGCAGTTCATCCTCTTTGCCTTTAAAGTCAAAAGGAATTGCAAGGTCAAAGATAAGTTTGGTGCGTTCTTTGCTTCTTACTATTCTGAAATCATGCAGCTTGAGCTGTTCATCAATATCTGCAAGATGACTTTCAACATATTCTTTCATCTCATTAACTTCATCATCATCTGTTACAACAGGGTCATAATGAATAACCATATGTATCTTGTGCTTTTCCTCAAACATACGCTCAATCTCATCAATCATCTCATGAGCTGCCAGCACATCTTCCTTTGCATCAACCTCCACATGTTCACTTGCGAACCTCTGTCCCGGGCCATAATCATGAACCATCAGGTCATGCACTCCGAGGACTCTTTTATCGGACTTAAGTGTCTCGTCATACACAAGCTTCGTCAACTCTTCCGATGCCGGCTCTCCAAGAAGAGGATTTATCGTATCCCTGGCAATTCCAATGCCGCTGTAGAGTATAAACAGCGCGACCAGAAAACCTATTATTCCATCAAGATTAAGTCCGCTTATATGGGCAATCACCGCCGCTACAAGCACGGCTGAAGTAGTAATTACATCATTACGGCTGTCTGCGGCTGTTGCTGCAAGCGTCGGACTGTCTATCCGCTTTCCCACTTTTGTATTAAAATACATCATCCACAGCTTTACAAGTATTGATACGGCAAGCACGATTATTATCTCAACTGAAAAATCAACTTCCTGAGGATTAATTATCTTCTGAAATGATGTCTTGGCAAGTTCATATCCGATTACAAGTATAAGCGCCGACACAGCCATTCCCGACAGATACTCCATTCTTGCATGACCATATGGATGTTCTTTATCTGCCGGCTTCTGCGACATCTTAAATCCCAGCAGTGTCAGTATTGATGATGCCGCATCCGACAGGTTGTTAACCGCATCTGCAGTAATAGACACACTTCTGCTTATTGTTCCTATTATCAGCTTGGCAATAAACAAAAATACATTGCAGACAATTCCCGTAGCGCCCGCAACGCTTCCATATCTGAGTCTTACATCAGGATCCTGTGTATCTTTATAATCTTTTACAAACAGTCTTATTATAAATTCCGTCATATATTCTCCATTCCTGCATGCCGCATTACGGCTGTGCCACTACTATGCGGCTTGTGTCCACTGATACTATATCATATACATTATCTTTTATTATAAATGTATTGTCAATGGGAGCACTGTGTATTATAAATATAAAAATAACAGGATGCGTATCAATCATTGAAGTTAATCACAACGTAATCTCAACGATTGATATTGCACCCTGCTATTCTTATGCTTAATTGTCGGTTATAATAACTGTGGCATCTTCCTGCCCCGTTTTATCAGAAATCTACTTCTGTATCATAGTAGCAGCACTTAAGCAGCTTCTCCATCTCTTCCTGACTTGGCTGACGAGGATTAGAACCTGTACATGCATCAAGTATTGCGTTAGCTGCAATCTCAGGAAGTCTCTCAAGAAATACATTCTCAGGAACAAAGCCCTGTTCTGTAGGATAGCTGTCAGGACCGTAGTTCTTAATGCAGTGAGGAATATTAAGCTCATCATTCATATGTCTTACATACCTGATAAGCAGCTCAACCTTCTCATCATCTGTATTACCGCCGAGCTTCATGAAATCTGCAATCTGTCCGTAACGCTTCTTAGCTGTAGGATCCTTGGCATTGAATGCTATTACCTTAGGGAGATACATTGCATTAGCTGCACCATGAATAATATGTGCGCCATAATCAGCAAATGCTGCACCTGTCTTATGTGCCATTGAGTGGACGATACCAAGAAGTGCATTCGAGAATGCCATACCTGCAAGACACTGTGCATTATGCATTGCATCTCTCTTCTCCATATCCTCATTATATGATCCGATAAGGTCTTCCTGAATCATCTTGATTGCATGAAGCGCAAGCGGATCTGTGTAATCGCTGTTGGCTGTTGATACATATGCCTCTATGGCATGTGTCAGTGCATCCATACCTGTATGTGCCACAAGCTTCTTAGGCATTGTCTCTGCAAGCTCCGGATCTACAATAGCCACATCAGGTGTAATCTCAAAATCAGCTATAGGATACTTAATTCCCTTCTGATAATCAGTAATAATTGAGAATGCCGTTACTTCTGTAGCTGTTCCCGAAGTAGATGATATTGCACAGAAATGAGCTTTCTTTCTCAGCTTAGGTATACCAAATACCTTACACATATCTTCAAATGTTATATCAGGATACTCGTACTTAATCCACATAGCCTTGGCTGCATCAATAGGTGAACCGCCACCGATTGCGACTATCCAGTCAGGCTGGAACTTCTCCATAGCTGCTGCACCCTTCATTACAGTGTCTACTGATGGGTCAGGCTCAATACCTTCAAACAGTTCAACTTCCATTCCTGCTTCCTTAAGATAAGCCTCTGCCTTCTGAAGAAATCCGAATCTCTTCATTGAACCGCCGCCAACACAAATCATTGCCTTCTTTCCTTCAAAGCTCTTAAGTGCTTCCAAAGCACCCTTGCCATGATACAAATCTCTTGGTAATGTAAATCTCTGCATAATACGATGCTCCTTTCATGTATTATCGTTAATTTTTTATCATACAAACATAATAACATATTTGCAGAACAATTCAAGTATATTAAGTGAAATTTCTCAACTTTTTTATATTTGTACTTTAAGATTTTAATAATATGCGGATGTAAGGGGAGTTATTACATAAAAACATCCACCAAAATCACGCACATTCCATGCTCATGGTTTTGGTGGATGTTTCCGTTTATTCTATTCTAAAACACATCATAATAGATTCTGACTTTCCCCATCAATCATCCAACAGCTTCTTCATGCTGTTAAGGCTGATAAGGATTGTCGATGTATTGTGAAGAAGTGCCGATGTTGCCGGCTGGATTACTCCAAGCACGCCAAGTCCGATGAGTGCTGAATTAATTCCGACAATCTTCTTGTAGTTCCAGTGAATACGCTTCATCAGTGCTGATGAGATATTTCTCAGAGTAACTATCTGTGCAAGGTCATCGCCGCTGACTGTTATGTCTGCTATCTCCCTTGCTATCTCAGCACCGTCACTGATTGCGATTCCTGCATCTGCCGCTGAGAGTGCCGGTGAATCATTAATTCCGTCACCGATCATTATAACCTTGTGACCTGCTTTTCTTCTCTCCTCGACAAACTTAGCCTTGTCCTCAGGGAGAACTTCTGCATAATACTCATCCACACCAACCTTGGCAGCTATTGCCCTGGCAGTTCTCTCGCTGTCGCCTGTCATCATTACTATATGGCTGAAGCCTGCCTTATGGAGTGCAGCGATTACATCAGCCGCCTCTCTTCTTACAGGATCCTGTATGCATATAACTGCTGCCAGCTTATTCTCGATAGCCATATACAGGTGTGAATATTCCTCAGGCAGCTTTGCAAACAGCTCTTCCTTTCCTTCAGGAACAACGCACTGCTCATCCTCAAATACAAAATGATAGCTTCCGATTACAACCTTCTTGCCATCCACACTTGAAGATATTCCATGAGCAACAACGTACTCAACCTTTGTATGCATCTCCTCATGCTCAAGTCCCTTTGCCTGAGCTGCATTAATTACAGCCTTAGCCATCGAATGAGGGAAATGCTCCTCAAGACATGCAGCTAATCTCAAAAGATTGTCAGGTGTTTCATCTATAAACGGAACCACATCAACCACCGTAGGCTTTGCCTTGGTAAGAGTTCCCGTCTTATCGAATACTATTGTGTCCGCATCAGCTACAGCTTCAAGGTACTTGCCGCCCTTAACCGTGAGGTCATGCGTTCCTGCCTCATGAATTGCATACAGCACCGATATAGGCATAGCCATCTTAAGTGCGCATGAAAAATCTACCATGAGCACCGAAAGCGCCTTAGTAACATTACGTGTAAGCAGCCATGTAAGTGCAGTACCGCCAAGTGTCCAGGGTACAAGCCTGTCTGCGAGATGCTCAGCCTTACCTTCAAGTCCTGACTTAAGCTTCTCAGACTCCTCAATCATGGCAACAACCTTTTCATAACGGCTTCCGCGTCCTACTGTTGTTACCCGTACTGTCAGCTCTCCTTCCTCAAGCACTGTACCGGCATATACGCTGTCTCCTTCTTTTCTGTGGACAGGTACTGCTTCACCCGTAAGTGAGGCCTGATTAACCATACCGTCACCTGATACTACCACAGAATCAAATGGGATGACATTACCCATATGTATTACTATCCTGTCACCCTGCTGAATCGTATCCGCATCTGCAAGCACTTCCGTTCCGCTGTTGGCAAGCCATACCTTACCGATATTGAGTGACATGCTTCTTGCAAGATTGCCGACCGACTTCTTATGAGTCCACTCCTCAAGCAGTTCGCCTATTCCAAGGAGGAACATGACCGAGCCTGCCGTATCAAAGTCTCCTCTTACGATAGATACCCCGATTGCAGTTGCATCAAGCACAGGTACCTCAATCTTACGGTTCCAGAGACACTTGATTCCCTCAGCGATGAACTTAAGTGATGATGCTATTGTATAGCATGCTCTTAATGGTGCAGGAAGCAGCCATTTTCTTGCATAATGGTACATAATCTTACCAACAAGCTGTTCCTGATACTCTGCATTCATTGCCCTGCCCGAATTGGCAACCACTGTATCCGGTACATCAACGCCTGCATATGAGAACCCCCTTAAGAATTCAATCATACAGTTTCTTGAACATGTGTAATAGATTACCGCATCACATGTCCTGTCATATACCTTGACTGATGCAACTCCCCCAAACTTTTGCAGTGTATATTCAAGGATATCAGCCTGCTCATACGTCATACGCTTCTGCACGGCATGTATACGCATTCTGCCCCCTGACTCACTCTTTATGCAAAACTTCATGGTTTGTACACCTCTATTCTGTTACAGTACTGTCAGAAGCCTTCACATCAGTTGAAGCATCTTCAAAGAAAAGCTCATCTGCTGCAGCTTCACGCTTCTCATTGATATCCTTGGCATCAGCGTAGATATCCCCGCAATTTTCCTGAATTGTGTTGGCTGCAGCCATAACGCACTTCTTAGCACGAAGTACTGCTGCTGTGCAGTTTGTGTATACCTTCTTTGCATCCTTGCTTGAAAGAATCCTGATACCTGCTGTACCAAAAAGAACTCCTCCTGCAAATGTTCCAACTTTCTTCCAGTCTACATCCTTTAAACAGTTCTTCATTGATTTATCCTCCTATAAAAGCTTTTTGTTTAAACGAGAGTATAACACCCTGTTTTTCGTTTATCAAACACATTCGCCCTTGATGATAAATTTTATCATTATGTCCGCAATACGGCTTATTTACCGGAATTTTCGTTATACAAACCAAATCATTGTTAGTTATCTCTAATTCAATCATAAAATTAAAAGCAGCCATATACCATTGATTAATATATCCTGCCTTTAATCGTAATTATATAATTCTACCAGCACATAACCTCATGTCCGTCTTCAGTAACACGTACCATAATCTCCCACTGGGCTGATGGCATATCATCATCCGTATATATTGTCCAGCCGTTATCTTCATCAATAAATATGTCCGGGTCACCCATGTTGACCATCGGTTCAATCGTAAACACCATTCCCGGTGCCATAACCATGTCTGTTCCCTTTTTGGTGACATAGCTTACAAACGGAGTCTCGTGGAATTCAAGACCGATTCCGTGTCCGCCTACCTCACGCACTACAGAATAGCCGTTAGCCTTGGCGTGGTCATTTATCGCCTGACCCACATCACCTAGATGTCCCCACGGCTTAACCTGCTCAAGGCCAAGCTCCACACATTCCCTGGCAACATCAACAAGCTTCTTCATCTCAGGGTCAACATCACCTATACAGAACATTCTTGATGAATCCGAAAAATATCCGTCAAGAATTGTTGAACAGTCAACATTAATAATATCTCCGTCTGCAAGTATTATGTCATTGGAAGGTATTCCGTGACACACCTCATTATTAATTGATGTACATACGCTCTTAGGGAATCCCTCATAATTAAGCGGAGCCGGAATACCACCCATCTGTGTAGTCTTCTCATATACCATACGGTTAATCTCTTCTGTTGATATTCCCGCCTTAATATGCTCTGCCACGTAATCAAGCACTGCAATATTGATTGCACTGCTCTTACGCATTCCTTCAAGCTGCTTCTCATTCTTGATTATGTTTCTCGGCGGTACCTTATGATGTCTCTTTCTGAAGAACTCCAGCTTCTTGTCAAACTCCATATGACATTCACAATAAGGTTTTCCACTCATGCACCAGCATGCATCTGTTGATCTTGGTTTCTTAAACATTCTGTGCCTCCATAGCTTCTATTATAGTAGGAAGGAACTGCTTCTTGCGTGATACAATTCCGTCAAGCATCACACTTGTCTCTCCCGGTTCCGCATTAAATGCATCCTTAAGCAGTTCTCCCGCATTCCTGCCCGCAAATACTATCTCAGATGATTCCTTCATTATATTAGTCAGCATAAAGAATACCATCTGAAGATTATTGTCTTTCATCACCTCCGGAAGTTCGGATATTACCCTTCCCTTAAGTTCATCAAACTCACTTCCGTTAACTGAGTTAATCTGACCTATTCCAATCATTACATCATCTATCTTAAACTTTTTAAAATCCTGATAGCATATTTCCTTAGTTGTCTTTGACATCAGGTTGCTTCCTGCCTTAAACATTGCATGTGCAAATGTCTCGATATCAATTCCGGCAATTGCCGCAAGCTCCGATGCCGCCTTCCGGTCAGGCTCAGTACATGTCGGTGAACGGTACATAAGCGTATCTGATATAATTGCCGCACATAAAAGCCCCGCCGTTGTTGCATCAGGCTTAAGACCATGCTCATTATACATCTGATATATAATTGTCGCGGTACAGCCAAGCGGCTGATTCCTGAAAAATACCGGATTCATGGTCTCAATAGTTCCAAGCCTGTGATGGTCGATAATCTCAAGAATCTCTGCATCCTCAATTCCATATACCGCCTGGCTCTTCTCATTATGGTCCACAAGAATAAGCTTCTTCTTATTGGCTTTCATGAGTGTACGGCGCGATATCAGACCTACATAATTGCCCGTATTGCTGTCAAGCACCGCAAAATCACGATATCTGAGCTTAGCCATAACATCCTGGATATCAGCAATAAAATCTCTCGTATTAAATGTAACGAGCCCTGTTGTTCTCATAAAGTAGCTTATCGGCATACTCTGGTTGATAAGACGTGCCGCCGTGTATGTATCATGCGGTGTTGTTATTATCATACAGTCATGTTCTCCTGCAAGCTTGCTTATTGTAAGCGCCACCTCTGCCCCTTCACATACGACTATACAGCCTGCATCCATCTCTATCGCCGATAACTGCGACTCATATCTGTTGCCGAGTATAACAATGTCTCCCGGCTCTATGTAATTCTCCATTAGATCCGGACTTGCTGCCGCAATAAGAACCTTTCCCTTATCAAACACAGTATTCATGCTGCCTACAAGCAGGTCCCCGTCAAGTGTATCAACTATATTAGAGCATGAAGTCTTAGCTGCCGCAAGAATATTACTGTCATACACATCCATGTACGATTCCGCAATATCACCTATTGTTATAAGGCCTTCAAGCTTATCTTCCGATGTTATCGGCAGTGTATACAGATTATCCTTGCGCATCATATTCCATGCCTGCTTAAGAGAGATGTTACGGTCAACGCCCGGGACTCTTCTTATCTCTACATCCTGTACCTGGGTTCTCACATCCTTTATATATTCAGGTTTTTTGACCTTAAAGTAATCAAGTACAAACTGTGTCTCTTCATTAAGGTGTCCGGCTCTCTTCGCCTCATAGCATTCACCACTTACAGAATCATCATTATCTGTGCTGTCTCCACCTGTAATATCATTGCCTGCATTGGCAGCAATTGCATTCTTGAGCCCGGCATACGCAATCGCCGAGCATATGGAATCAGTATCCGGATTCTTGTGTCCTATTATAGTTATCTTCTTTCTTTGCCCAATGTTCATATCCAACTCTTTCCTGCCTGTCATGCATGGCATGCCGCATCTGCACTCAGGCACAAATACAAAAATTCCTGATAGTCTGTTATAGAGTATACAACAGAACTATCAGGAATTCCAATCTTTAATCGATATTATTTTCTAAATACGACAATCTGCGTCATATCTTTCTCGCCATTAGCCCTCATGAAATCCATCATTCTCTTGACTGATTCATCGAACCTATAATATGCCTCAAGTGCTTTATTAAAGTACTCAATTGCAAGCTCTGTATTACCTGCATCCTTAGCCTTCCATGATTCACTTGCATTATTATGTATATCATTATGGCACTGTACCATATCCTTGAACTGTGAAGATGATGTAATCTTCGTATCGGTAACCGACTGTGCCCACTTACCGAACTTACATGCATTCGGTCCTGTAGCATTATTAAGCTGGGTAAGCTTAAGTGATTCAAAGCCGACAGCATTGTTGTATACCCTCCATGTAAGAATGAAATGGTCTATTGAGAATATCTTCATTCTGTCAAGGAGTGTAACATCTGAAAATCCCCTGAACATGTCACTTCTGAGAGTATCTATGTACCTTCCGATCTTATAGATATGCTCGCCTGTATCATGACAATCCTGTGAAAGTACTGAATAACTGTCTGTAATCTGACCGATAACTTTACTTAAATCCTTAGTATATGCCGACTGCTTATCTATTGCATGATAGATACTGTCAACCTCATCTGTTACATCATTCATCTGCGATTCCATTGCATTGATATTAGCGATTGAATCTTCAACTCTCTTATTACCATCCTCAAGCTTCTTAGTAGTTGCATCCATGCTTGCTGCAAGCTCTGCAATGCTCGTCTGCAATTCTCCCACATACTTGACAACATCATCCGCTGATGCTGATGTACTGTTGGAAAGCTCTCTTACCTGATCGGCAACTACCGCAAACCCCTTACCTGCTTCACCTGCTCTTGCAGCCTCAATTGACGCATTAAGTGCAAGAAGATTACTCTGGCTTGCAACCTTCTTAACCATATCGATAATCTCGCTGATCTTGGTAATCTTCTCCTGAAAATCCTGAATCTGAAGATTAATATTGTTAATCTCTTCTGTAGAATCCTTAACAACCTTGGCACTTACCCTCATGCCTTCAGCGCTGTCATTGGTCGCCTGAAGTACATTATGCGAACTGCTCCTTATATGTTCAATAGAGTTAGTGATATCATTGATAGAATTCTCAAGATTACCGCTTGATTCCTGCATCTCGTTAATAGTTACAGTCTGTGACTCAACCTGATCAAGCATATTCTTGACGTATGAATTATCACCTATTGACTGCATCGCTTCATTGGAACGCATTACAAAATTATTATTACTCTTTCTGAATGCATCCAGCACATTATTGAGTTTTTCTCCAACAGCTCCATCCGTAAATGCACTTGTGTCTATCGGATCGAAGTTTCCTTCTATCACCTTATCCATAGACTCAAGAAGGAGCTTAAGGTCGCTGTTAGATTCTGTTCTTTTTTTCTTATGACCAAACATAGACTTTCCTCCCAAATAAGATAATTAAACCCTGAATACACTTCTCCCATTTTTAGACATTTTACCACAAAACCGGTATAAATATCAACCGATTTTATACATATTGTACATGCAATTACGGATTATTTATTCACCGAAAACTGCTTTGTAATCAGCCTGGAACTTGGCAATTCCTGCATCTGTAAGAGGATGATGAACCATCTGTTCTATTACCTTGTAAGGAACAGTTGCTATATCAGCTCCTGCAAGTGCACAGTCTGTAATATGTATCGGATTGCGGATACTTGCACAGATAATCTCTGTTGTTATGTCATAGTTGGCAAATATATCCGTAATATCCTGAATAAGTCCTATTCCCGGCTGTGATATGTCATCAAGTCTTCCGAGAAATGGTGACACATATGCTGCTCCTGCCCTTGCTGCAAGGAGTGCCTGATTAGCTGAGAATATAAGTGTTACGTTAACCTTTATTCCTTCTGAAGCAAGGACTTTCGTTGCCTTAAGACCTTCAACAGTCATAGGAATCTTAACTACCATGTTCGGATGGATTGCCGCAATCTCCCGTCCCTCTTTAATCATTCCTTCTGCATCAACTGTAGTTGCCTTAACCTCACCGCTTATAGGGCCATCAACAATTGAAGCAATCTCAGCTATTACTTCCTTAAAATCTCTTCCTTCTTTGGCAATCAGCGAAGGGTTAGTTGTAACCCCGCAGATAACTCCCATGTCATTAGCCTTTTTAATATCCTCCACATTAGCCGTATCAATAAAAAATCTCATAATAACCTCCATTCCGCAGGCACAAAGTGCCGGAGGAATCGCGAGCCAAATGTCAGATTTGGCTCTGCGATAAATGCTATTTGTGGCGCCTGTAGCACAAATAGCTGTGTGAAAAATCAGATATCAATCTGTATTTTTCACACTAACCTCCATTCCCGTATTATGCCAATGATGCAAACACATTCTTTAACGCAGGATATATTCCTGCAAATTCATTATATCGTCTGTCATACCTTGCGGCAATCTCTTTGTCAGGGTGTATCGTACCTGATACCTTTACGATTGCATCAACGGCAGCCTTAACACTATCGTACTCCTTACATGCCACCATTGCAAGCATTGCTGCCCCCTGTGACGGACCCTCCTCAAGCGCAGGCATATCAACGTCAATTCCAAGTACATTGGCAATTATTCTGCACCACAGGCGGCTCTTTGCACCGCCTCCGCATATCGTTGTCCTGTCAATCTTAATTCCCAGCTTCCCGGCTACCTCAAAGGAATCACGTATTGCAAACGCTACACCTTCAAGCACAGCCTGTGTCATATCAGTTCTTGTCGTATCCATTGTAAGTCCCGTAAATGTTCCTCTGGCATGAGGGTCATTATGCGGTGAACGCTCTCCCATAAGATATGGAAGAAAATACACATGGTTATTGCCCAGCATATCGTCTGTTATCGGTTCCTGCTCTTTTGAATAATCCTTAGTTCCGATTATACCATCCATCCACCATTTGTTACAGGAAGCCGCCGAGAGCATGCATCCCATCAGATGGTAATTTCCGTCAGCATGTGCAAATGAATGCAGTGCATTATTATCATCAACACTGAATCTGTCACTTGATATGAATATCGTTCCTGACGTTCCGAGTGATATATTACATCTTCCGCTGCCGGTAGTGCCTGTTCCTATTGCTGCCGCTGCGTTGTCACCGGCACCTGCTGCCACTATTGTATCTCTGGCAAGTCCTAATTCTTCCGCAACCGCTTCCCTGAGTGTCCCAACTTTTTCATAGCTCTCATAGAGAGCAGGCATCTGCTCCATACTTATTCCGCATATTGAGAGCATCTGCCCTGACCAGCATCTGTTCTTAACATCAAGAAGGAGCATTCCCGATGCATCAGAATAATCCGTGCAGTGCACTCCCGTAAGCCTGTATGCAAGATAATCCTTAGGAAGCATTATTTTGCTTATTCTGGCAAAATTATCAGGCTCATTGGTCTTAAGCCACAGCAGCTTAGGTGCCGTAAAGCCCGCAAATGCAATATTGGCTGTATATTCTGAGAGCTTATCCCTTCCAATCACATTATTAAGGTATTGACATTCTTTATCAGTTCTTCCGTCATTCCACAATATCGCCGGTCTTATGACATTATCATCCTTATCCAGAATAACCAGTCCGTGCATCTGCCCGCCAAAGCTCATTCCTGCTATGTCCGTGGTGTCTGTTCCCTCTGTCAGTTCTCTTATCCCTGCTTTTGTCTGCTCATACCAGTCACACGGATTCTGCTCCGACCATCCCGGTCTTGGAAAACTTATCGGGTATTCTTTTGACACGGTTTTATATATCGTTCCGTCAGCTCCCATTAATATAAGCTTTACGGCTGATGTTCCGAGATCTATACCTATGTAACGCATAGCCGCCTCCATTTCATAACACCTGACATTTTCCTGTCAGTGTCAAATTTAGAAATCCATATGTTATATTCAAATGCTATTTAGAAAGGATTCTCAGTCTTATATAACATTCCTGCCGGCTGATTAAAGCCTATATCCTCAACTCCGAGATATCTGAACAGGTTGAAGAGTGTCTTTGCGTAATGCCCGAATGCAACTGCGGCATGATGAGGATAGTTCTTCTCAATCAGCACATGTCTGTAGAACCTTCCCATCTGAGGTACCGCGAATATTCCGATTGCACCGAATGAACGTGTAGCCACAGGAAGAACCTCCCCCTGTGCAACATATGCACGAAGCTGTGCATCCGCCGTACTCTGGAGACGGAACAGTGTAACATTGCCCGGAACTATATCGCCCTCAAGAGTTCCCTGCGTACATTCTTCAGGAAGAGAACGTGCCATAATCATCTGGTATTTCATCTCACAGAAAGAAAGCTTGCCTGCTGCCGTGTTGCCGCAGTGGAAGCCCATAAATGTATCCTTAAGCTCATAAGGGAATTTTCCCTTGATATCCTCATCATACAGATCCTCAGGCACCGAATTATTAATATCAAGAAGTGTTACTGTATCCCGGCTTACAACAGTTCCGATGAATTCGCTGAGCGCACCGTATATATCAACCTCACACGATACCGGAATCCCCTTCGCAGTAAGCCTTGAATTAACATAACATGGCACAAAGCCGAACTGTGTCTGGAATGCAGGCCAGCACTTGCCTGCTATTGCCACATAATCGCGTGAGCCCCTGTGTGCCTCCACCCAGTCAAGAAGCGTAAGCTCATACTGTGCAAGCTTAGGAAGTATCTGAGGCTTCTTATTGCCCTCACCAAGTTCAGTCTCCATCTCCTTAACTATCTCAGGGATTCTCTCATCCCCTTCATGCTTCTTGAAGCTTTCAAACAGATCAAGCTCTGAGTTCTCCTCTATCTCAACTCCGAGATTGTAAAGCTGCTTTATAGGTGCATTACATGCAATGAAATCCTGCGGTCTTGGGCCGAATGATATAATCTTGAGGCTGTTAAGACCTATGACTGCCCTCGCAAGAGGGGCAAACTCTGCAATCATATCTGCACATTCGTCAGCAGTTCCTACCGGATATTCAGGAATATATGCGCGGATATTGCGAAGCTTAAGATTATAGCTTGCGTTAAGCATACCGCAGTATGCATCTCCCCTGCCCTGTACAAGATTACTGCCTGTCTCCTCTGCCGCCGCAACAAACATTACAGGGCCGCCGAACTCCTTTGCAAGAAGTGTCTCAGGTGTCTCAGGTCCGAAATTACCGAGGTATACTACAAGAGCATTACAGCCGGCTTCCTTAAGCTGTGCAAGCGCTGTTCTCATATGTATCTCATTCTCAACACATGTAGGGCACTCATATATCTTCCCTGTCTGTGTCTCATACTTTGCATTATATGCTTCAACTACTCTCTGTCTTCTTGTTGCTGACAATGTCATCGGAAAACAGTCTCTGCTTACTGATACAATTCCCATCTTTAACTGTGGCATGTTGTTAATCATCTCTGATATCCTCCTGTTGATATATTGCTTCCCTTTAATCCGTTCCATGCTCCGTCTATTCCGGCATCCTCATGGGCTATAAGCCACTTATTGGCTGCCGCAAGAAGCCTGTCCTCACCTTCCGTGCATGCATCCCCGCTGCAATGCTTATCCCCAAGCTCTGCATTCGTTCCGTCCGGAAGTACAACAAGGCACTTAAAGCCGTTACCGTCCACTCCGCATGGTGCATAGTGCAGTGTTGTCGCATATATCTCAACCGCCGTGCCTGCCGGGACAAGGAATGCTTCAACCTTAGACGTATCATAGGTAAATTCATCCGTAATATCCTGCTGTCTGCCAAGCAGAAGAATCATATCCGTGACTGCTATATTCACCTCTGAGCTTCTGTGATACTCAAGTGCATTAAGCTTATCGTTATGTCCATTGCAATACCCGAACTGGATATTGCTCTCCCCATACATTCTGCTCTTCATCTCACTGTAAAGATGGCTTTCCTCAAGATATGCGTCCTTACGCACATACACCACATCCTCAGGCAGCGGGGTCTGCTCCATGCGCTCAAGAATATCTGTCAGATCGTATTCCGTAATAACCCTGCCATACTGCCTGAATTGCTGCGAACCTACACTGTTAAAAATCATACCCACTCCAATTCCGCAGATGCTTCTGCAACGTCCGGGGGGCAATGCCTTGAGATGCTTTTCCCCCGTAATTATCTTTATAAGTTCATTTTAACTTTACGGTTCTTATTGTCAATATATTATCAAATTATGGCACACTATTCTCCTTATTTGACAGCATTTTTACTCATGTGTCCTGAATGAAATATACTTTGTGCCTGACAATCTGTCATAAAACAGTTTGTTATGTCTTGCGAGTGTATTTACAAAAATATCACATATATACAGAAGCATTATCAGCATGAACAGACATATCGCCCATACACATGCTATACGCTGCCAGCCCGAAGGGTAGTATGACAGTATCACATATGACAGGAATGCATATCCCGGTGCCGGCATTACAACATAGTACACTATCATCTGCCTTATCATTATCCGCAAAGGATTAGCCCTGCTTCCGTCATCATTAACAAGCCTCAGTCCGACTATGTGTCTTCCGGCCGTCATTCCTCCGCTTACCGCAGGCACAACACAAAAATATGCAAGTACCCAGACGATATATATTTTGAACAGAAATACGCATCTGGTGTAGAGGTCCGATCCCGGCTCAACTATATGCGTCGAATTCTTAATAAGGTAATAAAGCACAACGCAGGCAACAGCCGTCACGCCCATATCCACAATCATTCCTGTAAGTCTCCTTAAGAAGGTTACATTCCTGCCTCTCTCATATGACAGCTCATCGAGCTTCTCCCTCTTCGGAAGGAAAAATGTACACAGCGGCGTAATCCATGAGCCTGCCACCGCTCCCGCCGTATTACATATAAGGTCATCCACATCAAAGTACCTGTATGGTCTCGGGTATATGCCAAAAAGTGCCGTAATCTGTGATACCTCAAAGAAAAGGCTCATGCAGAAACCAAGCACCATGACCTTAGGCCAGCTCTGCCTGAAATAATAATGCAGATATATTCCGAACGGAATCATCATTACTATATTCGCAACAACCTCAAAAAATGTCTGTGTATGTACCACTGCACTAAGTGTCTGCAGATCCCATCCCGCGACTGCTATATCTGCCTCATGTCTTATGTCTGTAAGAAACTGGAATGGCACAAGGCGCACCATGTTATCAGTCATCCGGCTTACCTCCTCAAATGTCGGAAGCGGCAGTGACACAAGAAAACACATACACAGTACGTAAAACCAGAAGGTATACACAACTACAATCCTGTATGCCATAAGGCTGCCGTACTTGTGATACTGATAGAGCACGTACGGAAATGTAAGTGCAAGCGCGACAAAAGGGAATGCTATATACGCCGTTCTAAGCGCTATTATATATGGACTCATCTTAATCCAGCTCCAATCCTGTAAAATATTACCAATAACCTATAGCTATAGACTTATAGCACTTTATCCCAGAACCGCCCTGCCTGTATACAGCTCATAATATCTGCTGTGATTTGCAAGAAGCTGCTCATGTGTGCCTTTTTCTATTATACTACCATGTTCAAGTACTATTATGGAATCAGAATTACGGATTGTCGACAGTCTGTGTGCAATAACAAATGTTGTACGTTCAGCCATCAGTCTGTCCATTGCATCCTGAATCTGCCTTTCAGTTCTTGTATCTACCGAGCTTGTTGCTTCATCAAGTATGAGTATCGGTGCCTTGGACAGTGCCGCCCTTGCTATATTGAGGAGCTGCCTCTGCCCCTGGCTTAAGTTGGAACCGTCCTTTTCAAGCATCGTATCATAACCGTTTTCAAGACGGTTGATAAAGTAATCAGCATTGGCTGTCATCGCAGCCTGCCTTACTTCATCATCCGTGGCATCAGGTCTTCCGTATCTGATATTCTCCATAACCGTACCTGTGAACAGATGTGTGTCCTGGAGTACGAGAGCTATATTTTTCCTGAGTTCATCCTTATCAATCGTCCTTATATCACGTCCGTCTATCGTTATAAGCCCGCTCTGAATCTCATAGAATCTTGTAAGCAGATTGGTAATCGTTGTCTTACCCGCTCCGGTAGAACCGACAAATGCTATCTTCTGCCCTTTAGAAGCCTTAAGTGAGATATCTTTAAGAATAATCCTGTCGGGATTATACCCAAATGTGACATCCCTGAACTCAATATCACCGCGGACCGGCATTATCTCCCCAGTTCTCCCGGATACCGCTTCCGTATCCATATCCATAACACCAAAGACTCTCTCTGCACCTGCAAGTGCTGAAAATATCGTATTCATCTGTGAAGACAGTTCATTGACCGGTCTTGAAAACTGTCTCGCATATGTGACAAATATTGTCACACCTCCCACATCAAATCCCTTAAGTACACAGAATATTCCTCCCAGCATTGCCGTAAGCGAATAATTAACCTGACCGAGATTACCTACAACCGGTCCCATAATTCCGCCGAAGAACTGTGCATTTATCTGCTTATCCTTAAGGTCATTATTATATTCCCTGAATTCTTCTATAGCCTTCTCCTCATGATTAAATACTTTTACTACCTTCTGCCCCGTTATCGTCTCCTCGATATAGCCGTTAAGGCGTCCTATTGATTCCTGCTGCATCGCATAATATCTGCGGCTTCTCTTAATAAGGAATCTGCCTGCCTTAATCATGACCGGTGTCATCACAAACGTAACAAGTGCAAGCCATATATTCGTATATATCATCATTGAAAGAGTGCCTATGAGTGTCATAATTCCTGCAATGAACTGGACTATCGTATTGTTCATCATCTCTCCTACAGCATCAATATCATTGGTATAACGGCTCATAAGGTCACCATTGCTGTTAGTATCAAAAAAACGCACCGGCATATCCTTCATATGTGTAAAAAGATCATGCCTCATCCTGCGCAATGCCGACTGTGACACACTGAGCATAAGCCTCATCTGTATATACATCCCCACGAATGAACCTGCGTACACAACTGCCATAACACATACCGCCATAAAAAGTCCCTGTGGATTACCGCTGCTTCCATCAACCGGAAGTATGTATGTATTAATTATAGGTCTTATCATGTAAGAAGCTGCCAGATTGCAAAGTGTGCTCAACATAGATGCAATAAGTGCCACAATGAGCTGTGCCTTTGTCTCCGACATATATCCCAAAAGCCTGAGTATAGTATTCTTCATATTCTTCGGTCTCTCAGCCTTGGCGCGCATATTGGCACGTCCGCCTCCTCCGGGTCCGCGCATTCCCGGTATTCCTGATGGTCCTGCCATATTATCCTCCATTCAAGCGCTGCTTTTTGCGCATATCAGGTTTGTGTGCAAGCACAAATCCTGCGTGTGAAAAATCTTATTTTTCACACTATCCTCCATTCCGCAGGCACAAAGTGCCGGAGGAACCGCGAGCCAAATGTCAGATTTGGCTCTGCGATAGATGCTATTTGTGGCGCCTGCGGCACAAATAGCTGTGTGAAAAATCAGATATCAGGCTGATTTTTCACACTATCCTCCATTCCGCAGGTAAAGATTACGAATTTGTCTGCAAATCATATATCTCCCTGTAAAGTGTACAACCTGCAAGGAGCTGTTCATGCGTTCCCATATCAATAACCCTGCCGTTATCCATTACAAGAATTACATCTGCATGCATTATTGATGATATCCTCTGTGATACCGTAATAGTTGTACACCCTGCAAGCTGTTCTTCAAGTGCTGCATTTATCTTTCTCTCTGTTGCAGTATCTACTGCACTTGTCGAATCATCAAGTATCAAAATCTTTGGCTTTTTAAGCAGTGCCCTTGCTATACAAAGCCTCTGCTTCTGTCCGCCTGATACGTTGCACCCGCCCTGTCCGAGCTGTGCTGCATATCCGTCAGCAAAATCATTTACAAATTCATCCGCCTGTGCCGCTGATGCTGCCTGCCTTATCTGCTCATCCGTGGCATCTGCGTCGCCCCACCTCAGATTATCTGCAATGTCTCCGGAAAAAAGTACATTATTCTGCAGCACCATTCCTACACCGTCTCTCAGATTCTTAAGTGAATATTCCCTGACATCAGTTCCGTCAATAAGCACACTTCCGCTGTCAGCATCGTAAAGTCTGGCAATAAGCGACACCAGTGTACTCTTGCCGCAGCCCGTGGAACCTATAATTCCCATTTTCTGTCCGCTCTTAAGGTGAAAGCTTATATTATCCAGCACCCATTCTTCCGAGTTTTTATAATATCTGAAGAAAACATTTTTGAATTCAACATCCCCACATAATACTTTCTTATCCTTCATCGCAGCAGCATCATCCGTAAGGTCTATGTCAGCCTGCATAACTTCATCTATTCTCTTAAGTGATGCCACTGCTCTTGTACTGTTAAGGAATACCATTGAAAGCATTGTAAGGCTTGACAATATCTGTGTCATATAATTGATAAATGCGGTAAGATTGCCGACAGGCATATGTCCTGCGATAATCATATTGCCACCCTTCCACATAACAGCCACTATTGCCATATTCATTATAAGTGCCATTGCAGGTGCCATGACTATAACAGTCCTCATTGCCCTTACTGTCGATTCGCATAACTGCTCATTGCGGCTGTCAAACTTAGCCTCCTCATACTCTCCCCTGACAAATGACTTTATTACTCTGATATTAACAAGCATCTCCTGAATACATGAATTCAGATTATCAAGCTTCGTCTGCATTCTGTCAAATCTCGGAAACGCCAGCTTCATGATTACGGCTACCACACACACTATAACCGGAATTACAACAATAAGTATCATTGCAAGCCCCGGACTCATAACAAATGCCATGATAACGGCTCCTATAAGTATTCCCGGTGACCTTAGGCATGTTCTCAATGTCTGCATTATCATATTCTGTATCTGCGTAATGTCATTGGTAAGACGTGTAACAAGTGAACCCGTGCTGAAATCATCAATATTCTTAAAAGAGAACTTCTGGATTTTTTCAAATAAAGCCATTCGCAGGTCTGTCCCTGTATTCATTGCTGCCCTTGCCGCAAAGAATGCTCCTCCTACACCTCCAACTGCCATAAATACTGCTATGATTACCATCATGATTCCTGTTCTGACTATGTACCCAATATCATGATTCATAACTCCGACATTTATAATCCTTGCCAGAAGCCACGGAAGCATAATATCACCGACGACCTCAACAATCATAAACAATGGCCCTGTAAAATAATATGCAGCATACGGCTTTATGTATTGGACATATTTTTTCAAGCTTCCACCTCCCATTTGTCTTTCCAGTCATTAAGCAGCTTTCCAAGCAGCACATACAACTGCTCTTTTTCTTTGCTGTTTAATGATGCAAATGTATCTTTTGCTTTTTCCTTTCTTACTTCCTCTATATGAAGCATCTTATCCCTTCCTGCATCAGTTATTGTGACATACACCTGTCTTTTATCTTTTTCTCCGCGCTTACGCTGTATAAGTCCGTCCTCTTCCATCTTGCGCAGCAGCTCGCTCATAGAGCCCGCCTTTACATCCATCTTCCCTATAAGCCCGCTCTGCGTAAGCGGTCCCTCCTCATCAAGGCTGTGCAATACCGTAAGCCTTCCTCTGTGCGCAGGTCTTCTGTAATGCATATAATATTCGCAGTCATTGAGAAGCTTCAATAAATCAGTATCCTTCACACTAATCTCCATTCCGCAGGTGGCATATAAAGCCTGCCCTGCTTTATAAAAAATATAGTTAGGTACATAATAATTATGTACCTAACTATATTTTATCATCTGGGATTAATTTGTCAAATAGTCTTTTTATCGTGCTGAATGTGATCATTTGTCTTTTTTCATGCATAATGGTATGTATTTTTCTTCTTAATAAGGAAAAATGCGGATACGGCAAGCGCAAGCAGCTCAGCGGCCGTTGTTGCCCACCATATTCCGTCTATCCGCAATATCAGAGGGAGTATAAGAACCGCTGCCATCTGGAACACAAGTGTCCTCATTAATGATATTCCCGCCGATACCGCACCATTGCCAAGAGCCGTAAAAAATGATGACGCGAATATGTTAAAGCCCGCAATTATGAATGACAGGGAGAATATTCCAAACGCTCTGTGCGTCATTGCAAGAAGCTGCGCATCATATCCCACGAATATGCCGGCAAGCGGATATGACAATGCCTGTGCTGTTACCATCATGACAGCCCCTGCACTTCCCATAACCACAAGGCTCTTACGAAGCATATTCTTAAGTTCTGCATTATTGCCGGAGCCATAATTATAGCCGACTACAGGTGCGGTTCCTATATTGTATCCGATAAATACCGCAATAAATATAAACTGCACATACATAAGAACACCATATGCCGCAACGCCGTTCTCACCTGCGAACCTGAGAAGCTGAAAATTATATAATATACTTACAATGGAACCTGATATACTGGTCATAAGTTCTGATGCCCCATTAGTACATGCTTTAATGATTATTCCTGCATCCATGCGGCACAGCGAAAGGCGCAGAAGGCTGCTGTTCGGTCTTGCAAAATATATAAGCGGCAGTATTCCGCCTACACACTGGCTTATCCCCGTAGCAGCTGCCGCACCGGTAACTCCCCATCTGAACACGCCCACAAACACGGCATCGAGCACCATATTGGTTATTCCTGCCGCAAGCGTCGCCATAAGTCCAAGTTTTGGCTTTTCTGCTGTTGTAAGAAATGTCTGAAACACATTCTGAAGCATGAATGCTATATTAAAGGCCATAACCGTTCTTCCGTATATAACACAGTCATCAAGCATTGCAGGTGTAGCTCCAAGTATCAGTGCAATAGGCCTCATAAATATGATTCCTATGACAGTCGTGATTATTCCGCATATAACCGTAAAATACACCAGCATTGAAAAATATTGTGATGCTCTCTTCTTATCACCCTCGCCAAGTGTCCTGGCAACAAGCGCACTCCCGCCTGCGCCTATCATAAAGCCTAAACCTCCGAGAATCATTATGAACGGCATAACAAGGTTAATCGCCGCAAATGATACCTTTCCTGCAAAGTTGGATACAAAAAAGCCGTCTACCACTCCGTATATTGACGTAAATACCATCATAATTACCGATGGCAGACAGAATCTTAACAGCCTGCCATAAGTAAAGTGGTCTGATAACTTAATCTTCATCTTAATCTCCATTCCTTCGCTGCCTTTTACGCATATCAAGTTTGTGCGTAAGCACAAATCTTGCGTGTGAAAAATCAGCCATCAGGCTGATTTTTCACACTTTTCCCTCTGTCTTACCCAGCTTCCGATAAGGCTGTATATTACTGATACAAGCGGGATAAATACAAGCATTCCCACTATTCCCATAAGGCTTCCGCCTATTGTAACTGCCATAAGCACCCATATTGAAGGGAGTCCTACCGAGCCGCCCACAACATGCGGATATATAAGGTTGCCTTCAATCTGCTGAAGCACCAGGAACATAATAACAAAAAACAGTGCCTTGAACGGATCAATCAGCAGTATAAGCAGTGCTCCGACTATACATCCGATAAATGCACCGACAATCGGAATTAATGCCATGAACGCTATAAGCACCGCAATAAGAAGTGCATACGGCAGTCTGAAGATAAGCATACATATAAAGAACATAAATCCAAGAATACATGCCTCAAGGCACTGTCCCGTAATAAAGCTGCAGAATATCCTGTGTGTCAGTGATGCCACATAATTAATCTTCCCAACTGTCTTTTCACTGAATGTAACCTTAATAATACGTCTTACCTGTGATTCAAGCTTTTCCTTCTGCATAAGGATATAACATGCAAAAACAACTGCTATGAAAAATGTAGTAACTCCGCTTATAATTCCCATAGTTGCCGAAAATGTATGAGAAAGTATATTGGTTGCACCGTTGAATATGAAATTCTTAACAGAATCAAATACTGCAACCCAGTCTATCTGTACATCTCCTATATATTTTTCAATCTCAGGATTATCTGCGAATGTTTTCTGAAGCCAGTCCTGGAACTGCGGAAGCCACGCCATGAATGCCTGTCCGATTGACTCCATTGTACTCACAAGCTGTGGAAGAACAACTCCTATAACTATGCTTATCACAGCAATTACACATCCAAACGTAAGCAGCAGGCTCACCGGACGCAGAAGCCTTTCAGCTGCTGACGTCTTACTGTTATTCTTTCCCTGTATCAATGGCATAAACTTTTTCAACAGCTTCTCTATCCCCCTCATCGGAAGATTCAAAAGAAATGCTATCGCCGCACCAAGCACAAACGGAAATATCAGATCCCACAGAAATTCTATTCCCGCAAATACCTTCTCATAATTGATAAATATTGTATACACAAGCATTGTAAATACAATCAGCCCTGCTATCTGCTTTACTTTTCTCTTATCAGAATCCATTCTCTATAATCTCCTTTATCTCTGATATACCATCCGACATCTGACTGACATCGGTTAATTTCATAATAACACACTTTACATTCTTCCGTAAATGTGGTAAAAAATGAAAAGACTATTAACATTATAAATGAAACGGGGTAAATATTATGTCGATTCCTAATGATCCGGTCATGCTTTTAAGCTTTGTGAATATGCAGCTTCGTGACCATTACAGCAGCTTTAGTGATTTTTGTAAGACAAATTCTTTAGATAAAAAACTGATAACCGACAAACTCGCGTCTATCGATTATCAGTATAATGAAACAACTAATCAGTTTATCTGATACGGCAGTCTGCTGACTGTCCTGTCTATCAGTTCTTGCCGAATTCTGAAAGCTTGAGACCTTCATTACGTTCAAGGACCATTCCGACACTCCAGCTGTTCACAAACAGTAACAGAGGATTGTCCTTAAGGTCTTTGATTTTCTTCATGTCAGACGTTCCTGACAGATGCTCAACATCAACCTCTTCCGGATTCTCTATCCATCTGATATGCTCATATGGAAGAGGCTCAAGGCGTATATCTACATTATATTCATTCTCAAGTCTGAACTTAAGTACATCAAACTGAAGCACTCCGACTACTCCGACAATAATCTCTTCCATTCCGGTGTTGAACTCCTGGAATATCTGAATTGCACCTTCCTGTGCTATCTGGCTGATTCCCTTAACAAACTGCTTTCTCTTCATCGTATCTATCTGGCGTACTCTTGCAAAATGCTCCGGTGCAAATGTAGGTATTCCGTCAAATGTAAACTTCTCATTGGAAGTTGTAAGCGTATCACCGATTGAGAATATTCCCGGATCGAACACGCCGATAATGTCTCCTGCATAAGCTTCATCAACAATATGCCTCTCCTGAGCCATCATCTGCTGCGGCTGTGCAAGCTTAATCTTCCTGCCGCCCTGAACATGGGTGACCTCCATGCCGGCCTCAAACTTACCTGAACATATTCTCATGAATGCAATTCTGTCGCGGTGCATCTTATTCATGTTAGCCTGTATCTTGAATACGAATGCCGAGAAATCCCCGGAAAACGGGTCAACATCACCGATTGATGAATGTCTCGCAAGCGGAGCTGTTGTCATCTTAAGGAAATGCTGTAAGAAGTTCTCCACACCAAAATTCGTAAGTGCTGAGCCAAAGAACACAGGTGTCAGGTCTCCGGCTCTTACCTCATCAAGATTGAATTCCGAGCTTGCACCGTCAAGCAGCTCTATATCTTCCTGCAGCTTCTCATAAAAATGAGACCCAAGCTCATCTGCAAGTGCGGCATCATCTATTCCAAGTCTCTCCGTTGCGACTTCCTTCTGTCCGTTCATCGCAGCCGTAAACAGTGATACTTCCCTGTCAGTACGATCGTATACACCCTTGAACTCCTTACCTGAACCGATAGGCCAGTTCATAGGACACGTCCTTATTCCAAGAACATTTTCAATTTCATCAAGAAGCTCAAATGGGTCATTAGCTTCCCTATCCATCTTATTAATAAAAGTAAATATAGGTATGTGCCTTAAAACGCATACTTTGAACAGCTTAATTGTCTGCTTCTCTACACCCTTGGATGCATCGATAACCATGACTGCCGAATCAGCTGCCATAAGTGTACGGTAAGTATCCTCTGAGAAATCCTCATGTCCCGGTGTATCAAGAATATTAATGCAGTAGCCGTCATAGTTAAACTGCAATACTGAAGATGTTACAGAGATACCTCTCTGCTTCTCTATCTCCATCCAGTCTGACACAGCATGCTTAGCTGTCTTCTTGCCTTTTACAGAGCCGGCGAGATTAATTGCCCCTCCGTAAAGCAGGAATTTCTCGGTAAGAGTTGTCTTACCTGCATCCGGGTGGGAAATTATCGCAAAAGTCCTTCTTTTTGTAATCTCACTGGTTAAATCTGCCACCTTAAATCCTCCTGATTCTTCTAACAGTTTTGCGAAGCAAAATCTGACGCATACCTTATATTATACTTGCGATATTACTTTTTTTCAACTGCCGAATATAATTTAAAGCGGCGTACAAGCTCATCAAGTTCATCTGCCTTTTCTGAAAGCTGTGTGCTGATAGCATTGCTTTCCTGCGCTGCGGCTGCGGTATTCTGTGTAACGCCTGAAATCTGTTCAATTCCTGCTTCAATCTGAGCCAGCGCATCTGCCTGTCCCTTTGAAGCTTCATTAGTAGTACGCGCAACTTCTGCAAATTCATGCATCTGTCCTATTATCTTCCCAAATACTTCTGCTACGGAAGCCGTAATATCATTACCCTTGCCAATCTCTTCCATAGTCTTGCCGATAAGTTCTCTTGTGTTGACTGCTGAATTAGAGCTGTCCGTTGCAAGCTTGCCGATTTCATCTGCGACAACCGCAAATCCCTTACCTGCTTCGCCTGCCCTTGCCGCCTCAATTGATGCATTAAGAGCAAGGAGGCTTGTCTGTGATGCAATATCCTCGATAGTTGCCGTGATATTCTCAATTTCTTTTGAAATAGCTGTGATATTCGCCATCTCTTCCGTGAGTTCCTGCATTCTTACCTGCTCACTCTTAGCATCCCTTGCGGCTTTCTCAATGCTTTCATATGCTTCCTGAGTCTTCTTCGCACTTGTCTCTGCAAGGTTTGCTACTGTCTCAACAGTTGCAGTAAGCTCCTCAATCGAGCTTGCCTGGTCTGTTGTGCCTGTTGAGAGTTCAACCGCCGCACCGGCAATATCTGCTGCACCTGCTTCAACAAGTCCTGATGTATTCTGGATGTTAGTAAGTGTTATATTGAAATTCTTAAGTATATATACAAAAGATTCCTTAATACTTGCAAAATCTCCTCTGAAATCTGTAATATTCTCACTTGGCTTTGTGAGATCGCCCTTTGCTATCTCTCTTAATGTAGCAGAAATCTCATCAACATAAGAATAAAGTACATTCATTGTTCCTCTGAGGGCCTCGGCAAGCTCACCAAGCTCATCTTCTGACTCATATGTAATATTATCTGCTGCTCCAAGGTCGCCGTTATACATGTGTGCGGCAGCATCATCAAGCTCTTTGATTGGTGCCGTAAGCATATCTGTTATAATTCCTGTAAGCATGACAGAAGCAGCGACTGCAATAATGAGAAGTACCACTCCGATTCCAATAAGCACATAGCTTGATATCATGCTTGACTTATAATATGACTTTCCGCTTGCATTAATGATGCTCTCAAGCTCAAGCGACAATTCCTTAATGTCATTTACGACCGGCTTGTATGTATTCTTATTGTATGTATAAGCATTATTAAGATCCTTATTCTTAAGGAGTGTCATAAGCTGTGGTCTTATCTTCTCTCCTTCATTAATCTTACTTTTTAGTCTTTCAAGGACATCCTTTCCTTCGCTGTTATCTATTGTTTCATCAAGTGACTGGACAGCCTCTGTGACAAGCTTTACATCCGCTTCCATATTACTTGAAAATCCATTATAATCAGAACCTGCGCCAGCATTACCCGCAATAATATAGCTGTTTATCTCACTCTGAAGATCTGTCAGTCCATACTTAATGTCAGCGATATCACTTACATTAGTCATTGGCCCAACAAATATTTTTTTAACTTTTCCGGCTATCACGGTCATTCCTACAAGAAGTACCACAGCAATAATTACAGATAATACGACAATTATTCCGTGTGATGTTTTGAGTTTACTGTTAATCGACTTGTTTTTCAGCTTTTCTGTAAGCTTTTCTTTTAATCTGTTCATTGATTGTCCTTCCTTAATAGTCTATATTTCATAATTTAACTATTATATAGTTCTCAGGTACTATTGTCAATATTTCCTGCACCTGATTTTAATTACCTGATTTTAATTATATATAAATTAATATAAGGGCATCAGAAGATGACACATTCTTCCGATACCCTTATTAGCAGTAAAATCAAATCGTATTCAAATCGTGAACGAACTATTCTATTAATCAGCTGTTATCTGATAATTAGCAGACGCCCTGAGCTACCATAGCGTTAACAACCTTCTCAAATCCGGCAATGTTAGCACCTGCAACATAATCGCCTTCCTTGCCATACTTCTTAGAAGCATCATCAAGGTTGTGGAAGATGTTAACCATGATATTCTTGAGCTTAGAATCAACTTCCTCGAATGTCCAGCTGAGTCTCTCGCTGTTCTGGCTCATCTCAAGAGCTGATGTAGCAACACCACCTGCGTTAGAAGCCTTACCAGGAGCAAAGAGAACACCGTTCTCCTGAAGGTACTTTGTAGCCTCAAGAGTTGTAGGCATGTTAGCACCCTCTGCTACTGCGATAACACCGTTAGCAACAAGTGCCTTAGCATCGTCAATCAGAAGCTCGTTCTGTGTAGCACATGGAAGAGCAACATCACACTTAATTGTCCATACGCCTCTTCCCTCATGGTACTGAGCGCTTGGTCTCTTAGCAGCATACTCTGTAAGTCTTGCTCTCTTAACTTCCTTAACTTCCTTAAGAAGTGCAACATCGATTCCTTCCGGATCATAGATCCAGCCTGTTGAATCTGAACATGTAACAACCTTAGCGCCGAGCTGCTGAGCCTTCTGGATAGCATAGATAGCAACATTACCTGCACCTGATACACAGATTGTCTTGCCTGCTATATCCTGTCCGTTAGACTTGAGCATCTCCTCTGTGAAGTAAAGAAGACCATAACCTGTAGCCTCTGTTCTTGCAAGAGAACCACCATATGTAAGACCCTTACCTGTAAGAACGCCTTCATATGTTCCGCGGATTCTCTTATACTGTCCGAAGAGGTAACCGATCTCACGTCCGCCTACACCGATATCACCTGCTGGAACATCCATATCTGCACCGATGTACTTGTAAAGCTCTGTCATGAAGCTCTGGCAGAATGCCATAATCTCTCTGTCTGACTTGCCCTTAGGATCGAAGTCAGAACCACCCTTGCCACCGCCGATTGGAAGGCTTGTAAGTGAGTTCTTGAAAACCTGCTCGAATCCAAGGAACTTTATAATACTTAAGTTAACTGATGGGTGAAGTCTGAGACCTCCCTTGTATGGTCCAATAGCGTTATTGAACTGTACTCTGAATCCTCTGTTTACCTGAACCTGTCCGTTATCATCTACCCAAGGTACACGGAACATAATCTGTCTGTCCGGCTCTGTAATTCTCTCAAGAACAGCTTCCTTTCTGTAAAGCTCCTCATTAGCTTCTACTACAGGTCTTAATGACTCAAGAACCTCTGTAACTGCCTGAAGGAATTCTGGCTGTCCCTCATTCTTCTTAGATACTTTCTCTAATACTTCATCAACGTATCCCATCTTTAAGTAATCTCCTTTTCCTTAAAAATTAAGTGCAATCCGTAACCTTCAATTGCCTTATGAAGATATTATATTCAATATTCCTAATTTTTTCAAGTTTTTTCTTTCGTTTCGGTATATAAAATCAAGTAAAAAGCGTTTTTTCTTAATAAATTTAACATTCATCTATCCAAATATAATTAAAATAATTAATTATCCGATATATAAAATAGAAGAATTAAAAGTTTTGACAAAAAATGCACAAGGATGTGCATATGTTTATCATCATATTTCAAGGAGGAAATACTATGGCAGACATGAATACATTCTCAAGCCGCCCTATAGAGCGGATATCAGATGTAGCAACCGTAAGGCCGGCAGGCGGTGACAAAAAGCATGGCGGCACTTCTGGTACTTTTGAGCAGATGCTGGACAGCCATAAGAATAATGGCGGCAAAGCCCGCAAAGACAGCAATAATTCAGCCGGACCACAAATTTCCGGCTCTTCCGGCTCAACAGGGGGAGACTCCGGCAGGTCCACGAATTACGGTTTTATCGATTATTACAACGGCAAAGCCCAGTCAGCTTACTTCTGCATGACAGAATCACTTATGGACAACAAAGCTTAAATCTGTGCTGTATTGCATAGATATTCATTATTCATGAATGATTTTGCATGCAAAAAAATCCGGTCACTTTAAATTATAAGGTTCAGTGCATTTTACTTAATTTTATTAAGAAATGCGTTTTTCGCCTTAATTTTTAAAGTGGCCGGATTATTTTATTATATTATTAATTCAATCCGTCAATTATCTCGCCTGTGTTGTACCTGATTCAAGCGCCTTATCCTCAAGGAACTGGTCAATATCAAATACTTCTCCGTTGCGTACCTTGCTCATAAGCTCAATGGCAGTATTAACAGTTGAATAATCAGGCTCAATTACAGACATACCTACAATACCGAATAACTGTCCTGTCTTAGTCGCGCCTGTACCTGATACACTGTAAGACATTATATTCCAGCCTGTCGGATCGTTAATCTGTGCCTTAACAAGGTTAGATATTGCACTGTCAGGCATGTTAGTCGCAATAAGTCCGGATACTGCATCAAGAACCTTATTGTACTGTGTAAGGATTGCAGTTGATGTAGCCTTGTCAATCATACCCTCGATAGCTGCCATCTGGTTACGTCCACGCTGGTTATCACCGTCTGAGAATGCCTGACGCTCTCTGCAGAATGCAAGAGCCTTCTCGCCATCACACTCATTAGGTCCAACCACAAAGTTGTAAGCTACAGGAGCTGCGTCCTCACCGTTAGTAAACTTAACATCAGAATTAATCGTGATTCCGCCAAGGGCATCAATAACGCCTACAGCACCGGTAAAGTTAACCTTAACATAGTAATCAACATCAACTCCGTACAGACTCTCAAGTGTGCTGATTGATGAATCGACACCATAGTTACCGGCATGCGTAAGCTTCTCGTAACCTGTTACAGCCTTGCCATTGGAATCTGTTGACAGTGTATCAACAGGGACCCAGTAATCACGAGGTGTAGAGACCATCAATACCTGTCTTGTCTTAGGATTAAATGTTGCTACAATATTAACGTCGCTTCGTCCGTTGGCTGATATAGCACCATAATCATCATTACCTGATACATAGATTGTGAATGACTCTGTTGCCGTGTTCTTATTAACAACATTCTCCTTTATCTGTGTTGTATATGTCTTAGTATAGATAACTTTTGTCTTTTCTTCAAAATCAGTGAACTGCTCTTCAAGCATCGCTCTGTTGGACTCGTTAAATACAATTACCTTTACTTCATTATTATAAAGTGCATTAATAATATTAGTCCAGTTATCATAAGTACGTGTCTTTACATTAGTTCCAAGTGTTGTATTAACTTCCTGGATAAGGCTCTCTGCCATGTCTTTGTTATTAATCTTGTTGTATCCGAATGTATAATTCTTAGTTGCTTCAACACCTGTTGCCGGATCGGTTGCAAGAACAACAAGTGAGAATGTATCCGTCTTGGTTGTTACACCCGCTATATTACTGATTACACTGTTAGCCTTGCCTATATACGAAGAACCAACAAACATCACTACCGCAAGCAGTACCGCAAGCACTTTGCCGACCCAGTGTGCCTTGGTAAACTGGGAAAGTACGTTATATACTGTTATAAGAAGCAGAATGCCTATAAGCATCGCCATATACTTAGCAGGAATCATATTAAGCTTGAATAATGCTGCAAGGAATATGATAAGTGCTATAACTTCGATTCCAATCAGTGCAAATCCTACTGATCTGGCAATCAGCTGCTTCTTCTTACGGCGTTCACGCTTTGTAAGAGAATCTGAGCCGGAGAACATAATCTCCATATTGGACTTCTTACTCTCATGTGACGCAGCCTTTTTCTTGTTACTTGAATCTGCCATAATGTAACCTTTTCTGAATAATTCAGTACCCTTTCTTCTTTGATGTCTCGAGTATATTTTCTCCCCACTCTGAAAATATACTCGTTAATTATACCACACAGATTATTTTTTACAACAAAAACTTCTCAATAGCCCGTGCTACACCGCAATTGTCATTAGACTCTGTTATATAACCGGCGTACTTCTTTACCTCAGGATATGCATTCTCCATAACAACCGCAAGCCCTGCATATTCAAGCATCGGAATATCATTCATACCGTCACCGCAGGCTATAAGCTCTGACCTGTCAATTCCAAGTCCTGTAAGCAGGCTGTCCAGTGACGCAGACTTGCTCACTCCCTTTGGCACAACCTCAAGGAAATAGCTCTCTGAGAAAAATGCATCAAGCCTGTCACCATGCTTTGACAGCAGTGCCTCCTGAACAGGCAGGAGTTTTTCGTGTTCTCCGACAACAAGGAACTTTGACACCGGATAATCAACATATTCCTCAAGATTATCGAGCTTTAGTACCGGAGCATTATTACACTTTGCTTCCTTTATAACATACTCATCCGTATCATTCTCAGCCACTATCGAATCATCATTGTAAGTAAGCGCAACAACTCCATTCTCATCAGCAAGCTCACATATATCATGTATACACTCTGCCGGAAGCATGTTCTCATACATAAGTTTCCCCGTCTTCCAGTCAATTATGCTGCCTCCGTTATATGCAAGCACATAACCGCCGCGTTCCTTAAGTTCAAGCTCATCCGCTATTGCAGCGATTCCAAGCACCGGTCTTCCTGATGCAAGTATGACCGCACATCCGCTGTCAATCGCTTTCCATATCGCTTCCTTATTCTCCTTAGGAAGCTGCTTATTGCTGTCGGTAAGAGTTCCGTCAAGATCAAGAGCTATCGCCCTGTATTTTTTCTCATTATTGATATGATTTTCCACACTTTTCTCCATTCCGCAGGCACAAAGTGCCGGAGGAATCGCGAGCCAGATGTCAGATCTGGCTCTGCGACAGATGCTATTTGTGGCGCCTGCGACACAAATAGCTGTGTAAAAAATCAGCTATCAAGCTGATTTTTTACACTAATCTCCATTCCTGTGCATATTATATACAAAATGCTTCCGTACCTGTGCAAAAATCCACAGGTACTCACAGGATTGTATCATGGACTTGAATTGCAGTCAAATAATAACCTCCGGGGATTACTATGACTATATAGCCGCTTATACCCCTTACCTTTACAATATGCTATCCTATACGCCCGGAGTGTGCGTCAACAACATAGATAATCAATGGCTTGTCATCAATTATGAGGGTGACGGCAGTATCGGTGTCAGCACCTCAGGCTATATCGAGATTCCGAAGCTTTTTACATTAACCGATACCTCAAGCATTGATGCATCAGGAATAACACAGGTGCATAACCAGCCGGTGCTTAATCTTCTCGGACGCGGTGTACTCATTGGCTTTATTGACACAGGGATTGACTATCTGAACCCGATATTCCAATATGCAAGGGGATTAAGCAAGATTGATGCAATCTGGGACCAGACTATACAGTCCCCTGATAGCAATCCATCCGATAATCCGTACAAATACGGCACTGTCTACACCAATTCGCAGATTAATGATGCCATTGCCGCAAGTCTTGCCGGTGATGACCCTTATGCAATCGTTCCGTCAAAAGACGATAATGGTCATGGGACATTCATTGCGGGAATCGCCGCCGGAGGTGCAGACAAATCAGCAGGCTTTACCGGTGCCGCCCCTGACGCATCTATTGCCATGGTTAAGTTAAAGCCTGCCAAACAGTATCTCCGTGATTTTTTTCTTATAAATGATGAAGCAGTGGCATTTCAGGAAAATGATATCATGACAGGGATGCAGTTTCTCAAGGACACTGCTAATGCCAAAGGGAAGCCGCTTGTAATCTGTATAGGTCTTGGGAGCAGCAGCGGTCCCCACAACGGAGGTACGCCGCTTGCCGCATATGCCAATGATCTTGCCAGACAGGCAGGCATAGGTGTTGTATGCAGCATGGGCAACGAAGGAAATGCGCGCCATCATTTTTCTGGAATCAAGCCCGCGTTCGAGGATTATGCAACTGTTGAGCTGAGTGTGAGCGATAATGAAAAGGGCTTTGTTCTTGAACTGTGGGCAGACCGCCCCGAGATGTTCTCAATATCAATAGTATCTCCGACAGGAGAGCTTATCCCACGCATACCGGCAAGAAGAACCGAGCAGAGCAGCGTTATTGATTTTGTATTTGAGCAGACAAGGCTTTATATAGATTACCAGAATGTTGAATCCCTGTCCGGCAACCAGCTTATATTCATGCGGTTCATCAAGCCCACCGGAGGAATCTGGAAGATTAACGTACACGGGCTGTCCGGACTGTCAGGTGAATTCGATATGTGGCTTCCGGTCACTGCATTTCTGACAGGTGACGTGCATTTTGTAAGACCCTCTCCCGACACCACGCTCACACAGCCTGCCACTGCATTTTCCGTGATAAGCGTAGGTGCCTATGACCACCTCACGGGCGGCATATACATTGCCAATGGCCGCGGGCCGACATCAGACGGGCGGCTTAAGCCGGATATAGTTGCCCCCGGCGTTAACGTATACGGTCCTTCCGCTGACGGCGGATATACCTATATGACCGGCACCAGCGTGGCTGCCGCCCATGTTGCGGGTGCCGCCGCGCTGATATTCGCATGGGACATACGTTCAAAGCCTGCAACCTATCTTTCCAGTACCAACCTTAAGACAACCCTTGTCCGTGGTGCAAGGCGCGCAGCAACGCGCAGTTATCCGAATAACGAATGGGGCTACGGCATACTTGACCTGTACAATTCATTTGAGCAGACGAGGCTACAATAAAAACAGGTGCATATCCGCAAAGATATGCACCTGTTATATATTAATCACATCACACCTGCTGCCCTACACCGTTCTCATCTGTATAACCGGGCCGCCCTTTTTGTTGATATAGTCACCTGTAATTATCACGCGTCCTATATTGTCGTCCTTCGGAATCTCATACATTATATCAAGCATGAATTCCTCGATTATTGAACGGAGCGCTCTTGCACCGGTCTTTTTCTCAAGTGCCTTCTCCGCAATCGCCTCAAGTGCGCTGTCATCAAACTCAAGCTCAACCTCATCAAGTGCGAGGAGCTTCTTATACTGCTTGAGTATTGCGTTCTTCGGCTCCTTAAGGATACTCACAAGCATATCCTTATCAAGCGGGTCGAGTGTAAATACAACCGGAAGTCTTCCGAGGAACTCAGGAATCATTCCGAAGTTTCTCAGATCCTCAAGTGTTACCTTGCTAAGAAGCTTATCATCGTTATCATACTTATCCTTAAGGTCTGCGATAAAGCCTATCGATGCCTGCTCGTTAAGTCTTTCCTTGATAACCTCATCAAGCTCAGGAAATGCTCCGCCGCATATAAAGAGAATATTGCGTGTGTTAACTGTCGTAAGCGGCACCATTGCATTCTTGCTTGTTGCTCCGACAGGCACTTCTATGTCACTGCCCTCAAGGAGCTTAAGCATTCCCTGCTGTACTGACTCACCGCTTACATCACGGCTTCTCGTCTCCTTTTTCTTGGCTATCTTGTCAATCTCATCGATAAATATAATTCCCTGCTCAGCTCTGTCAACATCATTGTCGGCAGCAGCAAGAAGCTTAGATACAACACTCTCAATATCATCACCGATATAACCGGCTTCCGTAAGTGAAGTTGCATCGGCAATCGCCAGTGGCACGTTAAGAAGCTTTGCAAGTGTCTTTACAAGATATGTCTTACCGCTTCCCGTAGGTCCTATCATGAGCATATTGGACTTCTCAATCTCTATGTCATCCATTGTGTCTGTGGCAACACGCTTATAGTGATTATATACGGCAACAGACATTACCTTCTTGGCATAATCCTGTCCGATTACATACTCGTCAAGCTTTGCCTTAATCTCATGTGGTGCCGGTATGTCCTTAAGCTCAATAATCGGTTTGGCTTTTTCATCCTTCTTGCGCTTCTTAATTCTCTGCTTCTTAGGAACCTCCATGTCCTCCATCCCCGGCATAAATATATTCATCCCGCCGAGAGAAGGATTGGACATCATTTTCATCAAATCATCATAGTTAGAATTACTGTTTATCATGTCAAAGGAACGCTGCATACAGTCGGAGCACACATACATGTTGCCCGGCATCGTAATCAGCTTGCCGGCTTTGCTCTCAGGTCTTCTGCACACACTGCAGACCTTTTCATACTCGTCCTTATCTTCCTTTTCACTGTCAACTATATCATTGGTGTTATTAATCTTATCTTCACTCATACCTTAAAACCTATTACCTCTCTTATGCCATTCCATCCAGATGTCTTATAGTCTTCTTCATAAAAAATATTGACATTGCAACTGAAACAAACTCAGCAATCGGAAATGCGAGCCATACAAGCTCCAGTCTGCCGCTAAGTGACAACAGCCATGCTACGGGAACAATCACAAGGAGCTGACGGCATACAGACATAATAAGACTGTGCAGTGGATTGCCTATTGCCTGGAATACTGTGCTGCATATAATTGCAACACCCGCAAATACAAAGCTGGATGCTATTATTCTGAGCGCCACACAGCCGATTGAAAGCATTTCCTGTGAAGCATCAAATATTCCGAGAAGTCCTGACGGGAAAAGTTCAAAAAGCAGCAGTCCGAATATCATTATTGCAACCGCATATTTCATTCCGAGCTTTATTGTCTTCTTAATTCTGTCAGGCTTTCTTGCTCCGTAATTATATGAAAGTATCGGGACAAGTCCGTTATTCATACCGAAAACAGGCATGAATATAAAGCTGTTGAGCTTATAGTATACACCAAACACAGCTACTGCGGTTGATGAAAATTCTGCCAGTATCTTATTAAGGCTGAATGTCATTACCGATGTAATGGACTGCATTATTATTGAAGGAATTCCCACCCGATACACCTTTGATATTACCGTCGTATCAATTGTAAATATTCCTTTAATGCTGAGTGTAATGTCATGATTGTATACCGCATTACATACAAAGCCAAGAATTGCTGCTATTATCTGGCCTATTACAGTTGCTGCGGCTGCTCCTGTAACTCCCATTGCCGGCAGCCCCAGAAGTCCGAATATAAGAATCGGGTCAAGTATGATATTTATTATCGCTCCAATTCCCTGTGTGAACATTGTAAATATTGTTCGTCCGGTAGCCTGAAGAAGTCTCTCCGTTATTATCTGTCCGAACAATCCAAACGAGAAAAGACAGATAACCGACATGTACTCATCTCCGTATTCAATTATCTGTGCATCGCTTATCTGTGCAGCAAAATATATTCTTGATAAGAATATTCCGATTATGGCAAATACTGCGTAACTGCATATTGCAAGAAATACGCCCATATTAGCCGTATCATCAACCATTCTCTTATTCTTCTCTCCAAGACTCTTGGACAGGAGCGCATTGACACCCGTTCCTGTTCCCGCTGCAACAGCTATCATAAGATTCTGTATCGGGAATGCCATTGATACCGCCGTAAGTGCCGCTTCATTAATCTGTGCAACAAATACACTGTCTACTATATTATATAAAGCCTGCACCAGCATCGATATTACCATCGGCAGCGACATTGTTATAAGAAGTCTGTTGACAGGCATTACACCCATCTTATTCTCTTTTGACTGTATATTCTCTTCCATTACTGATAACTCTCCATTAACCTATTATAGCTGTATATTCTCCCCAAGGAAAAATACTTTATAAAAGAGCTCTATTGACTCAAGGAGCTCTCTCTTCTCATTCTGTATTCTCTTAATAAGAAGACCGCATGCAATATCATCATATAAAAGGTCTCCTTCGTCTGCCTCTGTCTCAAGCATAAGTGTTCCGTCCTCAGCGAAACGAAGCGTAAGAATTCCTCCGACTTCTTCCGTAAAAAGGACACACATTATCTTAAGTTCATCCTTTATCTGGTCAGGAAGTGACGCAAAATCCTCGTTAAAATAATATTTCTGTTCATATGCACTTGAGGCACACAGAACCATTTTCTCATCATACATAGCCATATAATCCTCTTACCGAAACCTCTCCGGCAATTACATTCTTCATTGTTCCATCATCAAGTCTGACTATAAGCTCGCCGTTCATGTCTATACCCTTGGCAACTCCTGTCTCTTCATGCTCCGTACCATTATCACTGCTTATAAGTCTGACTTCACGTCCTGCATTAATCAGGGCAGAATTATACTGTTCAATCAATCCTTCAAGATTGGCAGTCTTAATAAATATATTATAATACTCTTCAAACCTGCGGCTCACAGATGCGATAATCCTGCTCCTCTGTATGTGAAGTCCTGTCTGCACAAGAATTGATGACGCGGTAGCTTTTATGGAATCATCAAATTCCGTAGTGTTGACATTAATTCCTATACCTACGACAACATAATTCACACTGTCCGGAGTTGCACTCATCTCAGTGAGTATTCCGACTATCTTACGGCCGTTAAGGACTATATCATTCGGCCACTTTATTCCGAACTCACAGTCACAGCCTGCTGCATGAAGCTGCTCCTTAATTCCGTCCGCAACCGCAAGTGCTGCCACAAGTGTAAGCATCGATGCCCTGTCAGGTGATATGTCAGGTCTTAACACATACGTCATCCATATACCTGTACCGGCAGGTGACTCCCAGTGTCTTCCGCGTCTTCCCTTGCCGCCTGTCTGCTGTTCGGCTACAACAAGCGTTCCGTGACACGCCATATCTTCCGCAAGCTTTCTTGCAACATTATTCGTTGAATCAACTATATCCCTGCATACAAGCTTCTTAGCCAGAGTACCTTCTCCGTTGGCACTTTCGATATTAATTGCGCTCTCAAGTTCACTCTGCGTAAGTATATCCGGATATTCCGTTATCCTGTAACCCTTGTTATTAACAGCCTCTATTACATATCCTTCTTCCTTCAGTTGGTTAATCACTTTCCAGACAGCCGTTCTTGACACGCCAAGTCTGTCGCATATCTCCTGTCCGGATATATAATCATCAGTTCCACGAAGTATTGTAAGTATCTTTGTCTTCATCAGATACCTCCCACAATCTGTCCTGCGGTCAAGCGCAGTCTATCTTATTCTAAAGCATATGAATGCAAGCAGCCAGAGAAGCACAGCAACAACCGTAAGCGCAATCCCGCCTATACGGTTGTAGCTCATGAAATTCTTTGCCGCCGCAAGTGCATTGTCTATTCCACCTGCAAGAAATATGAGCGGAAACAGAAAACTTCTGCGGTCATTCAGAAATATAAGTGCCACAAAAAGCACTACAATAACTACCGCAAGCATAATATTAAGTGCGTCTATTACCATCTTAGACCTGCGGTACGCTCCATATGCTCCTGTGTTAGACGTAGTAAAGAAATCCATGTCTTCCTCCGTTCATGTTAATATTAATCCTGATATGCACCAAGTGTAGCAGCCATAACAGCCTTAATTGTATGCATACGGTTCTCAGCCTCATCAAACACTACTGAATACTCAGACTCAAATACCTCGTCCGTAACCTCCATCTCCGTAAGGCCGAACTTTTCATATATCTCCCTGCCCACAGTAGTCTTAAGGTCATGGAATGCAGGCAGGCAGTGCATGAATATAACGCTGTCAGATGCGTTCTTCACAAGCTCCATCGTAATGCGGTAAGGAGTAAGCGCCTTAATTCTCTCTGCCCATACCTCATCAGGCTCGCCCATTGATACCCACACATCAGTATAGAGGACATCTGCATCCTTAGTTGCCTTAACAGGATCCTCTTCAAATGTAAGTGTCGCACCGCTTACGGCAGCATACTCTTCACAAGCCTTAATAAGTTCCTTATCAGGCCAGTATTCCTTCGGTGCACATGCAGTAAAGTTCATTCCCATCTTAGCACATGCTATCATCCATGAATTACCCATGTTGTATCTTGCATCACCCATATATACGAGCTTAACGCCCTTGAGTCTTCCGATCTTCTCACGGATTGTAAGCATATCTGCAAGCATCTGTGTAGGATGATATTCATTAGTCAGTCCGTTCCATACAGGCACACCCGCATACTTTGCAAGCTCTTCAACTATCTCCTGACCGAAGCCACGATATTCAATTCCTTCAAACATGCTTCCAAGTACTCTTGCTGTATCCGCAATGCTTTCTTTTTTGCCTATCTGCGAACCCTTAGGATCAAGATATGTTGTACCCATGCCAAGATCATGTGCTGCCACTTCAAATGAACAGCGTGTTCTTGTACTTGTCTTTTCAAATATAAGAGCAACATTCTTACCTTCAAGGCACTTGTCTGTAACTCCGTCTTTCTTCATCTTCTTAAGCTTTGCAGCCAGATCTAATAAATACTCTATCTCCTCTGCACTGTAATCACGCAGTGTAAGAAAATTACGACCTTTTAAATTAACCATAACTCTGATCCTCCGTTCGCATAATAACTAAAAATTTCTTTATCTTCTTATATTATCATCATCTGCATATAATTGACAAGATGCATAGCAAAAATAGTACATATAAAAATAACCCGGAACAGACTGTTAATCTGTCCGGGTTGCTGCATAACTGCATGTATTCTGCACTATATATCCTGCATTGAATATTAATTAATAGAAGCAGTGTCCTCCGATTATTGCATAATCAGAAAGTGCTGCATAATTAATCACATCTGAACCGTTAAATGCAGTAAAATCTCCAATGTTATTCTTGCCTGACAGTGCTTCAAGCGCTGCTTCCATGCACTCATCAGTACGTGGCCCCGCTGCAAGCCTCTGTTCAAATCTCGCCGAGATACTTCCGCCTGACATCACTCCGCCAAACTGGCCTCTCGCATACACAACATCTGATACTGTATCCGGATATCTTGCACTTCTTACGCGGTTAAGTATTACATTGGCAACTGCAAGCTTACCTTCATATGGTTCCCAGCCTGCTTCCCAGTCAATGATACATGCAAGCACCCACAGGTCATCATCTGATACTGCCATTGTCGGATTATAAGTAAAATCTGTTCCTGCTATCGTTCTTGCAATAATCTGCTGTCTGAGCGCTTCCTCTGCCGCCTTGCGTGCTGCTTCTTCCTCAGCTGCCTTACGTGCCGCCTCTTCTGCTGCCTGACGTGCTGCTTCCTCTGCTGCCTTCCTGGCTTCCTCTTCCTCAACAGTCATTCCGCATTCAAATCCGTAATCAATTGTGACTGCATCAGCAAGAACATATCCTGTACTCTCATCAGACTTCAGAATCTTAACATATTCTCCTATACGGCTTACCGGCACAGCACTCTCATCTGCTGTAAATGTTCCGGTTACTGCTGCATCCGTATCGTATGAAGCGTATACAACAGCCTCACTTCCGACCGGTGCTGCCGAAACCTCTGTCTCAAGCCTTGCAACGCTCTCAGCTTCATCATCAAAGCAAAGCGCATCCGTAGGCACATATCCTGTAAGATTGCCGGACGTAATCTTAGTCCATCCGTTGTCCTGTTCAATAACATCAGCAATATTATACTCGAAAAGCTTGCCTGCCACCTCTGAATCATCATCAGGCTCCTGCATTACCGCAAGATAATCAGTATCCGTGGCAACTGCCTTTCCCTTAAATATACTTTCTTCCTTAAGTGTCTCCTGCTTACCCTGTGCATACGCAACAATGTCAACTGCTTTTTCTTCATAAGATGCAGTTCTTTCTTCATTGTAAGTCTGCGCTGCCGCATATGCTTCGTGGGTTGTCCCGGCAGCAATGTAGTTAGGCATAACCGGCATCATTGCAATAACCATCATGGTGCCTGCCATCACCGCTACCCTGCTCTTTGATTTCATACATAACCTTTCCGCCTCAACTGTCTGTTATTAACCGCCCGCTGTCTGCACAGCAAAATAATATCACTTGTAAATAACAGTATCTTGGCTGACAGCAGTCAGGCATAGTAACCGCTGTCCTGTAACATTATTATATGAATAACCGATTACAATTATTACAAAAATGTTACATTTATTTCGAAAGTATTCTACCAAAGTTACATATTTTTGTCAACCCTTGCCATTTCTCCTCTGTCTGGCAGCCTCGAAGGTCAGCACGGATGCTGCAATTGCGGCATTCAGCGACTCAACTTTACCGGCCATCGGAATCCTTATTCTGTTGCTGCAGATATTCGTTACGGCATCCGTAAGTCCGTTGCCTTCATTGCCGATAACAAATGCACTCGCCTTAGTATAATCCGGCTCCGTATATTCAACACTTCCTTCAAGGTGCGCCGCGTACAGCTCTACCCCTTTGGACTTCATCTGTTCAAGTGTCCCGGCAAAATCATCAGCATACACAAACGGTACCCTGTAAAGTGAACCCATTGTTGAACGTATCGTCTTGGGATTATATATATCAACCGTATTCGGGCTCATAATAATTCCGTCAACACCTGCCGCCTCGCTCATTCTGATGATCGTTCCAAGATTCCCCGGATCCTGAAGGTTCTCAACAATGACATAAAGGCCGTTGTCATGTGCAATAATATCCCCGATTCCATATTCAGCCATCTTAATAACCGCAAGTATTCCCTGCGGCGTCCTGGTATCCGACATCTGTGCAAATACATTATCTGACACCATCTCATAAGGAACCTGTATTGTTGACATATATCCGCTGTTGCATCTTGCAAATGTCTCTGATGCATATATACTGACTATTCTGTCCGCCGGTGCCTCCGAAACCATCCTGAAGCCCTCTGCGACAAACTGCCTGCTGTCTTTTCTTGCTCTTGCACGCGTCTGAAGCTGTATGACATTCTTCACACGTGCATTGCCTGTACTGGTAATCATGCGTTTTTCTCCATTCCGGAAACAAGCTTTTTAAATACTTCACCACGCTCTTCAAAATTACGGAATATTCCGTAACTTGCTGCTGCCGGTGACATAACACAGCTTCTTCCTGCTCCTGTAATATCTGCCGCAAGACTGACTGCATCTTCAAGATGCTGAACATAATGTATTCTCTCAGGCGATTCAAATTCACCTTTCATTAATTCTATCTCCTCAAGAATACGTTTGCCCGATGCTTCCATAAGGATTATATTCTTAATATCAGAATGTGCCAGATATTGTTCCAGCTCTTTATAGCTTATGCCTCTGTCCATACCGCCTATAAGAACTGTGTCGGCATCCTTAAGTGTATTCAGTGCCTGTATTGTAGTCTCATCAATCGTAGATATTGAATCATCGTACCACTTTATGCCATTTATTGTTCCAACATACTGCAGTCTGTGTGGGAGGGGTTCATAGCTTAAAAGTGCTCTTGTAAACTGTTCGTCTGTAACACCGCAGTCTCTGCATGCAGCATACACAAATGCAATATCAAAATAATTATGCTCTCCGATAAGCTTTATATCACCGACCGGTATTCTGTATTCGCATTCGCCGTTATCCTCATCTTTATAATATATCGTGCCGCCTGACAGGCTGTAGTCCGCTCCGCTACAGGCACCGCATCTGAATGTATACACATCCGCAGGCAATGTCTCATGTGGCCTGAGGCTATCCAGGCAATACAGCTTATCCCCTGCTTTCTGATGTCTGTATATATTCTCCTTGGCAGCTGTATACTTTGCCATAGTGCCGTAATGGTCAAGATGTTCTTCATGCAGATTAAGATATATTGCCATGTGTGGCGATACATCCATATATTCGAGCTGGTGGCATGAAAGTTCCAGAACCGCCGTTGTCGTGTCATTCATTCCGTCAGCTATCTCAAACACCGGAATTCCTATATTCCCTGCAAGCAGCACATCCTTTCCCGACGACTTAAGAACATGGTACAGAAGCGTTGTGGTTGTGCTCTTTCCCTTAGTTCCCGTAATTCCTATTATCCTGTCACGGAAGCATTCAAAAAACACTTCCATCTGGGAAACTATATTACATGTATAATCATTAATCTCTCTATCAAGCACAATGCCCGGGCTCTTGAATACAACATCAAAATCATTAAGACATCCAAGATACTCTTCTCCCGTTATCGCTGTTACTCCTTCGGGAAGTCCGTCCTTCACAGGCTTTGCATCAGCAACAGCAATTACTGCCGCACCTCCGGCCTCAATTACCACTGGCAGAGTAGACCTTCCCTCACGTCCATATCCAAGTATGAGAACCTTCTTATTATTAACAAGTCCATGTATAAATTCAGTTAAATGCTTTATCAATGTCTTGGCGCCCTCTCTCCCAATTTTTCATTAAGTGTCTTATTCAATGCCTCCTCAAAATCCTTCGGAAGCAGATTCTGGGTATCATAGTATCTGAAATAATCCTCACATACAGGCAGATTCTTTTCATAAAGTCCGGTACCGCAATAATATCCAAACAGATACGGAAGCTTCTTTCCTGCCTCTTTCATGCTTCTTATTGTAAGCGTTATCGCCGCATTAACCTCATTAACGCTTCCTACACATTCAAACGGCTTCTCGCTTGCGATTCCCACAAGCTTGTCAAAACATTCCTGCATTGTCTCATCTTCTGCCATATCAGTTCCGAATATCTTACAAAGCTTCTCCTGCTCAATAAACGGTGACAGAATAAGCCACACAAACATGCACTTAGGACAGTGACCGCACCATATATCCTTCTTGCTTCCTACATTGCAGCTTCTGAATATGGAATGGAAATCCGTACATGCAGCAAAATCAGCTGCAATCTGGAATTCACTCAGAGGTCTTAAAAGGCTGAAATAATAGGTATTGCTCTTAAGATATACTGCCTCATATTCATGAAAATCACGTTCAAATTCAAAGCTCTTGGAATACTGGTGATTAACGGTACTTCCCGGCACTGTGCTCTCATTGGCACTGGACTCATTTGACAGTGCAATATACGTTATATCATTCATATATGCAGCAATAACTGCCGAGAATGCCACAATCGCAGAGAACGGTGTATGTCCGTTAAGGAATCCCTTCTTGTTGAGTTCAAGCATATTACTGTCGAGAGTCCTGTGTGCTACAATCACATTTCTGTCATCCATGCTCATTCCTGCGGTCTCAACTGTCTTTATCGTTGCACCTCTCGGATTAATTATATAAGGATGAATCTGACTCTTATATCCTTTAAGCACATCAAGCGATACTACGGAATCCTTGCCTCCGCCAACCGGTACCATACAGTGCGCCCCATCTGCAAGTGACTTTATCCTGCTGTTCCTTAACGCCATTGCAGCTTCAACATCAGCCTCACACTGAAGTGACAATGCATTCTCACATATTCCGTTCTCAGGAACTATCTCCATAAAATCATTAATATTCTCTTCTATTCCGTTAGTATAGTAGAATTCTCCAAGTCCGTTAAAATACAACGACTTCCACCATGCTATCTGGTCTTCTCCAAGCGAAGCATTCTTTATTATTACCTTTGGAGGGCATGCTATCTTCCAATAGCTTACAAGCTCCACCATTCCAAGCGAGAATATAAGCCTTGCAAATGTCTCATCACTGGAATAATCGCACTGCCTGTCCCCTGCGGGGAATCTCCACTGTGGCGCAAACTGTGCCAGATTGTCTATAGCAAAGTGATAAGTAATCTCCACTTCCTTATCATTCTGTTTCACGTCATATCCTTCATAAGTAAATGTCGGATACTTGGCTCTTAATTCTTTATATGAACTCATGTTAAGAATCCTTTCCTTCCATATATTCTATCTATTATATGTTACCTATCCTATAATATGAAAAGAGCCGTCCGGATATGTCCAGACGGACTCTGCATAATGTCCAGCTGTTATTAATTACTTTGATATCATAAGACTTACCATGAATTCGTAGTCATCGATATCCTTTGTCATTGCAAGTGCTTCGTCAATGTCATAGTCTACAAACTGTCCGTTCTTATATGCAACAACGCGGTTACTCTTGCCTTCACACAGAAGATCAACTGCCTTGGCACCCATCACTGATGCATACACTCTGTCCTTACATGTAGGACTTCCGCCTCGCTGCATGTAGCCTAAGATTGTTGCTCTTGTCTCAATTCCGGTAGCAGCCTCTATTCTTCTTGCCATTCCCGTAGAATGTCCAATGCCCTCGGCATTAATGATAAGATGATGCTTCTTGCCCTTCTTACGTCCCTCTATAATGTGGTTAATAAGCTCCTGCTCATCATTATTATATCTCTCAGGAAGAAGAATATCCTCAGCGCCATTGGCAATACCGCACCACAATGCTATATATCCTGCATTACGGCCCATAACCTCTATAATACTGCAACGCTCATGGGATGTCGAGGTATCTCTTACCTTATCAATAGCCTCCATTGCAGTATTGACCGCTGTATCAAATCCGATTGTATAATCTGTACATGCAATATCAAGGTCAATCGTTCCCGGAAGACCGATTGTGTTGATTCCCTGCGCAGCAAGCTTCTGGGCGCCTCTGAAGGAACCGTCACCACCTATTACAACTATTCCGTCAATGCCATGTCTGCGGCATGTATCGGCAGCTTTTTCCTGACCTTCCTGTGTCATGAATTCCATGCTTCGTGCAGTATAAAGAATAGTACCGCCGCGCTGGATTATATCTGACACACTGTGTCTGTCCATATCTATTATCTCATCACTTATAAGTCCGTTATATCCCTTAAGAATGCCTTTGACCTTAAGACCCTTGGCCAAGGCCGTTCTAACTACTGCACGTATAGCAGGATTCATACCGGGTGCATCACCACCACTTGTCAAAACTCCTATTGTCTTAATCTCTTTTGCCATATTAATCTCCATTCCTGCCTGTCTTTTACAGACATCCAAGCTTATGCACATCTTATCATAATTTATTTAATTTTAATCCAATAATATAACATTTTCAATGGCTTTTTAGAAATTTACCGCACGTTTGCACAAGCCTGCATTAAAGCAGACAGTATATCCGCTCTGACGCAGGCTTCAATGTGGGCTATAAAGAGCCGGGCTATAACGTAACCTTAACATTATCCTCTCCAAATTCAGCCATAAGCGCTTTCTTCAGTTCATCGTCTATGCAGACATTACAGCTCATCGGCAGCTTTTTCATCTGTTTTTCCTTACGGCAGTATACAACCATTCCGTCATGGCCGTCCGATGTTCTTATTATATCATACAGCCTCTGTTCCTTCTGCCTGAACTGCTCCATATCCTCGAACTGTATCCAGCATTTTCTCGGTACCTCATCAAACGTGATGACCCTGTTCAGAATAACTCTGCCCTTTGCATCTGCTTCAAGTGAGACCCTTCCGCTGATAAATACCTTTTCATCAACCTCAAGCTTTGCACGGTTGTCATTGTAGCTTCGTGGAAATACAATAACCTCGACAGTTCCGTACATATCCTCAACGGTAACAAACGCCATAAGCTGGTTAGTCTTGGTTGACTTCACTGTCTTATCAGTGATAATTCCACCGATTGTAACCTCATCGCCATCTCTTAATGCACCTTCATCCCTGCCGCCCTCATCAGAAGGTGAACCTACATCAACATAGTCAGGGACGTAGTCCTTAACGCCGCCGGGAGTATTCATATACTCTGACATGTCTACCCTGAGCACATTTTGTGTACGTTCTGCCATCTGCGGCTGCTGTGCATCTTCATCTTCAGGTTCAAAATCAGATGTCCTTGCCGTTGTGTATTTGTTCCACATATCAATATATTCATCAAGAGGATGTCCGCTTACATATATTCCAAGAACCTCCTTTTCAAATGCAAGAAGCTCTTTCTTGCCGTATTCCGGGACATCCGGCATCTTTATCTCAAACTCCGCCTTAGTCTCTTCATCAACAAAATCAAACAGGGACATCTGCCCTGTCAGGGAATTCTTCTCATTACGTGCCACATCGTCAACTATCTGCGAATACACAAGCATCTGCTGTCTTCTGTTGCCCTCAAAGCAGTCAAATGCTCCTGACTTTATGAAGTTCTCTATAGTCCTTTTATTGGCTTCTTTGCCCATACGCTCTATAAAGTCCCTCAGATTCTTAAACTTTCCGTTCTCACTGCGTTCATTCACAAGAGCTTCTATAACAGGTCTTCCAAGGCTCTTGATGGCAGACAGTCCATAGCGTATTGCATTGCCCGATACAGAGAATCCATACTCTCCCTCGTTGACATCCGGAGGAAGTATATCTATCCCCATCTGGCGGCATGCCATCACGTATTCTGCAACCTTGGTACTGTTATCGATAACTGATGTCATAAGCGCTGCCATGAACTGCGTAGGATAATGCGTCTTAAGAAATGCTGTCTGATATGCTACAACCGCATAACATGCCGCATGTGACTTATTGAACGCATACTTGGCAAAATCAATCATGTTATCGTAAATGTGTCCTGCGACCTTCTCATCAATACCATTATTGACACACCCCTTAACATTCTCTTCAGGGTTGCCGTATATAAAGTTCCTGCGCTCCTGTTCCATTACATATGCTTTTTTCTTAGACATTGCACGGCGCACAAGGTCACTTCGCCCCCATGAATATCCGGCAAGGTCACGCACAATCTGCATAACCTGCTCCTGATAGACAATACATCCGTATGTAGGCTCAAGTATAGGCTCAAGCTGCGGACAGTCATAGACTATGCTGCTGCGGTCATTCTTACCTTTTATATACTGCGGAATAAAGTCCATAGGACCCGGACGGTACAGTGATATACCGGCTATAATATCCTCCATGCTGTGTGGCTTAAGTTCTTTCATGAAAGACTTCATCCCCGAACTTTCAAGCTGGAATACACCTTCAGTTCTGCCTGTGCTAAGCATATCGAACACAGCCGCGTCATTATAATCTATCTTATCAATATCAAAATCCGGAACAACTTTTCTTACCATGTGCTCTGCGCTCTGTATTACAGTAAGCGTACGCAGTCCAAGGAAATCCATCTTAAGAAGGCCAAGTTCCTCCAGCGTTGTCATGACAAACTGTGCAACTATCGAACCGTCGGAGCCTCTTGAAAGAGGCACATACTCATCTACCGCCTTCTGGCTGATGACAACACCGGCAGCATGCATTGAGGCATGGCGGGGAAGTCCCTCAAGTCTTCTTGACTTATCTATAAGGTCATGTACTGTCTCATCACTGTTGTATAGCGCCTTAAGCTCAGGATTCATCTCTATCGCCTTATCTATTGTGATTCCAAGCTCTCTCGGTATCATCTTTGATACCGAATCGCGCAGTGCATAAGGCAGATCAAGTACGCGGCCCACATCCTTAATGACCGCTCTGGCTGCCATCGTTCCGAATGTTACAATCTGGCATACTCTGTCCTTGCCGTATTTTCTTACGACATAATCAATTACCTCCTGTCTTCTCTCAAAACAGAAGTCAACGTCAATATCGGGCATTGAAACTCGTTCCGGGTTAAGGAATCTTTCAAAGATAAGACTGTACTTTATCGGGTCAATATCCGTTATCTCAAGGCAGTATGCAACAACACTTCCCGCTGCCGAACCCCTCCCCGGTCCGACACTTATATCGTTGCTCTTGGCATAATTGATAAAGTCCCATACAATCAGGAAATAATCAACATATCCCATCTCATTTATTACAGAAAGTTCGTAGTCAAGGCGTTTTCTTACATCCTCAGGCGCATCGGGGTATCTTTTCCCAAATCCCCTGTTACACAGCCATCTCAGATACTCTGAGGATGAAGCATAGACCGCCGGTGTATCGTACTTAGGGAGCTTCTGTACACCGAATTCTATCTCAACATTACATCTTGCCGCAATCTTAGCAGTATTATCAAGTGCCTGCGGTGCATAAGCAAACAGTTCCCTCATCTCCTGCTCAGACTTGAGATAATACTGCCCGCCTTCATACTTCATTCTGTCAGTATCAGTAATCTTCTTGGATGTCTGTATACACAGCAGGATATCATGTGCTGAAGCATCATCTGCAAATGTATAATGCACATCATTAGTTGCAACAAGGTCTATACCGAGTTCTCTGCTCATTCTCATAAGCTGCTGGTTGACAAACCTCTGCTCAGGTATTCCATGATCCTGTAATTCAAGAAAATAATTGCCTTTGCCAAATATCTCCTGATACCTCAGTGCCGCCTTAACGCCCTCTTCATACATATTACGTGCAAGATATCTCTGCACTTCACCGGCAAGACAGGCGCTCAATGCAATTACACCCTCATGATATTCGCTAAGGACTTCATAATCCACACGCGGCTTATAGTAAAAACCTTCAACAAAACCTTTGGACACTATCTTCATAAGATTATGATATCCCGTATCATTCTCAGCAAGAAGTACAAGATGATAATATCTGTCATCTCCCGCCCCTGCCTCTTTGTCGAATCTCGACCCCGGTGCAACATATACCTCGCATCCGATAATAGGTTTAATTCCTTCCTTCAGGGCTGCCCTGTAAAAATCGATCACGCCATACATGACACCATGATCTGTAATAGCAAGGCTGTCCATGCCCAGCTTCTTAGCCTGCGACACAATCTCATTAATCTTACTCAGGCCGTCAAGCAGACTGTATTCCGTATGCACATGAAGGTGTGTAAATGCCATTCTTATCTCCATTCCGGTCCGCCTCTATGCGGACATTCCATAATCCTGTAATTCTATAACTTATATAGCTTACTCATAGCTTAATTGCTTTCTAACCGCTGTTGTCTATTATAGCATAAAATATATCAGCATAAAACAAAAACTCCGGCATACAGACTTATTAATCTGCATGCCGGAGCTGTATAATCTGTCTTACTTAGCTGAAAGAAAATCTGATATTCTGTCTATTGCCCCCTGTTCATCACTTCCATCTGCAGTTACTGCAATCTCTGCCCCAGGAGTGATTCCAAGTGTCATCATACCCATTATGCTCTTGGCGTTGAACTGTCTCTCGCCATACTTCACATGAATGCTGCTGTCAAACTGACTTGCTATCTGTACAAGCATTGCTGTAGTACTTGCATCTGCTACTGATGCAGGATCAACTGTAATATTCTTAGTTATCATTAGATGTCTCCTCCACTTAATTCTGCCGCAATCTCTCCTATCTTGCGGAGTCTGTGATTAACCCCTGACTTTCCTACCGGCGGGTCTAATATCTCACCCAGATCCTTAAGATTCATATCCGGATTCTCCAGACGCGCTATCGCAACAGCCCTGAGCCCAGGTGCCAGATATTCAAGTCCTACGGTATCCCTGATACGTTCAATATCCTCTATCTGCCTTACTGCAGCTGATACCGTCTTATTAAGATTCGCTGTTTCACAGTTCACCTGCCTGTTAACACTGTTGCGCATCTCCTTCACAATACGGACATTCTCAAAGTTCATAAGAGCAACGCCTGCTTCCATGACGTTGAGCAGATCTGAAATCTGTGTACCTTCCTTTACATACACGACATAATACTTCTTACGCTGTATAACCTTAGCCTCAGCACCGAACGTATTCATGACATCCCTGATCTGGCAGGCCTGTGATGGTGTGTCGCACACAATCTCAAGATGATAAAACTTATTCGGATCACTTATTGAACCTGACGCAAGAAATGCTCCTCTTATAAAAGCTCTCTTGCAGCATGTCATCTGAATAAGCATCGGATTGACAAGCCACTTCGCATTGGCCACCCTTCCATCCTCATACACCTTAAGTGTCTGAAGGATTCTTATAACCTGCTCACTGTCGTCAATCTTTATCTCGTATACATTGCCTCTTTTAATCTCGTCAATGTTAACAGGATTACAAGCATTTATATTAAATGTTTTTCGCAATAATGTAAAGCACTTTCTTGCAACTATTTCATTTTCGGTTGATATAACAAGCGTAACGCTTCCGTCACCGGCTGATGATATTCTCCCGCAAAGGCCGGCAATCGCCGCGAATTCCGCAATCTGGCAATGTCTCGCCGTACCTGTATGTCTTGAAAGTTCCTCTTTTACTTCTGATGAAAATGACATTAGCTTCTCTTCCTGTCCTTATCTATATCACGGTGTTCTGTCTTAATACCATACTCCATTCCGCTCAGTCTCTCTGATATTGCGTTAGCAAGCGTTACTGACCTGTGTTTGCCTCCGGTGCAGCCTATAGCTATAACAAGGCTGTTCTTGCCCTCAAGCACATAATTAGGTATCAGAAAACGCAGCATGTCTTCAAGCTTATCAAGGAACTCAGATGCCGTATCAAACTGCATGACATAATCCTGTATCTCCTTATCATTACCTGTGAGATTACGTAACCCCTCCACATAATATGGATTAGGAAGAAATCTTACGTCAAATACAAGATCAGCATCAGCCGGTATGCCGTATTTGAAGCCGAATGAAAGCACCGTAATATACAGATTGCTGAACTTTCCGTCACCGACAAATATCTTCTCTATCTCCTGCTTCAGCTCTCTTGTAAGGAGCTGGCTCGTATCAATTATATAATCCGCCTTATCCTTAAGGAAGCGCAGTTTTTCTCTCTCCAGCCTGATTCCGTGGTCTATTCTTCCGCCATTGGCAAGCGGATGTGCCCTTCTTGTCTCCTTATATCTCTTAACAAGTACATCGTCATTGGCATCAAGAAATAGTATTCTGTAATCATATCTCCTCCGGCCCATCTCTTCGAGTACGTCTGAAAACTCATCTAATGCATCTCCGCTTCTTATATCCACACCAAGTGCGATATTCTCTCTTGACGATTCCTTTGATGAAGCCAGCTCAGCAAACTTGATAACAAGCGAAATCGGCATATTGTCACAGCAGTAATAACCTGCATCCTCAAGAACCTTCAGCGCCGTAGATTTACCTGCACCGGACATTCCGGTCACAATTACCATTCTCATACTGAATCTCCTATCTAAATCTGTCCGATAACCTTAACTTCAAGTTCCAGACGCACCCCATACATATCATATACTTTATCCCTGACAGCATCTGTAAGGGCAATAAAATCCGCTGCCGTTGCGTCTTTTACATTAATCACAAATCCGGCATGTTTGTCAGAAACCATAGCCCCTCCGATACGGTATCCTTTTAATCCTGCATCTGAGATAAGTTTGCCGGCATAATATCCTTCCGGTCTCTTAAATGTACTTCCTGCGCTTGGATACTCAAGCGGCTGCTTATCCTTTCTTAATCCGGCAAGTTCCTTCATCCTCTGCTTTATCTGCTCTCTGTCGCCTCTGCGCAGCTTAAACCACGCTCCGAGTACAACATAACCTTCCGAAGCAATTATACTTGTTCTGTATCCCAGCTTCAGCTCATCCTTTGTCAGCGTTATTATCCTGCCATCCTTAGTCAGCACCTCTGCAGCAACTATTACATCCTTAATCTCTCCGCCGTAAGCTCCCGCATTCATCACTACCGCGCCTCCTACCGTCCCCGGTATTCCCGCCGCGAATTCAAATCCTGTATAAGCCCGTTCCATAAGACTGTTGCCGAGCCTTGAAAGCCTTACCCCTGACTGTGCATATACTACACATTCATCTGCATCGGTATTACAAGCCGCACCAGCCTTATCAGCCCCGTCATAGGATATCTTATCAAAATATCTGCCTGTATATATCATCATTCCACGATATCCGGCATCTGCAACAAGCAGATTACTTCCATTGCCAAGAATATAATACTCTATGCCATACTTCTTTGCACACTTAATAACGTCACGCAGTCCTTCATTGGAGCGCGGCATAACAAAATAATCCGCATTGCCTCCGATTCTAAGGGTAGTATGCGTCTTCATGCTCTCATTGCACAATATATTATCCACTCCGGTTATATTGCCAATCTCTTTTACAAACTCTGAATCACAGACTATCAAAATGACTATTTCCTTTCATTATTACTGGAAGGCATTACAAGATGCGCTGCTCCATATACCCCGGCATCATTGCCGAGTTCTGCCTTCACAATCGGAGTATCCTTCATAGGATAGAATACATTTGCCCTGTAACTTGCGCGCACCTTATCAAGGAAATATTCCCCTGCTGCCGCCATCCCTCCGCCTATAACTATACATTCGGGATTAACCGCACATGCAACGCATGCTATTCCTCTGCCAAGATACTCTGCAGCCCTGTCTATTACACTCCCGGCCACAATATCTCCTGCTTTTGCCTCATCAAATACATCTTTTGCAGTAAGTGCAGCTTTATCATACTTCTGAAGCGATGATACGGCAGCACTGCTGTCCGACGCACTGTTAAGGCGTTTTAATGCTTCATGCACAATACCCGTTGCGGACGCTGCCTGTTCAAGGCACCCTTTCTTGCCGCATGTACACATTCTGTCTTCATCAGTAACAATCGGAAGGTGTCCAATCTCCGCAGCCGCTCCGTTAATGCCGCACACCGGTCTTCCATTCATTATCAGACCGCCACCGACACCAGTTCCGAGCGTAACAAAAAAGAATGATGACAGCCCCGCATAATAACCGGCATATTCACCAAGTGCAGCCACATTGGCATCATTGCCTGCAACAGTCCTTATGCCGGTCAGTCTTTCAAGTTCCGCCTTCACATTAACAACGCCCCAGCCAAGATTAACGCAGCCGTTAACCGTTCCGTCATCAAGCACGGCACCCGGAACACCTATTCCGATTCCGCCGATTACAGATGCATCAGCGCCATTCTCATTCATCCATGAAGAAACAAAGTCAGCCACATCATTAAGTATGTGGCTTCCGTTGTCTTCCTTATCAGTTGCAAATTCATATGTACCGACCGTGTTATCGCTCTCATCAAATACTGCAGCCTTGACCGAAGTGCCGCCAATATCTATGCCGAAATAATATCTTTTTTCATAACCGGTATCAGTCTTCATCATAATCATCATCCTCTGTCTTCATGAGGTTCTCCTGAACTCTTCTGTAAAGCTCCTTGGCAGCATTATAACCCATAACCTTAGTTCTGTGATTAACCGCTGCGGTCTCAACTATAACAGCAAGGTTACGTCCCGGACGCACAGGAAGTGTATGGCACACAACCTTATTACCGAGGTATTCTATATACTCTTCCTCAAGACCAAGTCTGTCATATTCCTTCTCACGATTCCAATCTTCAAGCTTGATAACCATGTCAATCTGCTGTGTCTCTTTGACACTCTCTACACCAAACTGCGTCTTGACATCGACAATACCTATTCCGCGAAGTTCAATAAAATACTTGGTGATTCCCGGTGCCGTACCAATAAGTGTCTCATCACTCACTTTACGTATCTCAACAGCATCATCCGTCACAAGTCTGTGTCCTCTCTTGATAAGTTCAAGAGCCGCTTCACTCTTACCTATTCCGCTCTCGCCTGTTATAAGTACGCCTACGCCGTATACATCAACTAATACGCCATGAATAACAATACAAGGTGCAAGCTGCACATTCAGCCATCTGATTGTCTCTGCCATAAATGATGATGTGGCATCATGTGACTTAAGAATAGGAACACCATACTTAAGTGCTATCTCAAGCATGCACTCCTCAGGTTCAAGATCCCTGCAGAATACAACGCATGGAATGTTGCTTGAAAGAAGCTGTGTATATCTTAACTTTCTCTCATCAGCCGAAATGGAATCAAGGTATGCCTGCTCAACATAGCCTATTACCTGTATTCTCTCATTATCAAAATGATCATAAAAACCTGCAAGCTGGAGTGCCGGTCTGTTAACATCAGGCTGGTGAACCCAGATTGTACGTGTATCTATCTGCGGTGTCTTATTGACAAGCTGCATTTTTTTAATTATTTTGGATAACTTAACCTTTTCAGATGCCGCCATTATATACCTCATTCCTGCGCACTTTTCACGCTGTTTTGAATATATTATAATCTATCAGTGTTTATCTATCAACCGCCAAAGCAAAGATATTTGATTAATTATCGGATGACATGTTATGCCATCGCCACTGACGCTTAATGGAAATATCTGTAAATATTCCCGGCCACCTGCCTTGTAATCCCGTCCGCCTGCATCAGCTCTTCCACGTCTGCATTTCTTATCACGTTAATATCAAGGAAATGCTTCATAAGAGCCTTGCGCCTTGCCGGTCCTACCCCTTCAATGTCATCAAGGACTGAGCTTACCTGTGCTTTGCTTCTCAAGCTTCTGTGGTATTCAATTGCAAATCTGTGCGCTTCATCCTGTACTCTTGTTATAAGCTTGAAGCCCTCACTGTGCCTGTCTATCGGAATCTCTACATTATTATAATAAAGTCCTCTTGTTCTGTGATTGTCATCCTTAACCATACCGCATACCGGAATATCAAGTCCCAGTTCATTAAGGACATCCAGCGCAATATTAACCTGGCCGCGTCCTCCATCCATCATGATAAGATCAGGATATACATTGAATCCTGCCAGATGTATCTTTTCCTTTGTTTCACCGCCTGCTGCCTCATCTATTACAATCTCCTGCTCGGCAAGAAGTCTGTCCTTATGTTCCTGTTCCACAAGAATTCTTCTTTCTTCCATTCCTCTTGTGAATCTTCTTGTAAGGACTTCACGCATACTCTTATAATCATCAGGCCCCTTGACAGTCTTTATCCTGAACTTTCTGTAGTCATTATTCTTAGGTCTGCCGTCTTCAAACACAACCATTGAACCTACAGACTCTATACCGTTTGTATTGGAGATATCATATGCCTCAACACGCTTTATCGTTCCAAGGTCGAGCCAGTCAGCAATCTCCTGCATTGCACCGACCGTCTTCTTCTGTTCATTTTTGATTCTCTCATTATCCTTATCAAGAACCATCTGTGCATTCTTGAATGCAAGCTCAACCATCTTTTCCCTTGTACCCTTCTTAGGCACAAGAATTGACACCTTAAGTCCGCGTCTTGAAGTAAGCCATTCACTGATGATATCTTTTTCGGAAAGCTCATCCTGAACCATAATTATCCCCGGTATATACGGAGTTCCTCCGTAATACTGCTTCATAAACTCCTGGACAATCTCCATTCTGCTGTCACTGGCAGCTACATTCATATGAAAATGTTCTCTTCCGAGAAGTTTGCCGCCTCTGATAAAGAATACCTGAACAACAGCGTCATCGCCCTGAATTGCACATGCAATTACGTCCCTGTCCTCAAAATCACTGTCTGTAATCTTCTGCTTCTGCGCTATCTGCTTTACACTGGTTATCAGGTCACGGTACTGCGCCGCGTCCTCATATTCCATCTTATCGGATGCTTCCATCATCTTATCTTTGAGCTTATTAAGAATCTCTGAGTAATTGCCGTTAAGGAAATCTATAACCTGACGCACAGACTCCTTGTATTCTTCTTCGCTTATATATCCCTGACACGGCGCACTGCACTGATTAATATGGTAATTAAGACACGGCCTGTCCTTACACATATCAGCCGGCAGCTTACGGCTGCATGTTCTTATCCTGTAGAGTCTGCACAAAAGCTCAATCGTATCCTTAACCGCCCCTGCACTCGTATATGGCCCGAAATACCTGCTCTTATCTTTTTTCATGCTTCTTGCAAATAACACTCTCGGATACTTCTCATTAACCGTCACCTTTATAAAAGGATAGGACTTGTCATCCTTAAGCATAGTGTTGTACTTCGGCCGGTGCTCCTTGATAAGGTTACACTCAAGCACAAGTGCTTCGAGCTCCGAATCTGTAATTATATATTCAAAATGGTCTATATTAGAAACCATATGCTGTATCTTGACCGACAGATTACGGCTGCTCTGAAAATACTGTCTCACTCTGTTTTTAAGACTTACAGCCTTACCGATATATATTATTGCATCCGTCTTATCATGCATTATATAAACTCCCGGCTTAGACGGAAGTTTTTTAAGCTCCTCTTCTATATCAAACATGCTGCCCTCCGTTCATTTGCAAAATATAAGAAACATAAGGCAGGGCATAGCCTTAACAGCTTATTCCCTGCCTTATGTTATCGTAATACCGGTTATCAGATTTTGAAATTATCCTCTATATCAGAAAATACACTGCCATGAAGTGAGCTGTCATCGCTGCTTTCTTCCGTATCCGGCTTTGGATTCTTCACGTCATTGAATATCTCCATGAACTGCTTACCGGTTATTGTCTCTTCCTCATACAGATAATCAGCTATTCTGTCAAGCACATCCCTGTTAGCTGCAAGCAGTGACTTCGCTTCATCATAACATCTCTTAAGAAGATCCTTTACCTCTGAATCTATCTCAGCTGATGTAACATCGCTGCAGTTAAGGACAGTCCTTCCGTCAAGATATTTGTTTTCAACAGATTCAAGGCTCATAAGCCCGAATTTGTCTGACATACCATACTGCGTTATCATAGCTCTTGCGATATTGGTTGCTTTTTCAATATCATTGGATGCTCCGGTTGTAACACTGTCAAAGACAAGCTCTTCTGCTGCCCTTCCTCCGAGGCATGTAACAATCCTTGTCATAAGCTCATCCTTGGTCATGAGGTACTTTTCTTCCTCGGGTACCTGCATTACATATCCGAGTGAGCCCATCGTTCGCGGAACTATCGTAATCTTCTGGACAGGCTCAGCATGCTTCTTAAGCGCAGTAATAAGTGCATGTCCTACTTCATGATATGCAACAGTCTTCTTCTCTTCCTTGCTTAAGATTCTGTCCTTCTTCTCTTTACCTGCAATAACAACTTCAACAGCTTCAAACAGGTCTTTCTGTGAAACATACTTTCTTCCTGCCTTAACTGCCATGATTGCAGCCTCGTTAATCATATTGGCAAGGTCTGAACCTACCGCACCGGATGTTGCAAGTGCAATTGCTTCAAGATCTACCGTATCGTCCATAAGTACGCCCTTTGAATGAACCTTAAGCGTATCTATACGGCCTTTGAGATCCGGCTTATCAACTATAATTCTTCTGTCGAATCTTCCCGGTCTTAAGAGCGCCTTATCAAGGACATCCGGTCTGTTAGTTGCTGCAAGGATAAATATACCCTTGGATGCATCAAATCCGTCCATCTCCGAGAGGAGCTGGTTAAGAGTCTGCTCTCGTTCATCATTACCGCCCATTTTTGAATCACGGCTCTTACCGATTGCATCAATCTCATCAATAAATATGATACATGGTGCCGACTGCTGTGCCTGCTTGAACAAATCTCTTACTCTTGAAGCACCGACACCAACAAACATCTCAACAAAATCCGAACCTGAGAGTGAAAAGAAAGGAACCTTCGCCTCGCCTGCAACAGCCTTCGCAAGAAGCGTCTTACCTGTTCCCGGAGGACCTACAAGCAAAGCACCCTTAGGAAGCTTGGCACCGATGTGGGAATACTTATCAGGATTATGAAGGAAGTCAACTATCTCTGTAAGTGACTCTTTGGCTTCATCCTGACCTGCCACATCACGGAATGTAACTCCTGTCTCCTTCTGGACATATACCTTGGCATTGCTCTTGCCAACGCCCATTCCCATTATGCCGCCACCGCCGCCTTTGGACATTCTTCTGTATACAAGGCCAAACAGCAGGTAGATAAACAAAAGCGGAAGTACATATGCAAGCAGGAAATCAACAACCGATGAATTAGTGCTCGGAATGTATCCACTGAATGTAACTCCACTCTCTTCAAGCTTGCTTACTATCTCATCATCATTGATATATCCTGTATAATAAGTGTACTTAACACCCATTGAATTGTTCTGTTTTGCCGGTTCAATAAGAATTCTGTCCTGCTCGAATGATACCTTTCCAATCTCTCCGTCATCAAGCATGCTTAAGAATTCGTCATATGTTATCTCTTTGTATGTGGCATTCTTGACCATGCCATTAAGCCAGCTTATACCGATAAATGTAATAAGCGCGGCTATCAAAAGAATTACCACTGTCTGATTGAATTTGGGTCCGCGGTTCCCGTCGCCTCTCGGTCCCTGACCATTGTTCTGTCTATTATCCATTATTTTTCTCTTTCTTCTATATATTATTATTTTTTCTGACACTTATATCATTATATGGATTTTCCGCAATAAAATCAACTCCATATAATGTGAAATTTGTATGTAGTAATTTTCTGTTTTATTTTTTATTTTAAAAATATTGAAATACATGTAGAAATTAAAATGTTTTCGTTGTATACTATAAAAGTGTTTGTAAAGATACAATTATTATTTGATTATTAATATGAGTTACTACGAAGGAGGTTAATCATGCCCGTAAAATATGTATTTGTTACAGGTGGTGTTGTTTCAGGTTTAGGAAAGGGAATTACAGCGGCTTCGCTTGGACGTCTCTTAAAGTCAAGAGGATTTTCTGTAACAATGCAGAAGTTTGATCCTTATATCAATATCGATCCGGGTACAATGAACCCTATTCAGCATGGTGAAGTATTCGTAACTGACGACGGAGCTGAGACAGACCTTGATCTTGGACATTACGAGAGATTTATCGACGAAAGTCTTACTAAGAATTCCAACGTAACAACAGGCAAGATCTACTGGTCGGTTCTTTCCAAGGAGCGCCGCGGAGACTTTGGCGGGGGAACAGTTCAGGTAATTCCTCATATAACTAACGAGATTAAGAGCCGCTTCTACCGCGACTATTCAACAGATGATACCAAGATTGCAATTATCGAAGTCGGTGGAACTGTAGGTGATATCGAAAGCCAGCCTTTCCTCGAAGCTATCAGGCAGTTCCAGCATGAAGTAGGCCGTGAGAATGCAATTCTCATCCACGTTACCCTTATACCTTACCTTCGTGCTTCAGGTGAGATGAAGACCAAGCCTACACAGGCAAGTGTTAAGGAACTTCAGGGTATGGGTATCCAGCCTGATATCATCGTATGCCGTTCAGAACATCCGCTTGATAAGGGACTCAAGGACAAGATTGCTCTGTTCTGTAACGTTCCAAGTTCACACGTTCTTCAGAACCTTGACGTAGATATTTTATATGAAGCTCCTCTTGCAATGGAAGAAGAGCATCTTGCACAGGTTGCATGTGAATGCCTCAATCTTGAGTGTCCTGAACCGGATCTTAAGGAATGGCGTGAGATGTGCACTGCATGGAAGAATCCTAAGACAAGCGTAAGTATTGCACTTGTCGGTAAGTATACACAGCTGCACGATGCATATATAAGTGTTGTCGAGGCTCTTAAGCATGGCGGTGTTGCCAACTATGCTTCTGTTGATATCAGATGGGTTGATTCAGAGCTTCTTACTAAGGAGAATGCCGATGAGCTTCTTGGCGGAGTATCAGGAATTATCGTTCCCGGTGGATTCGGCGACAGAGGTATTGAAGGTATGGTTCTTGCAGCACAGTATGCAAGAGAGAATAAGATTCCTTACTTTGGAATCTGCCTCGGTATGCAGATTGCCCTTATAGAATTTGCACGTAATGTTCTCGGATATACAGATGCACACAGCGTTGAGCTTTCACCTGAGACAACTCATCCTGTAATTCATCTTATGCCTGATCAGGAGGGAATTGATGACATTGGCGGAACACTCCGTCTTGGTTCATATCCATGTGTTCTTAATACTGACAGCATCGCATATAAGATGTACGGCACAGAGACAATTCATGAGAGACACCGTCACCGTTACGAAGTTAACAATGACTACCGCAAGGCATTTACAGATAACGGCATAATGCTTTCAGGTATCTCACCTGACGGAAGAATCGTTGAGATGATTGAGAATGTTGACCATCCTTGGTTCATCGGTACTCAGGCACATCCTGAACTCAAGTCACGTCCTAACCGTCCACATCCTCTCTTCAAGGGCTTCATCAAGGCTGCTCTTGATTATCAGGAGAATAACTAAACTAATACACATCATAAGCTGTTACATAAAGCTGTCGTCGTCCATCGTCGTTCCTGCTTTGTGTAACAGCTTATTTTGAATAAGAATGGAGTATTTATGAGTTTTATAGAGGTAAGGGATATTCACAAAAGTTACCGCAGACGCGAAGTTCTTCGCGGTGCATCATTTTACGCAGAACATGGTGAGTGCATAGGCATCGTAGGTGCTAACGGATGCGGCAAATCTACTCTTCTTGGTATTCTGTCCGGCTCTTCCAAAGCTGAATCAGGCCATATTTTCTATGATAACCATGATGCAACGAAAGAACGTGGCACATTCCTGCGCTACACAGGGTTTGTACCGCAGGACAATCCTCTGTTAAGCCATCTGAGTGTCTATGATAATCTCCGCTTCTGGTACTGTGAGACAGGCCGCCGCATTGATGACGACATGGCAGGCGGAATACTCTCCCGGTTCGGTCTTGATGCATACCGCAGCTATGATGTCAGCAAGCTGTCCGGCGGCATGAAAAAGCGGCTTTCAATTGCCTGTGCCATCGCCCGTGATCCTCAGGTACTTATTCTTGACGAACCCGGTGCATCTCTTGACATCGTATGTAAGGAAGATATCAAGAATTATCTCCGTTCTTACGTCAACACAGGTAATACAGTCATAATAGCAAGCCATGAGACCGGTGAACTGGAACTGTGTGACAGGATATATCTTATGGCAGGCGGCCGCCTTACCGAACTCGAATTCTTAAGGCGTTCCGTACGCAGCAGCGCAGACATTGCAGACACCCTGATCAGGTATATCCGCATTCCGGAGGTTCGTCAATGAATATACAGCTCAATAAAATACTGCTTTTCTTCTCTTTACAGATTAAAGCTGCTTTCAGAATGATTCCCGTTATACTTGCAACAACCGCCTGCTTTGCTTCAATTACAGGGCTTGCTGCATTTGCCGGCACAAAGCTTCTGTATAGCAGCAGCCACAAAGAACCACTTAACGTTGCGCTTGTGCTTCCTGAAGACAGCGACAGATACACGCGCGCAGCATTTTCATTCATAAATGAGATTGATACAGTAAAAAATCAGTGCTCCTTCACGGAAATGTCTGAGGATGATGCCTTTAATAATATGCGCGATGGTTCGGTGGATGCCATTATACTTGTTCCGGGACAATTCATAGAACATATTATGAACGGAACCAACACCCCCGCACAGGTAATCCTTCCAAAAAGCGGTTCGACATCATCTTCTCCACTGTTTCGAGAACTTGTGAACGCCGGCGTAGGTGACCTGGCAATCGCGCAGGCCGGCATATACGCTGTAGATGACTATTGCGGCAGATACGGCCTTAAGGATGAGATTGCCGCTGCCGAACTGTATCTTAATGACAAATACCTCTCGCATGCGCTTGACCGCTCTGTGTATTTCAGCAAAGAAACCATATCATCAACAGGCAGCCTGACACTTATACAGTTCTATTTCTGTACGGGTGCCGTATTGCTTATAATGCTGTCATCAATATCCTGTATCAGTCTTCTTCGCAGCGAGAACTCCTGTACACAGGCTGCAATAAAGCGTAACGGAGTACCTTACATCATTTCATCCGCATGCAGATTTTCAGCTGTCAGTGCAGCTTATCTTATTCTGATTCTTATAATTGCCGGAATTGCTATTACCGCAGCGGAATTATCACCGCAGGTACGTTACACATTACAGGACGTATTTACCGCATTCGGCCCGTCATCCGTGCTTATGCTGGCATTTGCATTACCTGCTATATTCTCATTATCGCAGATGCTGCTTTCGCTGTCAGATAACACAGGTGCCGGTATAATACTTTTATTTATAATGACTGTGCTGATGGTATTTCTTGCAGGAGGATTGGTTCCGAAGGCTTTCCTGCCTTCAGTTCTCCAAAAATCGGCTGTATTGGTACCTGCAACTTATATTATAGGTGCATTCAGAGGCGTTCTATGCAATAATATTGACTTAAGCTGCATAACCGGATGTCTGGCAGTCTGCATTCTGTCAGCATGCATAACAACACTTGCGCACAAACTTGATATGCCTTGAAAATGGGCAGGAATGGGGATTACTATGAGAGCATATTTTATAAGATTTTTTCTTCTTCTTAAAAGACAGCTTAATTACAGGCTTATGACCATATTTTTAATTGCCATGCCTGTCTGTGTATACATAATCTCTTCGGTTCCACAGCTTAACGAAAGCGAACCTGTGCGAATCGGTATGCTTGCAGCCGGCAATGACATTCTTGCACACCAGACCATGCAGCATCTTATTGAGTCTTCCGACAGCACAACTATGGAATATTATGAGGCATCATCTGCCGACGAGCTTAATAATGATATTATAAGCGGCAGAACAGACTGCGGATACATCTTTCCCGACAATCTCTCAGCATGCATATCAGGCGGTAAATATTCCGGTTGTATAAAGCTTGTAAGCTCTCCTTCATCCATGATGGCATCACTGTCCAGCGAAATGGTATTTCACTCAATGTTCGGCATATTCGGTCAATCAATTGCAGCCGACTATGCCTCGTCACTGGCCGGCACTGACAGCACCGCCTCACATATTGCAAAAGATTATGTAAATGAACGCTTTGACTACTATCTTAATGGTCCTGCCACCTTTCATGTGGAATTCAGGCTTCTTGATGTCTCCGGTAAAGCCCAGTCCGGCACATACGGCACATCAGCCCCACATTCTGCTGAATATCAGGCAGATACACAGCTTTTTCCGCTTCGCGGCATACTCGCAATACTTATCACAATAGCTGCAATGTTTGGATGTTCGCAATATGTCACAGATAAAGAAAGCGGTGTATTCTTAGCCATGCAGGGACGAATGACCATCCTCGGACGACTTGTATACACCGCTATCCCGACAATACTGTTCGCATTGTCGTCTCTGTTATCATTAATGCTGTCCGGCTCACATTCCGGATTATCAGAAGAACTGTCTTCGATAACTGTATTTGCGGCTATATGCATATTATTTGCCTTCGCATTATCGCTATGCATACGCAAAAGCCGCATCATGATGAGTATTATCCCTCTGTATGCTATCCTGTGCCTTGTATGCTGCCCTATTTTCATCGACCTGGGCTCATACCTTCCGCCTGTCAGTGTTCTTCAGAAATTACTCATTCCGTATTATTACATCAGTGTGCTATAGAATGCCTTAAGTTCTGCAAGATCTGCTCCGCTGTAATCTTCCACTGTTCCTGCATCTGCATTGGCAGCAAGTGATGAATCTATAGGAAGTTTAGCAATATTGCTTATTCCGTACTGTGCCGCAATCTCTTCTATGTGGCTCTTACCGAATATCTCATGACGGCTCTTGCAGTCAGGACATTCAAAATATGACATATTCTCTACTATTCCAAGTATAGGGACATTCATTGTTGAAGCCATATTAACCGCCTTCTCCACTATCATGCCGACGAGTTCCTGAGGAGTTGTGACTATTACAATTCCATCCACAGGTATTGACTGGAATACCGTAAGCGGCACATCTCCTGTTCCCGGAGGCATATCCACAAGCATAACATCAACATCATTCCACATAACATCTGTCCAGAACTGCTCAACACATCCTGCTATTACAGGTCCTCTCCATATTACCGGATCCGTCTCATTGGCAAGCAGGAGATTGGTCGACATAATCTGTATTCCTGTCTTAGAACTAACCGGCATAAGTACAACTCCATCACTTGATGCCTTACTCTTAATTCCAAACGCTCTTGGAATTGAAGGGCCTGTTATATCTGCATCAAGTATTGCCGTACGTGCTCCTGACTGCTGTGCCGCAACGGCAAGCAGTGATGTTATCATTGACTTACCGACTCCGCCTTTACCGCTGACAACTCCTATTACTTTCTTAACGCTGCTGCCCTCATGAAGGCTCTTACGAAAATCCATTTTCTCGCTGCAATTCTCACTACAGCTTCCACAGTTATGACTGCATGCTTCACTCATTGTAATACCTCGCTTATATATATTCAGACTTACGTTGGTGTCAAAGACCTCATAAAAGGGGACTTTCGGCACCGCCCCGATACCTGCGAATTACTCACACAATTCTGCAGACATCACATCATACTATAGCATTATAGCATATTTTTCTCAAAAAGACAGTTCTAATAAAAATCATAGTATCATGCAGAAGTCAGGCTGTTCATAAAAAGCGAACGACCATCATACTCTCGTATTACTTAAGTACAATGGTCGTTCTAAAACTCTGATTCGTTATTCAATTTTTTCTCTCTTTCCTCACTGCTCTCATTCTCTGTACAGTGACGCTTATTATAATATCAAGTTTCAAGATAAGAACCCTATTCTTAATCTCTCACAACCTACAAGATATATCTTCCATCAGTTCCTGCTGCTTACTATCTTCATTATATGCATCTAACGCTTGCTGCGTATGCTGTATTCGGATATAGCGTCTTCATGAACTTTCAGGTTGTATAAAATGTACGCTTCTTCTTCATCGTTTCTTTACACGAATCTGAAATCTTGGATATTAATGTGGTATTGTTCAATATGAATACTGTTATTAAAACTCCTGTCCAGTACTACCACTTCATATTGACTGTTATTACTATGTCTGGCCCAACGGTATCAACCTCCCTGCTGTCTTGACTTTGATTAATTCAGTTTGATTAATCAATTGACTTCTGATTGATACTTTATGTATCTCTCTTGTTTATGTATGTATATTACCATTGAGGTTCAGTTTTGTCAATACTTTTTCTAAAATATTTTTAATTATTTTGTTTTTATATTATCTTTTGTATTTTATTCTCTTAATTGTGTGTATTATTTAAAATATTCTGACAATTACTCTTTGTATTTGATTTCATTTGTGGAAATATCAAGTTCTTCAGCCTTTATGTAACTCTCTGTATCCGGCGGAAGATTACGCATCTTAAGCTTATGACTGACTATCTCGCCTGCTATGTAATATATAACTGCAAATGTTGGCACACCAAGAAGCATTCCTGCAAATCCGAATATTCCTCCGGCTGCAATAATTGCAAATACAACCCAGAATGGCGAAAGTCCTGTTGAATCCCCAAGAATCTTCGGTCCGATTACATTACCGTCAAGCTGCTGTAAAACGAGAATGAATACAAGGAAATACAGTCCCTTGATTGGATTGGCAAGCGTAATAATTATAAAACTCGGTACTGCTCCGATGTACGGACCAAAAAATGGAATTACATTGGTTACACCGACAATAACACTGACAAGCGTAGGATATGGCATTCTGAGTATAAGAAGCCCTACATAGCAGAGCACTCCTATAATAAGTGAATCTATTATCTTGCCCATAATAAATCCGCCAAATATCTCATTGCTCTTTCTTGCCGTCCTTATTATTATATTGCCGCGCTTCGCGTCAAACATCGTATATATCATCTTCTTGGACTGTCCGATGAATCTTTCCTTGCTGGCAAGTACATATACCGAAATAATAATGCCGACAAATACATTTACAACTATCCTGGCAACATTAACTACACCTGTCGTAATTGATACAATGTACGTATTAGCCTGTGGAAGCAGGTGATCCTGAACCCACTTGCCGATAAAGTCTGTTCCTGAGATAATCCCTTTTTCAACCATATTGGATATCTGCTCATTGCCCCTTGTCACCTCTGTTACCCATGCAACAAATGAGCTGATCTCATCCGGAAGACTTCCGACAACTCCCTGAACACTGCTGATTATCTGAGGTATGATAAGTTCAAGCAGGAACACGATAATAAGTATAAACAGCATAAGCGCGCATACGATTCCAATGCCTCTTGCCGTCTTCTCGGCAGTCTTTGGATTCTTCACCTTAGGTCCGATAAGACGCATTACTATCCCTTCAACCACCATCATTATCGGATTGACAATATATGCAAGCACAATTCCTATTATAAACGGCTGCATAATAGACATAAGCTTGTCCCAGATTTTGGCAAAACCACTGTATCTGTATACAATGAAGAAAAGCAGCACACAAATAAAGAATGTCACTATGGCGACACTTGCCACAACGGCATATTTTTTTATGTCATAATTCCACTTCTTACGGTTATCGTCTGCAATATCAGCCTGCCTGTGCTTCCCTTCATTATTATCCATATGATGCCTCCATACCTGACCATCACCGGTCATTCTTCAAATATCAGTCGTTAGAATCAAATCCTGCTGCTCTTTCAAGCGCTTCATCAATGTGCTCACAGAAATTCTCACTGCCTACTTTTTCAACAAATCCTGCCTTCTGCATAACATGCATAGGCTGCTCATTCACATGTGAAAATACTACTGCTATATGTTTTTTGCTGAGTTTATCGTAAAGCTCCTCAAGTGAATGCATCGCTGTTGCGTCAAGTGCGTTAACCGCACGCATTCTTATAACGAGGCACCTGGTAAAGTCCTTTACTGAAATTGTTGCTATTCTGTCAGCAGCTCCGAAAAACATCGGACCGCTTATCTCATATACTCTTACATGCTTAGGTACCTTGCGGAGCATAATGCTGTCAGGATCATTCTCATCCTCAATATATTTCCAGCTCTTAACCTCTGATTCCTCACTCATACGCCTGAGAAGGAGCAGACATGCAAGTATCATTCCTATCTCAATTGCTACGACAAGGTCAAATATAACTGTAAGCGCAAATGTAAGCACAAGTACAATTATATCACTCTTTGGCGCAGTTTTCACTAAATGTACGAAAGTTCCCCACTGGCACATATTGTAAGCTACCATGAAAAGAATAGCCGCAATTGTCGGCATCGGAATAAGTGCCGCATATGGCATAAGTACAACCAGCACAAGCAGCAGCACAATTGCATGCACCATTCCGGCAACAGGTGTGCGTCCGCCGTTCTTAATATTAGCTGCTGTTCTTGCTATTGCTCCCGTTGCAGGAATTCCGCCAAATAATGCAGAACCGATATTACCCGCACCCTGCGCAACAAGCTCCATATTGGATCGGTGTCTTGAATTAACCATTCCGTCAGCTACAACACATGAAAGCAGTGATTCTATCGCTGCAAGTATAGCTATTGTAAATGCATCCGGAAGCATTCTGCCTACAGTCTCAAGACTGAAATCAGGCATAACAGGCTTTGGAAGTGCATTACTTATTGTATAGAGGTCTCCGATTGTATTTACATGCATTCCGATTCCCTTAACCATAACAATTCCCACTATTACAGCTATAAGTGAACCCGGAATCTTTTCACTTATCTTAGGCCATACGATAAGCACGGCAAGACATACAACGCCTACTATCACTGCCTGCCAGTTAACGGTTCCTGCAAATGCAACATCCGCCTTAAGCTTTTCCATTGTCTCAACAGCCTGTGTTCCCTGTGCATATGTTATTCCAAAGAAATCCTTGAGCTGTCCTATAACTATTGTTACCGCAATTCCGGCTGTAAAACCTACTGTAATCGTATAAGGTATGAACTTTATAAGACTTCCGAATCTTAAAAGTCCCATGACTATAAGTATAATTCCGGCAAGTATTGTTGCCGTTGCGAGTCCTGACATTCCGTTCTCTGCCACGATTCCCGCTACTATTGTTGCAAATGCAGCCGTCGGACCTGCAATCTGCACACTGCTTCCGCCAAGGAAGGAAATTATAAAGCCTGCGATTATCGCTGTGTAGATACCCTGCTCCGGTCCTACGCCTGACGCAAGTGCAAGTGCTATTGAAAGCGGCAGCGCTATAATCGCTACAATAATTCCTGCTACTACATCCTTAACAAACTGCTCTTTTGTGTAACCCTTCATTACCGTAAAAAGCATCGGTTTTAATTTGTCCATTGTAATGTACTCTCCCTGAATATTCTATCATTTTTCATATCGTACGGCTTCAAAGCCGCATACATAACATTTTACCTTATTGTGGAAATATTACAAGGGGAAATGCAGAATAAGGGCAGAATAAGGGCAGAATAAGGGCAGAATAGATGTGTAAAAGGCACTCGCTCCCGCTGCATGCACCTCGCAGCGGATACTAAGCTCACGCTTTGCGTTCGCTAAGTACCGGCGGGTGCATAGCCGTGTCTTTTACACACCTATTCTGCTTTGTTTGGGAGCCAACCCGGAACACTACTGCTCTTGGTTTATAAACACTTTATTACTTACAGCCGGTTATGCGTCCGCTGCGCTGCCGTCCAAGTGGGAGCGTGTCTGTTGATGCAATACACTTCCCCCTCTTGACAGGCTGCGGAATGCATGTTATTATACAACTGTATTAATCGTACTAATACAGTTAATATTGCTAAAGGAGGCGGACGATGTATCAGATTGATGTAATATCCAGAACGCCTGTGTATGAGCAGATAATACGGCAGACGGAGGAATTCATCCTTAAGGGTGTACTTAAGCCCGGTGACAGGATGCCTTCGGTAAGGACTTTGTCTGTTGAGCTTTCTGTTAATCCCAACACGATTCAGAAGGCAATTGCCGAGCTTGACAGAAGGACGCTTATCAAATCAGTTCCCGGCAAGGGAAGCTTTATATCAGATAATGCACTTGAGCTTATGCACATTGCAAAAGAGGACGAATTACAGGATATCAAAACGCAGCTTATAAGCCTTAAGATGGCAGGCATCACAAAAGAAGATGTAATAAGCTGTGTTGATGAGGTGTTTGGGGACAGCTCATCCAATAATATGACGGGAGGGCAAAGCAATGATTAAAGCTGACAATCTGACAAAAACATTTGATGATTACAAAGCTTTGAACGGCATCTCATGTACAATTGAGGAAGGCTGTATCTACGGCATGGTCGGATCCAACGGTGCCGGCAAATCAACATTTTTACGTCTGCTGACGGGTATATACCGTGCAGACATGGGGACTATCACTATCGACGGGAACGATGTATACGAGAACACTGAATTGAAATCACATATGGCATTTGTGCCTGATGAACTGTATTTTCTCGGCGGCGCTTCAATGGACAGGATGGCGAAGCTCTACTCCGCTGCTTATCCTGATTTCAGTGGTGAACGCTATGAACATCTCAAGGAGATATTCAAGCTTTCCGGCAGCCGCAGCCTGAACACATTTTCAAAAGGAATGAAGAGGCAGGCAGCGACTATTCTCGCGCTGTCATGCCGTCCGAGATATCTCTTCCTTGATGAGACATTTGACGGACTCGACCCGGTAATGCGTAATCTTGTTAAAAATATCGTATGTCAGGATGTTGTTGACCGCAAGGCAACCGCAATTCTTACCTCACACTCTCTTCGTGAGCTTGAAGATACGTGTGACCAGCTTGCCCTGCTTCACAAGGGAGGTCTTGTGCTGGAAAGTGACATAAGCAACTTAAAGACATCCCTTTTCAAGGTTCAGGTGGCATTCACCGGGGAATTTGCAGGGACTTACGGCAGGGATACATTCTCAGATCTTGATATACTTCATTACACCAAGCATGGAAGTGTTGCCAATATTATCGTACGCGGCGACAAAGCAGACGTTACCGCGAAGATTCAGGCAAAGCATCCTGTGATACTTGACATTCTTCCGCTTACGCTTGAAGAAGTATTTACCTATGAGATGGAAG